>DATDFL010000250.1:0-3322 GCA_036522595.1 Gaiellaceae bacterium
CCTCGCGAGCTGAGCCGCCGCTACGGAGTCGAGCTCAAGCCCCGGCTCCTCGACGCGGACGGCCGCACGGTCCGCTTCGACGACGGCAGCGAGCTCGAGGTCGACGTCGTCATCTGGGCGACGGGCTACAGGCCCGACTACTCCTGGATCACCCTTCCGATCCTCGACGAGCTTGGTCGTCCACGCCACCGTCGCGGCGTCACCGACATTCCCGGCCTCTACTTTCTCGGCCTCACCTGGCAGCACACGCGCGGCTCGGCGCTGATCGGCTTCATCAAGGACGACGCCGAGTTCATCGCTGAGAAGATCGCCGAGCACCAGCCGAAAGGAGCTATTCATGCATGACCACGGCCCGCACCACCACGGAGAACTCGTCGAACTGCCGCGCGAGACCGAGGGTCTGCCCGAGGCGCGCGCGAGCGAGCTCATCGAGCTCCAGGACGGCGACGAGTTCGAGCTCGAAATCGCGCCGGTCAAGAAGCGGATCGGCGACGCCGTCGTGCGGATGCTCGCCTACAACGGCTCAATCCCGGGGCCGACGCTGAAGGTCCCGCAAGGCGCGACCATCACCGTTCATGTCGCGAACCGCGGCGACATCGACGCCACGGTGCACTGGCACGGTCTGCGGCTCGAGAACCGCTACGACGGCACGCACGACACGCAAGCCCCGATCCCCGTCGGCGAGAGCTTCACGTACCAGGTGCACGTTCCCGACCCCGGCGCCTACTGGTACCACCCGCACATCCGCGAGGACTACGGCCAGGAGCTGGGCCTCTACGGGAACATCCTCGCGGCGCCGACCGAGTCCGACTACTGGCCGCCTGCCAACCGCGAGCTCCTGCTCACGCTCGACGACATCCTGATCGAGCACGGTCAGGTCGCCGCCTTCGGCGAAGAGACGACCCATGTGGCGATGGGCCGCTTCGGCAATGTGATGCTCGTCGCAGGCGAACCGGAGCTACGGCTGGAGGCGAAGCGCGGCGAGGTCGTGCGGTTCTACTTCACGGACACCGCAAACACGCGGGTCTTCAACGTGATGCTGCCGGGGGCGCAGATGAAGCTCGTCGGCGCCGACGCGGGCCACTACGAGCGAGAGGAGCTCGTCGAGGAGGTTCTGCTTGCGCCGTCCGAGCGCGTCGTCGTCGACGTGCTCTTCCCGGAGGCCGGCCAGCTCGAGCTCCAGCACCGTACGCCCGAGCGCACCTATCCACTCGCGGCGATCGCCGTCGCCGACGAGGAGGCCGAGCCGTCGTACGCCGACGAGTTCGCGCGCCTCCGGACGAACGCCGACGCAGCAGAGCTTCGAGCGAGGATCGAACCGTTCCTCGAGGCGCCGCCCGACAAGACGCTCTCGTTCGTGGCCGAGATGAACCTGGGCGTGGCCGAGGGCGGCGTCTACGTCTGCCCGATGCATCCGGAGGTGACCAGCGACAAGCCCGATCGCTGTCCGAAGTGCGGCATGAAGCTCCTACCGGAGAGCGTGGCCGCAGCCGGCGCCGGGCATGGACACGAGCATCACCACGGGCACGGCCACCACGGGCACGGTCACCACGGCCACCACCATCAGCACGGCGAGCCCGAAGAGCCCGCCGAGCCGGCGCAGGGGATCGAGTGGGAAGACGACATGGTCGAGGTCAACCGAATGACGACCCCGTCGAACATGCGCTGGAAGCTCGTCGACGCCGAGACCGGAGCGGAGAACGCCCAGATCGACTGGACGTTCCGCGTCGGCGACCAGGTGAAGCTGCGGCTCGTGAACGAGCTGGACTCAGACCACCCGATGCCGCACCCGTTTCACGTTCACGGGGCGGGCCGGTTCCTGATCCTCGCGCGCAACGAGGTCGTCGAGCCGAACCTCGCCTGGAAGGACACGGTGCTCGTCCGCACCGGCGAAACGGTGGACATCCTGCTCGACGTGACGAACCCCGGCCGCTGGATGGCCCACTGTCACATCGCCGAGCATCACGAGAGCGGGATGATGTTCAGCTTCAACGTCGAGCCGTCGTGACAGCGCGGCGTTAGGGGCGCGTTAGCGCAGCGTTGCAACCTCGGACTGTCCCTTTCCCGACCCAGCGAAGGAGGCAGCCCAATGAGGACGGGACTCACCACCAAGCTGTTCGCAGGCCTCGTGGTCGTGCTGGTCGCCGTGGTGGCGACGCAGTTCGCATCCAGCGCGACGTCCAGGTCGGCCAAGAGCATTTCGGCCCGCGTCAAGGCACTCGAGAAGAAGGTGAAGATCCTGAATGCGAGCACCATCGCGTTGAACGGCGAGGTCGCCGCGCTCCAGTCGAGAGCACAGTGCCTCGGTGCCCAGGGCGTCACGCAGTACGGAAACCCGGCGACCGGGCAGGGCTACATCTACACGAACGACGGCGGGGCGAGCGCGGCCATCACCACCGCGTTCGATGCCCCCGCACAGGGCCAGACGCCCACGTTCTATGCGGCAACGGTCAACCCGTCGTGTGTCGGGGGCTCGCACAAGGCGTTCGAGCTCGCGCACATCGCGAGCCACAGAACCGCACGGCTCGCGGCGCGGTAGGGCTGGCCGCGCAGTGGGTGGGGCCGCGAGGAAGCGGCCCCACCCGCCCACTCCCGGCTAGTGCCGGCGCTTGCGGGGCGGAAGCGGTGCCCCTCGGCAGACGACGTCGTCCGAGATCGCGTTGAAGTTGTCGACCGCTGCGACCGCAGCCTGATGGCCGAACAGGATGTCACTCGTCCAGAGCATGAGCACCAGCGCCGCGGGGTCGGGTGCCCACTTCCAGCCGAACCGCTTCCAGATCTTCCCGGAGCGGTAGTAGACGCTGAGCACGCCGTCCGTTCGCTTGACCCGGAGGGCCCCGCTCATGTCGTCCGAAAGGGACGACCCGGCGGGCGCGATGCTCGAGCCGTAGTACTCGGGCCCGTCGGCTGTCCCGCCGATTCGCTCGATGGACAGCCAATTCTCCTTCGGCGGCGGGAACCAGGCGCCGAACGCGAGGTGGACGCCGTCCTCCGCGGGCCACGTGAGCAGCGAGAAGTTCACGGTCGCGTCGAAGTCCCCCTTGAGGAGACATCTCGTCCCGTAGTGCTTGGCGACGGCGTGGGTGGCGTCGGTCTGGATGTCAGGAGCGACGGAGAACTCGAGCCTGCCGTTCTGCTCGGTCGCGCTCACGCCTTTGCCCCCGGTGTCGAGGCCCCAGAGATCGAAGTCGACAGCGGGGTCGGTGAAGTCGTCGGAGAGCCAGTAGACCCACTTCCGCGCGGGAGGAGGCGGCGGTGGCGGCTTCGACGCGGGCGGCGGCGGGGCCGGCGGCGGGGGCGGTGGCGGCGGCGGCGTCCGAAC
>DATDFL010000251.1:0-12615 GCA_036522595.1 Gaiellaceae bacterium
TCACGCCGGGCAGCGCGGTGATCAGGACCATTCCGGTCTCGGTCTGCCACCACGTGTCGACGACCGGCGTGCGGTTGCCCCCGATGTGCTCGCGGTACCAGACCCACGCCTCGGGGTTGATCGGCTCGCCGACCGATCCGAGCAGGCGCAGGGTGGAGAGGTCGTGCTGCTGCGCGTACTCCGGCCCCCACTCCATGTGCGTCCGGATCGCCGTCGGCGCGGTGTAGAGGATGTCGACCTTGTACCGCTCGATGATCGCCCACCAGCGGTCCTTGTCCGGGTAGTTCGGCACGCCCTCGTAGAGGACGCCGGTCGTGCCGTTGCAGAGCGGCCCGTAGACGATGTAGCTGTGCCCGGTGACCCAGCCGATGTCGGCTGCGCACCAGTACACCGAGTCGGGCTTGATGTCGAAGATGTAGTAGTGGGTCGCGGACGTGCCGACGAGGTAGCCGGCCGTCGTGTGCACGATCCCCTTCGGCTTGGCCGTCGTCCCGCTGGTGTAGAGGAGGTACAACAGGTCCTCCGAGTCCATCGGCTCGCACGGGCACGTCGAAGCGTCGTCGGACTCACCCTCGATGACGTCGTGCCACCAGAGGTCGCGGCCCTCCTTCATCTGGACGTCGCCGCCGGTGCGGCGGTAGACGATCGCCTGCTTGACGGTGGGCGAGTCGTCGAGCGCGTCGTCGGCGTTCTTCTTCAGCGGCACGGGAGCGCCGTTACGGAGCCCCTCGTCCTGCGTGATCAGGAGCTCGCACTCCATGTCGTTGAGGCGGCCTGACAGCGAGTCGGCCGAGAAGCCGCCGAACACGACGGTGTGCGGAGCGCCGATTCGGGCGCAGGCGAGCATCGCGACCGGGAGCTCGGGGACCATACCCATGTAGATCCCGACCGGGGTGCCCTTCTTGACGCCTAGCTTCTTGAGCGCGTTGGCGAAGCGAACGACGTCCTTCTGGAGATCCTCGAAGGTGATCGTCCTCCGCTCGTCCTCCGGCTCGCCCTCCCAGTAGTAGGCGACCTTCGTGCCGTTACCCGCCTCGACGTGGCGGTCCACGCAGTTGTAGGTGACGTTCAGCTTGCCGCCGAGGTACCACTTCGCGTACGGCAGCTCCCACTCGCAGAGCTTCTCGAAGTCCTGGAACCAGGAGACGCGCTCGCGCCCCTCGGTCTCCCAGAACTCGTCGAAGTCCTGGTTGTAGATGTCGGGCGTCGCGTTGGCCTGCGCGGCGAAGTCGGAGGGCGGCTCGTACCGCCGCTCCTCGAGCAGGATCGTCTCGATCGCGTGCCCGCCCGTTGTCACCTCGGACATCCTAAGCCTCCGTGCGCCTCGGCATCGGCGAGCCGAGCTGCGAGAAGATCGGGAGGCGATCCCACAGCGGGGCGCCTACGGGGAGGATCGGCTTCACCGACATCCCGTTTGCGACTCCGGCCGCGGACGTGTACCAGGCGACGGCGGCGGTGATGATGCCGACCCAGCCGCCGGCGTGCAGGATCCACGGGCTACCGCCGTGGGCCACCTTGAAGTTGCCGATGGCAAGCAGGATCTCCGTGATCTCCAGCGTCAGGAAGACCGCGAACACCGCGATGTTGACGCGGAGCGCCCACAGCATCATGTACGTGTTGAAGATCGCGAAGGCGACGAGGAACCAGGCGACGCCGTTGCCGATGTCGGTCGGCGTGAGCCCCGCTCCGATCTTCGTGGTCTCCAGGAGCACCACCGTGATCCCGAGCCCGAGCCAGAATCCGCCGTAGGTCGAGAACGCGGTCGCGCCGAAGACGTTGCGATTGCGGAACTCCCACATCCCGGCAAGCAGCTGAACGGTGCCGCCGTAGAAGAGCGCGAGCCCAACCCAGAGGATGTCGGGGATGAACGTCGCGTTGTGGCCGCTGAGCATGAACGTGGTCAGCGCAAAGGCCGCTAGCCCGAGTGGAGCAGGGTCTGCCACGGGGGCGAGCTCCACGAGCGTCGGCCGTGCGCGTTCCTCAGCGAGAACGGCCATGAGTACCCTCCTTCCGGAGTAACTATCGGGACCTATCGATTCCCGATGGGTTACCTGGTGAAACTGCCTAGTGGCGTCTAGGGCGTCAGGTCGTACGGGTAGTCGGTGAGGACTTCCCCGCCGTCCTCGGTGACGTGCACGAGGTCTTCGAGCCGGCAGCCGCCGTAACCGTTGCGATAGAGGCCCGGCTCGACCGCGATGACGTCACCGGCGACGAGCTCGCCCGGACCGCGGCCCAGCGCAGGATCCTCGTGCACCTCGAGCCCGACCCCGTGGCCGAGCGAGTGGTAGAAGCCGTCCTTGAGCACCTCCCCGGGCTGCTTGGAGAGCAGCGTCGGGAAGCCGTGTTCCTCGAAGATCGCCGACGCGATCCGGTTCAGCTCCTTGCCGGCAATTCCCGGCTTGACCGCAGCGACCGACCGGTCGAGCGCCTCGCGGCAGAGCTTGTGGTACTCGAGCAGCTCGTCCGAGGGCTCGCCGACGACGAACGTTCGCGTCATGTCGGAGTAACACCCGGATTCACGGTCCCGCGGGAAGAGATCGAGGCAAATGGGCTCGTTGGGCGCGATCGGGCCCGAGCCCATGTCGTGGCCGATGGCGGTCTGGGCGCCGTGGGAGACGATGAACTCGTCCGCGAAGACGCCGTGCTCGCTGAATGCCTGCTCGACCGCGAGCTTCAGGCGCTCGCAGGTCAGCGGCTCGCCGTCGACGACGAGGCTGCCGTTCTGCCGCTCGGCGGCCCGCAGCAGCTTTCTCGCCGCGTCCATCCCGGCCTCCGCGGCCCGCTGTGCCTTTCTGATGCCGGCAAGCTCCGCCTCGTTCTTGACGCGGCGGCGGCTCCGGAAGAGCTCGCGGTCGGCCTTGACCTCGATGCCGTTGGCCCGCAGGTGGTCGGCGACCTCGAGCGGGAAGGTCGAGGGCACGGAGACGCTTTCGAGCCCGAAGCGCCGCGCCGCGCGCAGGATGACCTCGAGCTCGATCTCGTCGCGGGTCAGCCCCTGCGCGTAGAGCTCGTCGATGCCGAACTCCTCCATCGGCAGCACCTCGAGCTCCGGCGCCACCTCGTGGATGCGTCCGAGCTCGAAGGAGCTGGCGACGACGCTGCCCTTCCCCTCGCGCTCCGCATACAGGAACGGATCGGGAACCCCGAGCGGCACCTCGTGCCGCATCTCGGGAGAGCGGATCGAGTCGGCATAGATGAGGATCTCTGACACGGCGGGCAGGATCGTACATCTAGACTCGATCAACGTGGAAGGCGTGCTCGAACGGGCCCAGTCCTTAATCGCCGGCTACGACGAGGAGCTCGAGCGCGAGATCCCGCAGGGAACCGAGGTCTTCGACGCGCACGTGCACCTCGGGCACGACATCGACGGGATGGTCGGCCTCTACGATGACCTCGAGCGCTTGAACGACCGCTACGGGATCCGGCGCTGCTTCATGTTCTGCCTGGACGAGCCCGACCGCCATCCCGCCTTCCGCGCGGCAAACGACCGCAGCCTCGAGTACGCGAAGCGCTCGGAGGGACGCCTGATCCCGTTCGTGCGGCTCGACCTGGCCGAGGAACCGGTCGAGGAGGCTCGGCGCTGCATCGATGCCGGCGCTCGCGGGATCAAGCTGCACCCGCGCGCGCAGCGGTTCCTCCTCAACGACGAACGGCTGGCGCCGATCTTCGAGCTCGCCGCCGAGCGGCGCGTCCCCATCCTGATCCACGGCGGTCGCGGACTACCGCCGATCGCGGACCACCTCGACCGGCTCGTCGAGGCGAATCCAGGGGCGCAGCTGATCATCGCGCACGGCGGGATCGCCGACCTCGCCGAGCTGGCGGGCTACTTCGGCGGTCGCCCGGGCGTCTTCTTCGACACGTCGGTCTGGAGCCCGATCGACCTGCTTTCGCTGTTCCATCTCGTCTCGCCCGAGCAAATCGTCTACGCGTCGGACTATCCGTACGGGCAGCAGCCGAGCTCGCTGCTGATCTCGGTGCGCACCGCGAAGCTCGCGGGGTTCAGCGACGACCAGCTTCGCGAGATGCTCTGGGGAAACGCCTCGCGGATCGCCGACGGCGAGGAGCCTGTGCCGCTCACGGCGCCGAGCGGCGGCGGTACGTTCTCGCAGCCGATGGCGTTCGCGCGGATCCACCAGTACCTCTCGATGGCGACGCCGCTGCTCTGGACGCGGCAGGCCGACACGATCGGCGTCCTGGGGCTCGCGTTGAACGCGACCGCGGACCGCGACGGCCACAAGGAGGAGCGCGAGCGGATCCGCGAGCTTCTGGAGGCGGCGCGAGACCTCTGGCGCGTGCTTCCGGAGCTCGACGACGAGGGCGAGCAGCGGATCGTCTCGCGGACGACGTTTCGGCTCGTGCACCTCGCGGACATCCTGGCGGTGACCAGTGGGGCTTGAGTTGCGGATAAACGGAGCGAAGTACGAGGTCGAGGCGCCGGTCGGCCAGACGCTGGCCGAGACGCTCCGCGGCCCGCTCGGCCTGACCGGTACGAAGGTCGCCTGCGGCGAGGGCCACTGCGGCGCGTGCACGGTGCAGCTCGACGGCGTGCCCGTGCTCTCGTGCATCACGCTTGTCCACACCGTCGGCCGGCGCGAGGTGACCACGATCGAAGGGCTTCGCGACCATCCGCTGGTCGACGCGTTCGTCCGGACCGACGCCCTGCAATGCGGCTTCTGCACCCCGGGCCAGATCGTCTCGGCGGCCGCGCTCGTCGAGGCCGATCCCGACCCGACGCCCGACCGCATCCGCCACGCGATGGCGGGCAACCTGTGCCGTTGCGGCACGTATCCGAGAATCGAGGAGGCGCTGCTCACATGGCGCGACTGATCCGCACGGAGAAGGAAGTCGAGGGCCGCTACACCGAGCAGTGGGTGGTCGTCGAGGAGGACGCGGCGATCGAGCCGTGGCCGCAAGGGCCGCGCGAGACCGTCGGGCAGCCGGTGCCGCGCATCGACGGCTACGAGCGCGCCCGCGGGGAGGCGATCTACACCGCCGACGTCGTGCTGCCCGGGATGCTGCACGCCGCCGTGCTGCGCAGTCCTTACGCACGCGCGCGCGTGAAGCAGATGGACCTGAGCCGGGCGCGCGAGGCCGAGGGGGTGCTGGGCGTCATCGGCCCGGACGACTGCAACGTGCTGACCTCGGAGCCTGGCTTCCACGGCGACCCGGTTGCCGCGGTCGCCGCCCACAGCCCGCGGCTCGCACGCGAGGCCCTGGAGCTGATCGACGTCGAGTGGGAAGAGCTCGAGCCGCTCCTCGATCCCGAGGAGGCCGTGCGCCGAAAGGAGCTGCACGACGATCCGCGCCGGTACGAGCGGGGCGACGTCGACGCGGCCTTCGCGGACGCGGACGTCGTCGTCGAGGCCGAGTACCGGACGCAGACCGTCCTCCACAACTCCTTCGAGACCCACCAGTCCGTGTGCCGCTGGGAGGGCGACACGCTCGAGGTCTACATCTCGACCCAGTTCATCTGGGGCGTCCGCGACGACATCGCGTCGGAGCTCGACCTCCCGCCCGATCGCATCCGCGTCATCTGCAACTACATGGGCGGCGGCTTCGGCGCGAAGAACGGCGCCCACGCCCAGACGTTCATCGCCATCGCGCTGGCGACGCAGACCAAGCGGCCGGTGCGGTGCGCCCTGACGCGGCGCGAGGAGAATCTCGCGACCGGGAACCGGAACTCGACGATCCAGCGGCTGCGCGCGGCGGCTCGCTCCGACGGCACGATCGTCGCGCTGGAGGGCGAGTTCGTGAACGCGGTCGGCTGGAAGGGCTGGTCGGGCCCGACCTATGGGCCGATGGAGATGCTCTACGGCTGCGAGAACGTCCGCACGCTTACCTACGGCGCGAAGCTGAACCTGCCGCCGAATGCGGCTTTCCGCGCTCCCGGGTTCGTCGAGGGGACGTTCGGGCTCGAGTGCCTGCTGGACGAGCTCTCGGCTCGGCTGGAGATCGATCCCTTGGAGCTGCGGACGCGGAACCACGCGGACAACGACCTCGTAGAGGGGCGGCCCTACTCGTCGAAGAACCTGCTCGAGTGCTACCGGCGCGCAGAGCCGCACTGGGCGCGACGGGAGGAGGTGCGAGCCCGGTCCGACGACACGTGGCGGCGAGGGGTCGGGCTCGCGAGCCAGATCTGGTACGGGGGCGGCGGGCCGCCTTCGTACGCGTGGGTCCGCGTCGGCTCGGACGGCCGGGTGACCGTGGTCACGGCGATGCAGGACATCGGCACCGGCACGCGGACCGCGATGGCGCAGATCGCTGCCGAGGAGCTCGGGCTGCCGCTGGATCGCGTTCGGGTGTCGCTCGGCGACTCGTCGCGCGGCCCGTACGCGTCGATCTCGGCCGGATCGTCGACGACCCCGTCGATGGGGCCGGCGGTGCGCGCGGCCGCGGCGGACGCCGCGCGGCAGATCGTCGAGATCGCGGCGCAGCGGTACCACCTCGAGGAGCGGGTGCTCTCGCTGCAGGGCGGCAAGGTCGTCTCGTCCGACGGCGGGTCGTGGCCGCTCGAGGAAGTGACCGGGCTGCTCGACGACGGGCAGATCCTCGGGAAGGGCGCGCGCGGGCCGAACCCCACCGGGATGCAGGTGCTGACGTTCGGGATCCAGGTCGCGGACGTGGCCGTGGACGTCGAGACCGGCGAGGTGCGCGTGGAGCGGATCGCGGCGATCCACGACGTTGGACGCGTGATCAACCCGCTGGGCGCGCAGAGCCAGGTGGAGGGCGGGATCATCCAGGGAGTCGGGCACACGCTCTCGGAGGAACGGCTGGTCGATCCGCGGTCGGGCGTCGTGCTGACGCAGTCGCTGGACGCGTACAAGCTGCCGACGATCGCCGACGTGCCGGAGATCGTGGTCGAGCTGCTCGACATTCCGGACGAGCACCTCACGAACCTCGGCTCGAAGGGCCTCGGGGAGCCGCCGATCGTGCCAACCGCCGCCGCGATCGTGAACGCGATCCGGGACGCGACCGGGGCGGACGTTCGCTCGCTGCCTGTGTCCCGCGAGGAGATGCTGCGGGCGCTCCACGAGGCTCGGGAGAAGGCGCGTGGAGCTCCGGCAGCCGTCTAGCCTCGAGGAGCTGAACGGCGGCGGGTTCCCGCTCGCGGGGGGAACCGACCTCGTGCCGTTGCTGCGCGACGGTTTGGTCGAAGCCGAGACGCTCGTCGACGTGCGCGAGATCGTTCCGCGCGGCATCGACGGGACGAAGATCGGAGCGGGGACGACGCTGGCCGAGCTCGAGGTCGATCCGGAGATTCCGGCTGCTTTGCGCGAGGCATGCACACTGGCCGCTTCGCCGCAGCTGCGCTCCATGGGGACGATCGGAGGCAATCTCCTCCAGGCGACGCGCTGCTGGTACTGGCGCCTCGATTTTCCGTGCTTCCTGCACGGCGGGTCCCGCTGTCACGCGCGCGAGGGTGCGCACCGGGAGCATGCGATTTTCGGCAACCAGCGCTGCGCCTCGGCGCATCCCTCGGATCCGGCCGCGGCGCTGCTCGCTCTGGGCGCGCGGCTGCGGACCTCGCAGCGGGAGCTCGGGCTCGAGGAGCTGTACCGGCTGCCCACCGAGGACGACCGCGACGTGACCGCGCTCGAGCCGGGCGAGCTGATCCTCGAGCTCGACGTTCCGCGACCCGAGGCGAGCACGTACGTCAAGGCGATGGACCGGGCCCGCTGGGCGTTCCCGCTGGTCGGAGTCGCCGCCGCACGATTTGCCGACGGCGTTCGCTTGGCACTCGCCGGGGTTGCGCCGATCCCGTGGCGGATCGAGTCTGAAGCAGACCTCGACCAGGCCACGCCCCTGCCCGGCACGGCGTACAAGGTCGAGCTGGCGCGTCCCCTGATCCGCCGCGCGTTGCAAGCCGTCACATAATCGTCACACTTCGGCGCCAGTGGCTGACACCGGGGTTTGGGCGGTTGTCCTTGCGGCCGGTGCCTCGAGCCGGTTCGGGTCGCCGAAGCAGCAGGTGCTGCTCGAGCCCGTTCTCGAGCGCGTTCGGGAGAGCTCCGTCGACGGAATCATCGTCGTGCTCGGCGCCCACGCGCTCGAGGTCTCCGCGCCCACCGTCCACTGCCCCGACTGGGAGCGCGGGCCTGGGGCGTCCCTCCGCTGCGGGCTCCAGGCGCTCCCTGCCGAAGCGAAAGCCGCCGTCGTCGTGCTCGGGGATGGGCCGAACCTCAACCCCACCGCGATCGACCGCGTCATCGCGACCTGGCGCGACGGAAATGCCGAGGTCGTCGCCGCGACCTACGGCGGCGTGCGCCTCCACCCCGTGCTGCTCGCCCGCAGCGCCTGGAACACGATTCCGGACGAAGGCGCGCGGACCCTCGACGCCGTCCTCGTCTCCTGCGACGATCTAGGGCCTCCAGGAGACGTCGATTTCGCCGATGAAGTTTGAGCCGTGGAGCTAGCCAACTCGCTCGAAACCCTTCCTGCCGAGCAAAGCTCGGCGCTCGCAAGCCTTCGCCTACAGCGAAAGCTGACGATCGAGGACGCCGCGAAGCGCGCCAGCCTCTGGCCCGACCAGGTCGAGTGGCTCGAGGAAGGCCGCCTCTACCGCTTCCCGAGCAGCGAGGCAGCTGTCCTTGCGCTCCTGCGCTACGCGACGGCGCTCGAGATCGACGAGCGCGAAGCAAAGCGACTTTCGGGCCTCCCCGCGGGCCCGGCGCCGACGAAGCCGTTCGGCCGCTGGCTCGCGATCGCTGTCTCGGCGCTCCTGGCGGTCGTCCTCGCTGCCGCGGTCTCGTTCGCCGCTGGCCGCTCTGGCTCGACCGGCTCGGCCGCCGCGGCCCAGCTCCCGCCACCCTGGAAGTTCAGCGTCGCGGTGCTCAACGGCGGCGGCGACATCAACTTCACCAAGCGGCTCGCGAGCAAGGTCGGCTCGTTCGGCTACCGGATCGAGCGCGTCGGCAAGGCCGGGCGCTTCGGATACCGCCAGACGGTCGTCTACTTCGAGCCGGGCGGCGAGGCCTACGCGCGGCGGCTCGCGGACCAGCTCGGCTGCGGAACCGTCAGCCCGCTTCCGGGCGGCAAGAACCCGAACCGCCTCGTCGTGATCGCCGGTCCGCCGAGCGCGGCCTGCGGCTAGACGCCTAGAGCGGCGTCCGCAGAGCGGAGAGCTTCGCCTTCAGGTCAGGCGTCATCTCCTCGACGACCGCCTGCCTGACGAACCGGCGCAGCTCGACCTCGAACCGGTAGCGCTTGCGGCAGTAGCTGCACTCGTCCAGATGCTTCTCGGCTTCGGCCCGCTCCGCGTCGTTGAGCTCTCGATCCAGAAACTCCTGCAGGACCTCTTCGCACTTGGCACAAGGATCCGCCTCGAAGCTCAGGGCCATCACACATTGCTCCCGACTGTTCGCTCTGCGAGCTCTTTCTTCAGGATACGCCGCCCGCGGTGCAAGCGCGACATGACGGTGCCGATCGGGATGTCGAGGATCTGCGCCGCGTCCGCGTAGCTGAAGTCGCCGATGTCGACGAGCACGAGCACGTCGCGGAAGTCGTGCGGTACCTCCGAGAGCGCGGCCACCGCATCATCTTGGGAGAGCCGTCGGTCGACCCGCTCCTCGTCGGACTCGCCGTTCGCCTCGAGCTTGTTGTAGAGGAAGTAGTCGCCCTCCTCCAGCGGCTGCGTATCGGGCGAGCGCTGGACGCGCCGGCCGCGGTCGATGTTCAGGTTCGTGAGGATGCGGAGCAGCCACGCGCGCAGGTTCGTGCCCGGCTGGTACGACTGCCAGGACCGGAAAGCTCTCGCGTAGGTCTCCTGCATCAGATCTTCTGCCTCTTCCCGGGTGGACACGAGCCGCCGTGCGACCCGATAGACCTGGTCGGCGAGTGCGAGCGCCTCCTCCTCGAAACGAACGCGGTCGCGAGCCTCTTCGGCCAACTTCCGGGGCTCCGCTTCGGGCGTTGTCTCGCTCATCGCGGCCACCCTAGCAATTGCCGATTTTCAGTAAACAACGGCCGAGAGGGCCCTGCCATTCCCGATTAGCGCCTGCCCCAAATGGGTACGCGGGCCGTCATGGAAGGCTACGAAGTCATCACGAGCGACGACCGAAAGGTCGGCCACGTCGTCGAGGTCACAGGCGACAACCTGATCGTCGAAAACGGACTCCTGCTCAAGAAGCGGCATGCCGTCCCGATGGTCCTCGCGCACGAAGACGAGTCGGAGCAGGTCGTGCGGCTGTCGGTTTCGAGCGAACTCGTCGACGCGTCTCCGAAGGTGGAAGACGGCCAGGTCGACCACCGCGCCGTCGCGGAGCACTACGGGCTCGCCGCGGGAGACCCCGCGCCGGCGACCGAAGGGTACGGCGATGTGCTGCCGGACGACCCGGCTCGCACCGCCGAGCAGGAAGAGCTACGAACCGGCATCGAGCCGGCCGCCCAGCGCACAGCTCGAATCAGGGAAGGGCAGAGCGATCCCGGCCCGCACGGCCGCCCGCCGAGCATCCCGCCCGACCCGCACGAGGGTCCCTAGACCAGCGGCCTGAAGCCGGCCTTGGAGAGGGCGGCGACGATCGCCTCGCGGTCGGTGCGTTCGTCGTCCCACTCCAGGCGAACCTGGCCCATCAGGTTCGCCGTCGCCAGCTCGAGGCCCTCGTGGCCTTCGAGCGCGCCCGCCAGCCGGTAGACACACCGCTCGCAGCGGATGCCGTCGACCTGAAGCGTCTCGCTCTGCAGCATCACGCCGATCGTACCGTCCGCTCGGCGACGTCCGCGCAGACGGCCTCGAGGCTCTCCTTCCGCGCGATCTCGAGCTGGCGGTCGCCCTCGCAGCGGGTCGGGTCGAGCTTCCGGATGAGCTCGACGCTGCCGAGCTCGCGGACTGCCGGCTCGATCAGCGCCAGCAGCTCGTACGTCAGCTCCGGCGCCGGCAGGACGCGGTCACCGTCGGGGTGGATCAGCTTCGCGCGAGGCCCGAACCGGAGCGCAGCCCAGCGGTTCTGGGCGTAGTCGCCGCGCTGCGCCGGCTTCGGCGGCGGCCCCTCGACGACGGTCTTGCAGAGCGCCTGCAGCAGCGCGACCAACGCCGCGGTCAGCTCAACGGAGGTGGGCTGATCCGGGACGCGGATCTCGAGCGTGCCGAAGCGCGGGTGCGGCCGGATGTCCCACCAGAAGCGCGTGTAGCCGTCGGCGAGGCCGAGCTCGACGAACCGCTCCACAAACGCCTCCCACTCCGCGTATGAGTCGAACTGCGGCGGGGCCGCGGCGCGCGGCAGCTGCGCGAGCACCTCCGCGCGGCTCGAGGCGAGCCCGGTCTCCTCACCGCTCATGAACGGCGAGTTCGCGGACAGCGCGAGGATGAGGGGGAGCCAGGCGAGCACGCCTTCGAGCGCGGCCATGCACTCGTCGGGCCCGGGCATCCCCACGTGGACGTGGAGCCCGCAGACCGCCTGCCTCCGCGCCGAGATCCCCGCGTACTCGACGAACTCGCGGTAGCGCGGGTCGGGGGCGATCTGCTGCGCGGTCGGCAGGCTGAACGCATGCGTGCCGGCCGCGGCGACGACCTGACCCTGCTCGCGCGCCCCTTCGGCGGCGCAGGCCCGCAGCTCCACGAGCGCGGCGAGGGCCTCGGCCGGGGTCTCGCAGACCCCGGTGGCGAGCTCGATCATCGACGCGAGCAGCTCCATCTTCAGGACGCCCGGCAGGGAGCGCCCCTCCGCCCAGGAGACCAGCCCGGCAACCCCGGGTGCCAGCGCCAGCGTCTCGGCATCGAGGATCATCACCTCCTCCTCGACGCCCAGCGACCACAGCGAGCTTTGGCCAAAGGCCTGCTCGATCACGCGGGGAGCCTAGTTGTACCGCCTGAATGGGTCTCGGAAGTACCGCACCAAGTGGACGAGCAAGACGGCGCCGCCGAGACCGAGCGTCGAGTAGAGAAGGATGGCCAGCAGCCAGTCGGTTCCGCCGCCGCCGATGTGGAAGGGCGGCGCGCCGAGGACGCCGCTTCGGCTCGGCGCCTTCGCCGATTTCGGATCGGACTGCGCGGGTGGGCTGCTGCGGTTCTGACTCGGCGGAGAGATGAACAGGGCAACGCCCGGAATGCCGCTCTGTGTGACCGGGGAAGCCGCGCAGCTGAAGGCGGGCGCCGAGCCCCGCCCGACGCCGCTGCCCGGAGGAACGACCTGGATCGAAATCCGGCCGACCCGTTTCCTTGTGTGTCCGCGTCGAGCGACGACGACGATCTCGTAGGTGCCGGGCGCCAGGCGATGGTGGCCGAAGCGGCCGTTCAGGCGGACCTTGTTGACCCCTCGCCGGCCGCGCACGAACTTCTTGCCGGCGACGCCGCAGCTCGGGCTCGGGCCGCGCACGGTGAAGACGACGGTCGCCGGCGCGCGGAGGCGGAAGGCGACGACCGTGCCGCGCTTGCCCCTCGGGCCGCTGGTCGAGAACCGACGACGCGAGAGACGAACGCTTCCTGCGGCTGCCCGGGACGAGGTGCCGTTGGCGCTGCTGCTAGTGCCGGTGCTACCGGTTGTGGACCCCGACGAGGAAGAGCCGCTCTGGCCGTTCGATCCCGACCCCTGCCCTCCAGGCGGAGGCGGGGCTCCCGGAGGCAGCGGTGCCGGCGGCCCGGGCGGAAGCGGCGGTGGTGGCAGAAGCGGCGGTGGTGGC
>DATDFL010000252.1:0-20835 GCA_036522595.1 Gaiellaceae bacterium
GACGCCGCCAACGCGCTGTCGGGCTACCGGTACTACGCGGTCTCAAAGCGCGCGTAGCGTCTCGGGGTGCTTCCGCACGAAGCGCGCGATGCTGCGCCAGTGCCACAGCGTCCTGCGCGTGAAGAAGCGATTGTCGGTCACGGCCTGGTGGTCGTGGATGACGACCGCCTCGGGCACGTACCAGCGCTCCCAGCCGGCTTTGTGCGCGCGGTAGGCGAGGTCGATCTCGTCGCCGTAGAGCCGGAAGCCGGGGTCGTAGCCGCCGAGCTCGTCCATCGCCTCGCGCCGCAGCAGCAGAAACGCGCTCACGATCCACTCGGCCTGCGTGGGCTCCGTCGGCCGCTCGTCGAAGAGATAGTGCGATCGTTGGCGCTCCTGCGGCTTGAGCAGCAGCCGCAGCGGCGTGCGGCGGACGATCGTGCCGCGCACCGTCGGGAAGGCGCGGCGCGTCGGCTGCCAGGTGCCGTCCGGGTAGCGGAGCTGCGGGCCGGCGATCGCGCAGCGCGGATGCGACTCGGCGAACGCGCGCAGCGTCTCGAGCGCGCCAGGCTCGGCGAAGGTGTCGGGGTTGGCCGTCACGACGAACGGCGCGTTCGTGGCCGCGATGCCCTTGTTGATGTTCGCGCCGATCCCGAGCCGGCGGTCGTTGTCGACGAACGTCAGGCCTTCCGGAACCCGCTCCGGTCTGCCGCCGTTTGCGACCAACACGAGCGTGTCGACCTGAGGAAGCAGCGACTCGAGCGCCGCCGTCGGGTCCTCGTCACCCGGGGTCCAGACGACCAGCGCGTCGACGCCTCTCACAAGAGCTTCCGGTAGACGGCGAGCGTTCGCTCCGCGGTCTCGGCCCAGCTGTACTGCCTCGCGCGCTCGAAGCCGGCCGCGACGAGCCGTTCGCGGTCGGCGAGCGCTCGCTCAATCCCGCCTGCCAGCTCGACGGGGTTGCCGGGCTCGACGAGGATCGCCGCGCCGCCCGCGATCTCCGGCAGCGCGCCGGCTCGGGTCGCGACGACCGGAACTCCGGAGGCCATCGCCTCGAGCAGCGGCAGGCCGAAGCCCTCGTCGCGGGACGGGAAGACGAGGCACTCGGCTCCGCGGTAGAGGGCTGCGAGCTCGTCGTCGGGGACGTGACCCTTGAGCTCCACGCGCTGCTGCAGGCCGTGGCGGGCAGCCGCGACGCGGACGGCCTCGCCGTCGCCCCGGTCAGGGCCGGCGAAGACGAGCCGCAGGTCTCCGCCGTCGAGCAGCGCGAGCCCCTCGACCGCCGTGAGCGGGTCCTTGCGCCGCTCGAGCGAGCCGACGACGAGCGCGTAGGGCCGGCCGTTCGTCGTCTGCGGGCCCTCCGGGCTGAAACGCTCGGCGACGCCGTTCGGCACGAGGACGATCCGCTCGGCCGGCACGTCGGCGAGCTCGATCAGGTCGCGCTTCGTCTGCTCGGAGACGACGATCACCCGTGAGGCTCGGCGGGCCGAACGCGGCACGGTCGTCCGGAACACGACCCGATCGCGCAGGCCCATGAAGCTGGGATCGCGCTCGAAGGAGAGGTCGTGCACCGTGACGACGGACGACCCCGAGTAGCCGAGCGGGAGCGCGTGCTGGAAGTGCGCCACGCGCGGCCGGAGCTTGCGCAGCAGGCGCGGGAGCTGCCATGACATACGCACGAGCTGGTGGCGCGCTCGCAGCTCGATCGCCTCGATGCCCTCGGGGACGAGCTCCGGGTGGCGCGTGACCGCTGCGAGCTGAAGGTCGGGCGCGCGGGCCGCCAGCTCGCGCAGGAGCTCGCGGATGTAGGTCTCGTTGCCGGTGCGCTGCCGGCCGAGCGCATCGGCGTCGATCAGGATCACGTCGCCACCTCGCGGTAGACATCGACGGTCGCCTCCGCCACGCGCTTCCAGTCGAAGTCGCGGGCGCGAGCCAGTCCGCGCTCACGAAGCTCGCCCGCGCGGTCGATCGCCTCGAGGAGCCCCGCGGCGATCGCCTCGTGATCGAGCGGATCGACGAGCACCGCCGCGTCACCGCCCACCTCCGGCCCCGCTCCGGTGCTGGCCGCGACCACGGGTGCACCGCAGGCCATCGCCTCGAGGACGGGCAGGCCGAATCCCTCGTAGGCCGAAACGTAGGCGACGCAGCGCGCGCCCCGGTAGAGCCGCGCCAGCTCCTCGTCCGGGACGAAGCCGAGCCACTGCACACTCCGGCCGGCCGGCTCGACGTTGCCCCAGCCGCGCGCGCCGGTCACGAGCAGGCGCGTCCCGTTCAGGCCGGCCCGCTCGAACGCCCCGAGGAGCCGGTCGAGGTTCTTCCGCGGCTCGAGCGTCCCGACGGCGAGGATGTAATCGCCTTCTGCCGCCTTCCCTTCCGGCCCGAACGGCGGCCCAACCGCGTTGGGAATGACGCGCACCTTGCCGTCCGGGACGCGCAACAGCTCCACCAGCTCCCGGCGCGTGAACTCGGAGACGGCGATCACGCGTTCGGCCGCGCGGACGACGCGCGGCAGCAGGGCGCTGCTGCACGCGCGCGTCCAGCGGTTGAACGTCTCCGGGTGCCGCAGCACGGCGAGGTCGTGGATCGTCACGACGAGCGGCACGCGCGAACGGATCGGCGCCCGCTGCGACGGGCAGTGGAGGACGTCCACGCGGTCACGGCGCGCGCGGGCAGGCAGCGCGGCGAGGTACCAGCCCGCGTCGCGAACCGGGACGAGGGCCCGGTTGTGGCCGCCGAACGCGTAGCGACGCAGGTCGATGTCCGGCTTGCCTTCAAACCCGGAGAGGAGGCCGGCGATGTGGCGCGCGACGCCCGCCTTCGTCAGGGCGAGCGGCGTGACGTCCAAACCGACGCGCATCGCCGTCAGTCTCGCAGAGCGCTTTCGTAGCCCGCCAAGACGGCCTGGCCACACGCGCGCCACGTGAATTGTGCGGCGTGGGCGAGCCCGCGCTCCGGCGTCTCGTCGAGCGCTCGCTCGAGTGCCTCCGCGAACGCCTCGGCGTCATCCGGATCGGCGCGCAGCGCAGCCTCGCCGGAGGCTTCGTCCAGCGACGGGTGCGAGGACACGACCGCAGGAACGCCGCTCGCCAGCGCCTCCACGACCGGAATCCCGAACCCCTCGAACCGCGACGGGTAGGCGAAGACGGAGGCGCCGCGGTAGAGCCGCGCGAGCTCGTCGTCCGGGACGTAGCCCAACAGGCGGATCCCCTCGTTTGCGAGCGGGCGGTCCTCCCAGCCCTCGAGCCCGGCGATCGCGAGCGTCAGCTCCGGATGCCGCTCACGCAGCAGCGCGAATGCCGCCGCGAGCGCGGGCAGGTTCTTGCGCGGCTCGAGCGTCCCGACGGCGAGGACGTACGGCCCTCCGAGGTCGGCGCGCTCCCCGTCTGGCCGGAAGCCCGGGTCGATTCCGGGGTACGCGACCACCACGCGCTCTTCCGCGACACCGAGCAGCTCGACCACCTCGCCCGCCGTGAACCGGGAGTTGACGAAGATCCGGTCGCAGGTCCGCGCGGCGTTCGCGTACTTCGGCCCGTGCATGCGCACCGTCGCTCGCGGAACAGAATCCGGGAACCGCAGCGGCACGAGGTCGTGGATCGTCGTCGCGCGCAGTCCGCCGCGCTGCGGCGGATACATCCAGTCCGAGAAGTGGAAGACGTCGAGCTGCCCGAGAAACGTCTCGACCGGCGGCCGGCCGAGCCTGCTCCACGCGGTACGCCACCAGTGCGCGCGCGGCAGCAGCGGCAGGCGCAGCTCGACCGGCACGCCGTCGAGCGACTCGCGGATGCGCCGCCGGCCCCACGGGCCGGTCGGACCGAACGCGACGAGCTCGTGGCCCTCTGCCACCTCGGCGAGCCCTGCGAGCATCCCCCGGAAGTAGTTGCCGATCCCGGTTCGCGGCCGGGAGAGCGGCGTCACGTCGATAACAATTCGCACAGGAACCGGCCAGTATCCTGCCGTTCGTGGCCGTCGAGACAGCCAGCAGAGCCAAAACGCCGCTCCTACCGAGCTTCGCGGGGCTCGCGGGCTACGGCGAGCTGCTGCGGACGCTGCTCCGCCGTGAGCTGCGGTCGCGCTACAAGGGCTCCGCGCTGGGGCTCGCGTGGTCGCTCCTCTTCCCGCTGGCGATGATGGGCGTCTACACGCTCGTCTTCTCGGTGCTCTGGAAGGGCACGAGGAACATCCCGCATTACCCGCTCTTCGTGCTCGCGGGCCTCGCGGTGTGGTCGTTCTTCCAGGGGGCGGTGCAGCTCGGGACGGTCTCGCTGATCTTCGGCGGCGATTTGATCAAGAAGGTGTGGTTCCCGCGCGAGCTCGTTCCCGCCTCGGTCGTCCTCTCGCAGACGATCTCGGCGCTCGTCATCTTCGCCGTCCTGGTACCGCTCGCGATCTACGTCGTCCCTGAGAACGTGCAGACGGTAGCGCTCGTGATCCCGTTCTTCGCGGCGTTCGTCTGTCTCGCGCTCGGCCTCGCCTGGATGCTCTCCGTCGTGAACGTGTTCTTCCGCGACGTGGAGCACCTGCTCGGCGTGCTGTTCCTGCCGTGGTTCTTCCTGACCCCGGTGCTCTACGGCCTCGACCAGCTCCCGGCGGCCACCACGCACCCGACGATCATCCACCTGATGCGGTACGGCAATCCGGTGACGCCGTACGTGGAGGGCATCCGCGCCGCCGCGCTCGAGGCGACCGTGCCCGGAGTGCCGCTCCTCCTCTACATCTTCCTCGTCGGCCCGCTCGTCGGGTTGATCGGCCTCGCGGTGCTGCAGCGCTACGAGGACCGCGTAGCGATCGAGTTATGACAACGGTCGCACCCGGCGAGATCCACGGGCGTGGGCTCGGCCGCCGGTTCGAGATCCGGCTCACGCACAGCCGCTCGCTGAAGGAGACGATCCTCAGGCGCGAGCTGCCGCGGACGCGGGAGGTGTGGGCGCTCCGCGACGTCGACCTCGACGTCGAGCCCGGCGAGGCGTTCGCGATCGTCGGGCGCAACGGCTCGGGCAAGTCGACGCTGCTGAAGCTCCTCGCCCGCATCTACGCGCCGTCGACCGGCCGGCTCGCGGTGGGCGGCCGCGTCGGCTCGCTGATCGAGCTCGGCGCGGGCTTTCACCCGGAGTTCACGGGGGTCGAGAACGTGTATCTGAACGCCTCGATCTACGGGCTCAAGCGCAGCTACATCGACGCGCACCTCGGCGAGATCATCGACTTCGCGGAGATCGACGCCTTCAAGGACGCGCCCGTGCGGACGTACTCGTCGGGGATGTACATGCGGCTCGGCTTCTCGATCGCGATGCACGTCCAGCCCGACGTGCTGCTGCTCGACGAGGTGCTCGCGGTCGGCGACCAGGCGTTCCAGGAGAAGTGCTACGAGCGGATCTGGGAGTTCAAGCGGAGCGGCGGGACGATCATCTTCGTCTCGCACGACGAGGCAGCGGTGGCCCGGGTTTGCGACCGCGCGCTGCTGCTCGAGGACGGACGGATGGTGGAGTCGGCCTCGGCGCCGGACGTCGTGCGCGCCTACCACACGCGGATCCTCGAGCCGCTGGCCGCGCAGGCCGCAGGGCGTGACGGCGACTCCGTCGGGCTGTGCCGGGTGCATGAGGTGCGGGCGGTCGCGGGCGACGGAACCGTGCGCGACCGCTTCACGGAAGGCGAGCCCGTGGCTCTCGAGGTGTGGCTCTACGCCGAGAACGGGCTCGACGAGGGGCGCGTGACCGTGTCGTTCCGCGACTCGGGCGGGCTCGAGCTCGGGTCACAGACCATCGACCGTGTGCTGCTCCGGCCGGGGCAGCTCGAGCGCCTGCGCCTGTACTTCCCGGGGCTGCCGATGCGGGAAGGGCGCTTCACCGTCGCGGTGGCGGTCGCGAACGGGGATGGGACATCGCGGCTCGCCTGGTCCGATCCGGCCATGGAGATGAGCGTTTTCAGCGACGGCTCCGAGGGCGGCGGGCCGATCCGGCTCGGCGGGCGGTGGGAGTTGCCCTCCGGCGACGGAACGCCCGAAAGCTAGGCTCCTGGGCGTGGAAAAACCCCTGCTAGTGAGGGCCTGCCGGCGCGAGAGCGTCGAGCGGACGCCCGTCTGGTTCATGCGCCAGGCGGGGCGCTCGCTGCCGGAATACCGTGAGCTGCGGAAGCGCTACGGGCTGTTCGAGGTCTGCCGGCAGCCGGAGCTCTGCGCCGAGGTGACCCTGCAGCCGGTGCGCAGGCACGGCGTCGACGCGGCCGTCATGTTCGCGGACATCATGCTCCCGGTTCTGGGCATGGGAATCGACGTCGAGCTGGTCGAGAACGTCGGTCCTGTTGTCGCGGAGCCCGTTCGCTCGCAGGCAGATGTGGAGCGGCTCGTCGTGCCCGATCCGGAGGAGTCGGTGCCGTTCGTGCTGGAGGCCGTGCGCCTGGTGCGGGAGGAGCTCGCCCCCGAGCAGGCCGTGATCGGGTTCGCGGGCGGGCCGTTCACCGTCGCGGGCTACCTGATCGAGGGCAAGCCGACGCGCGACTTCGCCTTGACCAAGGCGTGCATGTACGGCGAGCCGGAGGTCTGGCACGGGCTCATGGACAAGCTCGCGGCGACGTTCGCGCCGTACGTCGCGGCCTGCTCCCAGGCCGGCGCGGACGTGATCCAGCTCTTCGACTCCTGGGTCGGCGCGCTGTCGGTCGACGACTACCGTGAGTTCGCGGCGCCCTACTCGGCGCAGGTGCTCGACGCGGTCGACGTCCCGACGATCCATTTCGCGACGGGCGACGCGCATCTCCTGGAAGAACGCGCGGCCGTGGGTGGCGACGTGGTCGGCGTCGACTGGCGCGTCCCGCTCGACCGCGCGTGGGAGCAGATCGGGGCCGACCGCGGGATCCAGGGAAACCTCGATGGCGCCGTGCTGCTCGGGCCGTGGGACCGGGTCGCGGAGGCTGCGGAGGGCGTGCTCGAACGCGCGGGCGGGCGGCCGGGGCACATCTTCAACCTGGGCCACGGCGTCCTGCCGCAGACCGATCCCGCGGCCTTGCGCCGGCTCGTGGAGCTCGTGCACGAGAGGACTCTGGTCGCGGCGTGAGCAACGCCGTTGTGTTGATGGCGTACGGCAGCCCGTCGCTGCCCGAGGACGTGCGTCCATACCTGGAGGACATCCGCGGCGGCCGTCAAGTCTCGGACGAAGCAGTCGAGGAGCTCGCCGAGCGCTACCGGCGGATCGGCGGGCGCTCGCCGCTGGACGACGTCACCGAGGCCCAGCGCGCCTCGCTCGAACGGGCGCTGGACGTCCCCGTCTTCGTCGGCATGAAGCACTGGCAGCCGCGGATCGCCGAGGCGGTAGATGCTGCGCTCGCGACGGGTGCGACGCGCATCGTCGGCCTCGTGCTCGCGCCGCACTACTCGCGGCTCTCGATCGGCGAGTACCGGGAGCGGCTGGACGCGGCGGCGGCCGGCCGTGCGGAGATCGTGCTCGTCGAGAGCTGGCACGACCACCCGGGCTTCCTCGATGTTGTCGCGGAGCGCGTTCGGGGAACAGACGCCTGGGTGGTCTTCACCGCGCACTCGCTCCCCCAGCGCATCCTCGACGACGGCGATCCCTACCGCGACCAGCTGCTCGAGACGTCGCGCCTCGTCGCCGAGCGGGCCGGCCTCGAACGATGGTCGTTCGCGTTCCAGAGCGCGAGCCCGACCGGCGAGCCATGGCTCGGCCCCGACATTCTGGAGGAGCTGGACCGCCTGCACGAGGCCGGCGAGCGGAAGGTGCTCGTCGCGCCGGTCGGGTTCGTCTCGGACCACCTCGAGATCCTCTGGGACCTCGACATCGAGGCGCGCGAGCGGGCTGCGGAGCTCGGGCTCGAGCTCGAGCGGATCGAGTCGCTGAACGACGACCCCGCGTTCGTGCGCGCGCTGGCGGAGCTCGTGGAGGAGCGCCTCGCCGTTTCGGGAAAGAGTCCATCGTGAGCTCGCGCACGTGTCCAGACTGGCCGGTGTTGATGGAGGTCGCTCCGAGCCTCCAGTTCATGCACTACACGGTGGCCGAGGCGAAGCTGCCCGCCGAGGCGCTGGCCGACCTCGTGGACGTGCCGCTGCAGGCGGTGGCGATCTGCGCCGACCTCGACCACAACGTCTTCAACGCCGCACACACCGAGCCGAAGGTCGCCGAGGCGCTGCGCAACACGCACTGGTTCGAGCTGCGCGAGTGGGCGACCCGCGGCCCCGGCCAGGCCGCGTAGACGTCACACATTCGGCACGGTCTCGTCACAGACACGTGACGATTTCGCCAATACGATCTGCAGCGGGGAGGAGGTTGGGTGTGCCTTAAACGGCTGAACCGAACTTCCGCTCGAGGAGCCTCTCCAGCGGCAGGGTGTTGGCGATGTCCGCGGGCTCCGCCCAGCCACGGCGGGCGGTCCGCACCGCGAGCTCCATGTTCCCGAGCCCGCGCGTCGAGTGGGCGTCCGTGTTCACGACGACGGCCACGCCGGCCTCGCGGGCGCGCCGCACGTTCTCGCCGCTCAGGTCGAGCCTGGGAGCCAGCCCGTTCACCTCCACCGCGCACCCGGTCTCGGCCAGCCGCGCGAACACCGCCTCGAGATCGACCGCGTTCGGCGGCCGGTGCCCGATGAGCCTCCCCGTCGGGTGGCTCAGCGCGCTGACGTACGGCGACTCCAGCGCCGTCAGCACGCGCCGCGTCAGCTCTTCCCGCGAGGCGCGCTGCCCGCCGTGGACGCTTGCCTGAACCCAGTCGAGCTCGGCAAGCACCTCGTCCGGGAGATCCAGCGAGCCGTCTCGGCGGATGTCGCACTCGATCCCGCGCAGCAGCCGGAACGGCGCGAGCTCTTCGTTGGCCGCCTCGATCTCCTCCCCCTGCTGCCGCACGTCGTCGGCGGTCAGCCCCGTCACTGCGCCGACACTGACCGTGTGATCGCAGATCGCCAGGTATTCGTACCCGAGGCCCCGCGCCGCGAGGCCCATCTCGAGCGCCGAGGCGCGCCCGTCCGAACGCGTCGTGTGGCAGTGCAGATCTCCGCGCACATCTGCAAGCTCGAGCAGCCGCGGCGGCTCGCCGCGAAACGGCGCCTCGCGCAGCTCCGGCGGCACCCACGGGATCCCGAGCGCCTCGTACACCGCCGCCTCCGACGCCCCATCCGGCAGCGGCTCCAGGGCGCCGACGTACTCCGGCGACCCGGTCGCGCGCACGAGCTCGGTGCCGAAGCGCTCCGGCTCCGCGACCACGAGCTCCACCGGAACGCCCTCGACGGTCACGCCCAGCGCGCGCCGCTGCTCGCGCTCGACCACGGCGACGATCTGCGACAGCGACGCGAACCGGTCGAGCACAGGGCCGGCCCGTCCCCGAGCGGAACAAACAACCGATAGGCGCTCGGACGCGTCCACCCAGCGGCGAGGGTCGCCTGCCGCCGCCCCGCCGAGCGCGTCGGCGATCGACTCCACCAACGGGCGGCTCGTGCTCAGCAGGAGCGGCTTCGGAGCCGACCGCTTCGGCTCTTGCGCGAGCGCCGCTCGCAGCTTCCGCTCGGTATCCGGCCCGATGCCCGGCACCTCCTGAAGCCGGCCCTCCTCGGCCGCCTGCCGCAGCTCCTCCAGGCTCCGCACGCCCAGAACCCGCCCGATCTCGAGCATTCGCCGCACCGAGACCCCGAGGAAGCGTCCAAGCCCCGCCAGCTCGGGAGAGACCTCGCGCTCGAGCTCCTGCAGCTCGGCGATCTCGCCCGTCTCGACGAGCTCGCGCAGCCGCCGCTCGATCCCGGGCCCGATGCCCCGCAGCTCCCGCACTCGGCCCTGCCGGACCAGCTCCGCGATCGGCGCCGGCGTCGTGCGGATCAGATCGGCCGCGCGGCGATAGGCCCGCGACGTGTACGGCCCGGACCCGGCGAGCTCGAGCAGCGAGGCGAACGCCTCGAGCCGGCCCGCGATCTCGGCATTGTCGAGTTTCACGTAGGCACCGCGGGATAGTCTGATCGCCGGATGTCGACCGTAATCGTTCCGTTCCGCAGGGAGAACGCCAAGGCCCGTCTTGCACCGCTCCCGGACGAGGCCCGGGGCGCTCTCGCGACGGCGATGTTCGCCGACGTGCTGGCCACCGCGGACGCCGTAGGGCTGGTGACGATTGTGGCGCCGGAGAACAACCAGGGTGAGGCCGTCGAGATCGCGCTGCGCCGCTGGGAGTCCGGGCCGATTCTCGTCGTCAATGCCGATCTGCCATGCGCGGAGCCGCGCGACCTGCTTGCCCTGCTCGGCGCCTTGCCTGCCGGGGGAATGGCCCTCGTCGAGGCATCCGACGGCACGACGAACGCACTGGCGCTCGCCGCCCCGCACCTGTTCGCGCCGCTCTACGGGCCCGGCAGCGCGGCTCGGTTCCGCGCACGCGCCGACCGCCTCGGCGTCCCGGTCGTGAACGCTGAGATCCCGAACCTCGTCGACGACGTGGATACCGTCGACGATCTCGAGCGCCTCGAGAGCCGCCTGGGCCCGCACACCGCCGAGGCACTCGGCGAGCTTCGCGCCGGCCTCGTGCCTTGAGGCGTCGCTTGCGATGCCGATCTCAGGACGCGCGGGCTTTGCCTGCGCGTCCGTCGGAAATGACCGGTCGACGCGCTGGGCGACAGAGGCAGCCTTGAAAGTCGCCGTTCTTGCAGGCGGGCTCGGGGGCTCCCGCTTCGCACGCGCGCTGAGCGAGACGCTCCCGCCGCGCGACGTCACGGTTGTCGGCAACGTCGGCGACGACGTCGAGGTCTCCGGGCTCCACGTCTCACCCGATCTCGACACGATCCTCTACACGCTCGCGGGCGTCCTCGACGAGGAGCGCGGCTGGGGCCGGCAGGACGAAAGCTGGAACGCGCGCGAGGCGGCGACCGACCTCGGCGGAGACACCTGGTTCCAGCTCGGCGACCGCGACCTCGGCCTCCATCTCGTCCGCACCGAGGCGCTCGGACGCGGCGAGCCGCTCTCCGCGGTCACGGCGCGGCTGGCGCAGGCCTTCGGCGTCGAGGCCACGCTTCTCCCTGCGACCGACCAGCGCCTCCGGACCTGGATCGCAACGCCGGCGGGTGAGTTCCCCTTCCAGGAGTGGTTCGTCGGCCGCGGCCATCGCGACGAGGTCGACGGCGTCCGCTTCGAGGGCGCCGAAACCGCGCGCGCGGCACCCGGAGTGCTCGAGGCGCTCGAAGCGGCCGATCTGATCGCGATCGCGCCGAGCAACCCCTTCGTCAGCATCGGGCCGATCCTCGCGATCGCCGAGATCCGCACGGCGCTCGAGCAGCGCCGCGTGCCCGCAGTGGCCGTCAGCCCGCTGATCGGCGGCCGAACCGTCCGCGGCCCGGCCGACCGGATGCTCGCGCGCCTTGCAGGCGGCACGGGCCCGGCCCAAGTAACAGACTGTTACAAGGGATTGATCGACGCGCTCGTCATCGACGAGGCCGATGCGGAGGAGGATGCAAGCATCCAGACGATCGTCACCAGGACGCTCATGAGCGACGCCGCGGCCCGCCGGCGGCTTGCGGAGGCCGTTCTCGGAGCGCCGGTATGAAGCTCGCGATCATCGGCGGAACCGGTACGTTCGGCCGCGCCCTCGCGCGCAAGCTCCACGGCCTCGGGCACCACGTCTCCATCGGCTCGCGCGACGCGCAGCGGGGCAAGGAGCGCGCGATCGAGCTCGGCGTCGAAGGCGGCGCGAACGAGGACGTCGTGCGCGGCGTCGACCTCGTCGTGCTCGCGACCAAGTCGAACGCGGCGCTCGACACCGCGCGGGAGCTCGTCGACGCGATCGGCGAGACGCCGGTTCTCTGCGTCGCGAGCGACCTTGCGTTCACGGAGAGCGGCGTGCTGCCTGGCCGCGAAAAGCGGTCGCTCGCCGAGGAGCTGAGCGAGATCGTTCGCGGCCCGGTGGCGTCCGGTCTCCAGTCGCTCTCGGCTGCGCACCTCGCGGCCAAGGAGCTCCCCGACGAGGACGCGCTGATCTGCGGCGACGACCCGCGCGCCAAGGAGCTGGCGTTCGAGCTGGCGAGCGAGCTGGTCGCCGGCCGGGCCGTTGATGTCGGCCCGCTGGCGAACTCGCGCGCGCTCGAAGCCATGACTTCGGTGATCCTGAACGTGAACCGCGAGTACGGCGTCACGGCGGGCCTGCGTCTTACCGGCCTGCCGTGATCTCGATCGCGCCCGTCGAAGGCCTGCCCGAGATCCGGGAGGGCGACGACCTCGCGGCGTTGATCGCGGAGCGCGCCGAGCTCCGGGACGGCGACGTACTCGTGGTCGCGCAGAAGGCGGTCTCGAAGGCCGAGGGGCGCGTGGTGCGCCTCGCAGACGTCGAGCCCTCCGACGAGGCGCGCAGCCTGGCCGGCAGCGAAGACCCTCGCCGCCTCGAGGTGATCCTGCGCGAGGCGACGCGGCTCGTCCGCACGCGGCCGCCGCTCGTGATCGCCGAGACGCGGCACGGCTTCGTCTGCGCCTCCGCCGGCGTTGACTCGTCCAATGCGCCCGAGGCGGGAACGGTCGTGCTCCTCCCCGAGGACCCGGACGCCTCGGCCGCGCGGCTGCGCGACCACCTCCGCGACCGCACCGGCGCCGACGTGGGCGTGATCGTCAGCGACTCCTTCGGGCGGCCCTGGCGGCAGGGGACGACGGACGTCGCGATCGGCCTCGCGGGGATCCGGCCGCTGCTCGATCTCAAGGGCGAGCGTGACTCGGCGGGCTACGAGCTGCACGCGACGGTGATCGCCGTCGCAGACGAGCTGGCCGGTGCGGCCGAGCTGGTTTTCGGCAAGACGGCGGGAGTTCCGGCAGCGGTCATTCGCGGCGTCGAAGTGGGCGGCCCGGGGACGGCTCGCGACCTCGTCATGCCCACCGAACGAAACCTCTTTCGCTAACGGCAATTCCGTGCCAGACTGAGAGCGAGAGAGAGGGGAGATGACGAGGGAAACATTTCTGCTGCTGTTCGTAGCGGGCTCGGCGACGCTGGCCGTGTGGGTCGCGCTGTGTCTGCCGCGGATCGCGCCCAAGAGCATGCGTGCTGCGGGAATCCACGTGGTCGCGGCTCTGGCGATCGGCTTCGTGCTCGCGCCTGCGATGCGGCTCGTCCCGGGTCTGCCGGGCAAGCTGTCAGTGCTCGCGGCGTTGTTCGGCATCGCGCTGCCGGTGCTGACGTACATGCTGCTCGCCGGGCTCTGGCTGCTGCAGCTGTTCGCAGGCGATCCGCTCGCGAAGCGGCGCTAGCGCCTCAGGGCGAGCCCGGTCAGGATCTCGCGGACGATGCGGTCGGCGACGAGCGCCGTGATGTCCGCGGACCCGGGCGCGGTCGGGATCACCTCGACCACGTCCGCGCCCACGAGCTCGAGCCGCTCGGCGAGCGTGCGGCACGCCCAGAGCAGATCGGCGCTCTCCATCCCGCCGGGCTCTGGCGTTCCCGTGCCGGGCGCGTAGGCGGGGTCGAGCACGTCCACGTCGACGCTCAGGAAGACCGGCCCGGAGCCGACCACGTCGATCGCCCCGCCGACGACCTCCTCGATCCCGAGCCGCCGCACGTCGTGCATGAAGAAGCTCGTGATCCCGCGCTCCTCCTGCCAGCGGAACTCCTTCTCGCCGGGCCAGTAGCCGCGCAGCCCGATCTGGACGTAGCGCCGCGGATCCACGACGCCTGCCTCGACGAGGCGGTACATCGGCGTTCCGTGCGAGACCTCGACGCCGTAGACCTCGGTGCCGGTGTCGGTGTGCGTGTCGAAGTGGACGAGGCCGATCGGCGCGCGGCCGGCCGCGCACGCGCGGATGTCGGGCTCGGCGATCGAGTGATCGCCGCCGAGCACGATCGGGATCGCGCCCGCCGAGACGACCTCGCCGACGGTGCGCTCGATCGCCTCGTGGGTGCGCTCCGGGTCGGCTGGAAGGACCGGCGCGTCGCCGTAGTCGACCAGCTTCAGGACGGCCATCGCGTCGACCTTCGCTTCCAGATGCGGGCCGGGCGGGCAGCTGGCGGCTCGAATCGCGCGCGGCCCGAAACGCGCGCCCGGGCGGTCGGAGACCAGGTCGTCGGTCGGCGCGCCGACGATCGCCACGTCGACGCCTTCGAGCTCGGCCGGGTCTTGGGTGTACGGCAGCGAGCCGAACGTGAGCAGGCCCGCATAGTCGGGCTTCTCACCGTGCTCGCGCCAGCGCTCGAGCGGATCGATCACGGCGCGATTGTCGCCTGCCCCGCGGCGAGCCGCTCGGTGACCACCCATCTGGCCGAATCCTCCCAAAGCGGGGTGAGCCTTTCTAGGGGTGGGGGCGGCCCCGAGTCCAGAGGAAGCCGGCGACGCCCGAGAGGATCAGCACTCCCGCCAGCACGAAGCCCACGATCACCCAGCGCGGGAAGCGCGGGCTTGATACAGCCACTGCAGCGGCCGGGACAACGCGCTTCCGGTGCTTGCGTCCAGGCGCCTTCGTCGTCGTCGTCGTGCCGGTCGACGGCGTCGTGTTGGCCCGCGTCGTCGCCGTGGTGGTTGTGTGCGTCGTGCGGGTGGTGGCGGGCGGCGGAGGCGGAGGCGGCGGTGGGGGAGGCGGTGGCGGAGGCGGAGGAGGCGGCGGTGGCCCCGTTGTCGTCGGCTCCGTCGTCGTCGGGGCCGTCGTCGTCGGGGCGGTCGTGCCTGTTGACCCCGTGGCCCCGGTCGCGGCAGTGGTCACGTCCGAGCTCGTGGCCGACGGCGCGCTCTGCGCAACGGCGAAGCCCGCGCTGCCGAGAGCGGCCGCGACCGCAGCCGTGGCCGAGCGCCGCAGGAACGATTTCCTCACGGTGCTTCCATTCCCCGCTTCGCGACGTGTCAAGCTCACCCCATGGCAGAGCGGGTAGTCGTCGTTCGGCACGGGGAGACCGATTGGAGCGCGCACAAGCGCCACACGGGGCGCACCGACGTGCCGCTGACCGAGGATGGGCGGCGCGAGGCCGAGCGGCTCGGCCGCGCGCTACGGGGCTGGCGCTTCTCCCTCGTGCTGACGAGCCCGCTCAAGCGCGCGGTCGAGACCTGCTGGCTCGCCGGCTTCGGCGACCGGGCGGTTCCGCGCGACGCGCTGATGGAGTGGGACTACGGCCAGTACGAGGGCCGGACGACGCTGGACATCCGCCAGCAGATCCCGGACTGGACGATCTGGCGCTACGGCGCCGAGGGCGGCGAGACGCCGCAGCAGGTCGGTGAGCGGGTCGACCTCGTCCTCCAGGAGGTGCGGTCGGCCGAAGGCGACGTGCTGCTCTTCTCGCACGGCCACCTGCTCCGCGTGCTCGCCGCGCGCTGGTTGGGCGCGCAGCCGCCCGAGGGCCGCCTCTTCGCTCTCGATCCGGCGACGCTGAGCATCCTCGGCTACGAACGCGAGCAGCCGGTGCTCAGTACCTGGAACCAGCCGGTAGTCTCGGAGATGTGACCGCGCTTCAGGGCAGCTGCCTCTGCGGGGGCGTCCGCTTCGAGATCGACGGCGAGTTCGAGCCGCGCAGCTACTGCCACTGCACGAGCTGCAAGCGGCTCTCCGGCGGCGCCGCGACCGCGAACGCCCGCGCGCGCAGCGACTCGATCCACATCACCGCGGGCAGCGAGCTGCTGCGTACCTACACGCCGGAGGGAGGCAGCGCGAAGACGTTCTGCTCGAACTGCGGCTCGAACCTCTTTGGCGGCGGGTGGCCCGAGCGGGAGTACTGCAGCGTGCGGCTGCCGGCGATCGACACGCCGTTCGAGGGCGCGCCGACCCAGCATGGCTTCACGCGCTCCGTCGCCTCCTGGGAGACGCTCCCGGACGACGGCCTAGCGCGGAAGGACTAGCCGCACGCGGCTTCCGCCGGAACGACCGGCGCTCCCGCCGTGCGCCTCGGCGATCACCCGCACGATCGCGAGCCCGAGCCCGGCGCCTGCCCCTTCGTGGCGCGCGCGGCGAAAGCGCTCGAAGCATTCGTCCTCGAAGCCGTCTCCCTGATCCTCGACGGCGAGCTCGATCCGGCCGTTCGACGCTGCCGCCTCGAGCGTCACCCGCCCACGCCCGTAGCGGAGCGCGTTGTCGACGAGGTTCCCGAGTGCCTGCTCGAGCCGCAGCCGGTCGCCGCGCACCGTGAGGCCAGGCTCCGCCTCGCTCTCGAGGGCCCGCGCTGCCTCGTCGGCGCGCCACTGGAAGCGGGTCACCACCGACGAGAGGAGCGAGCCCGCGTCCATCGCCTCGATCCGCAGCGGCAGCCGCCCGCGGTCGTGGCGCGCGATCAGGAGCAGGTCGTCTGCGAGCTGCGCGAGCCGGTCGACCTCCTCCACCGAGACGCGCAGAGCCTCGCGCAGCTCTTCCTGCGAGCGGCCCTGCCTTAGCGCGAGCTCCAGCTCGGTGCGGAGCAGTGCGAGCGGCGTCCGGAGCTCGTGGCCTGCGTCCGCGACGAAATCGCGTTCGCGCTGGAGGCCCGCCTCGAGCCGCCCGAGCATCTCGTTCAGCGTCGTGCCGAGCCGCTCCACCTCGTCACGCGTCTGCGGCACGGGCAGCCGCTCTCCTGGCGTCTCGGCGGAGATCGCCGCGGCCCGGCGGCGCATCGTCTCCACCTGCCTCAGCGAGAGGCCTGCGAGCAGGTAGCCGGCGAGCGACGCGAGGAGGAGCGCGACCGGGCCCGCGATCAGCAGCTCGTCGCGGAACCGCGCCAAGGTCTCGACGTTGTTCTGGCGCGTGGCGCCGACGACCAGCACGCCTCGAGGAACGGGAATGGCCAGAAGGCGCGCCGGCTCGTCCAGGCCAGGTGCGGACGAGCGGTTCTCGTAGGTCGGCCTGCGGATCGCGCCCGCATCCAGCAGCGCTGTGTGCCGAAGGGGCCAGGTCGCGTCGAGCACGCGACCGTCGCGGGCGAGCAGCTGCGCGAAGCTCTCGCCGGGCTCGATCAGGCCGCGGCCGCTCGGGGCGAGCGACCCGCCTCCGCGCACAAGCGCAGCGAGGTCGTCCGCACGCACCTGCAGCGAGGTGTCGAGCTCAGCCCGGAGATGCGACTCCAGCCGCGCGTAGAGGAACCAGCCCAGCGCTGCGAGCACGACAGCCATCGCGACCGCGAAGGCCGCCGTCACGCGGAGCCGAATCGGCAGCCGGTTCACGCGCCGTCCGCCCGCAGTCGATAGCCCGCCCCGCGAACCGTCTCGAGCGAGCTGCGCCCGAACGGCTCGTCGATCTTCCGCCGGAGGTGCCTGATGTAGACGTCGACGACGTTCGAGCGGTTCTCGTACGCGAAGTCCCAAGCGTGCTCGAGGAGGTGCAGCCGCGAGAGCACCTCGCCCGGCCTGCGCATGAACGTCTCGAGCAGCGAGAACTCCTTCGCCGAGAGCCGGATCTCCGAATCGCCGCGCCGGACCTCCCGCGCCGCCGGGTCGAGCGTCAGGTCGCCGACCCGCAGCACGTTCGGCCGCTCCTGGTCGCCGCGACGCGCGAGGGCCCGGAGCCGCGCGAGCAGCTCCGCGAAGGCGAACGGCTTGACGAGGTAGTCGTCGGCGCCGGTGTCGAGCCCGGCGACGCGGTCCTCGACCGCATCGCGCGCGGTCAGCATCAGCACCGGAGCCCAGACGCCGTCGGCGCGGAGGCGACGGCACGTCTCGAAGCCGTCGATCCCCGGCAGCATCACGTCGAGCACGATCGCGTCGTAGTCGTGCGACCCGGCCAGCCAGAGCCCGTCCTCGCCGCTGCCGGCCACGTCGGCGGCAAGCCCTTCGCCAATCAGGCCGCGGCGGATCAGGCTCGCCATCCGCGGCTCGTCCTCGACGACCAGCACGCGCATATCCACACATGGTCCACGACTTTCGTGAACGTGGGATGAACGTTCATCGCGGATTCATCTGACCTGCGTACGGTTCCGGCCGTGAAGCGAACCTGGATCCTTCTCGTCCTCCTCCTCGCGGGCTGCGGAGGCGCGGGCTCACACGCGAAGCCCGGGCAGTTCTCGGCCCGCGTGACGAACCCGTGGTTCCCGCTGCTCCCGGGCTCGACCTGGGTGTACCGCGGCGTCAAGGACGGCGAGCACTCGCGCGAGGTGATGACCGTCACGCACCGGACGAAGACGATCCAGGGCGCCCCGTGCGTGGTCGTGTCCGACCGCCTTTACCTCCATGGCCGTCTCGAGGAGCGAACAAGCGACTACTACACGCAGGATTCGCGCGGCCGCGTCTGGTACTTCGGCGAGGACACCGCCGAGCTCGACCGGCAAGGGCACGTCAAGGACACGAGCGGCAGCTGGCTCGCCGGGCGCGACGGGGCAAAGGCCGGGATCTTCATGTTCACGAACCCGCGGCCGGGCCAGTCGGCGCGCCAGGAATACCTCAAGGGCGAAGCGGAGGACCACTTTCAGGTGCTGCAGCTCGACGCCGCGGTAGTCGTGCCGTTCGCGATGGAGAGGCACGCGATGCTGACGAAGGAGTGGACGCCGCTCGAGCCGGGTGTGATCGACCACAAGTACTACGCGCGCGGAATCGGGACCGTGCTCGAGCAAACGGCCAAGGGTCCGCTCGAGCGGAACGAGCTGGTCTCGTTCCGGCGGGGCTCGTGATCAAGGGGTGACGCCGCCGCCCGGCGCCACCCACTGAGTAAATGCGCGCGGCGCGGGATTCCTGCGCGCAACTTCTTGGAGCGCTGGCTAGTCCTCGAACTCGACGTCGAGCTCGGCCTTGCGGACGCGCCTGAAGCCGGCGGCCTCCAGCACCCCCGCGTCGTAGAGCCGCGTCATCCAGCCGTGGCCGCTTGTTGGATTCGCCTCGTCGTCGTAGGTCCCGATGGCGGCGAACACGCGTCCGCCGCGGAAGTCCCACTCTTCGATCTCGTCGTGGTTGCCGTCGACGTCCGCCCGGAACTGCTCGAGGTCGGCGTTCAGCCGCTCCTTCACGGTCCCGAGCCAGCCGTCCTGCGGGTCGTGGTTCGGGTTGACGCCCGCCCGCACGAGAAGGTCGTCGTGGATCGCGTCCAGCTCGAGCGCGTCCAGGAACTGCCGCGCCCCCGCCCAGTCGGGCGCTTCGCCCGGCTCCAGAGCCATCAGCTCGACGTAGATGCCGGCCTCGTCGGCGCGCGCCAGAGTCGCGGCGAGGGCCGAGGTGTCGTCGTCGCGCGCGTACGCGTGCTCCAGCTCGTGCTCGGGGAGCGAGGGCTGGTCGTCCTGCTCCGAGTAGTCGCGCTCCGCGGTGAGATCGAGGTACGGCTCGCCCTGCTCGTCGCGCGCGAGCCGCTCGTCGGCGACCTGCCAGCTCGCAGGCGCCCCATCCTCGATGGTGCTGAACGTGTGGCCGGCGCGCGGCGCATCGGCACGGTAGCGCCGCAGCGCACCCAGCTCCTCGTGGCCGTCTGGGTGTCGCAGCCGGAGCCGGTAGCGCGCCGGCTTCAGCACGACGCGAGTCCCGTCCACGTTGTCGACGAGCCAGTCGCGCCCCTCGTAGTGGACGATCGAGCCGGGGGAGAGCGGATCGTCGCTCGTGTACGAATGCACTCGCTCGCGTCCGGAATGGCTCACGTGTGCAAGCTCGTAGGTCACGGCCACGTGGGGAGGTTACGCTCGCACCGTGGTCGTGTGCTCGAGCTGTGGGGCGGAGAACCGCGAGGGCGCGCGGTTCTGCGACAGCTGCGGCGCGCCGCTGACCGAGGCCGCGCCGGCCCGCGAGGTGCGGAAGGTCGTCACCGTGCTCTTCTGCGACGTCACCGGCTCGACGGCGCTCGGCGAGCGGATCGACCCCGAGAGCCTGCGCCGCGTCATGGCGCGCTACTTCGAGACCGCGAAGGCGATCGTCGAGCGGCATGGCGGCACCGTCGAGAAGTTCATCGGCGACGCGGTCATGGCGGTCTTCGGCGTCCCGACGGTGCACGAGGACGATGCGCTACGGGCGGTCCGCGCGGCGGACGAGCTGCGGGGAGGGCTCGGCCCGCTGAACGACGAGCTGGAGGCCTCCTATGGCACGCGGCTCGAGCTGCGGATCGGCGTCAACACCGGCGAGGTCGTCACGGGAACCGAGGAGCGCCTCGCAACCGGCGACGCGGTCAACGTCGCCGCGAGGCTCGAGCAGGCGGCCGAGCCGGGCGAGATCCTGCTCGGCGAGGAGACCTGCAGGCTCGTCCGCGACGCCGTCGAGTGCGAGGCCGCCGAGCCGATCCAGGCGAAGGGCAAGTCGGAGCCGCTGCAGGCGTACCGGCTGCGCTCGGTCAGCGCCGAGGCTCCGGCCCGCCGCCACGACGCCCCGATGGTCGGCCGCGAACGGCAACGCACGCTTCTCGAGGGTGCCTTCGCCGCGGTCGCCGGCGATCGCTCGTGCCACCTCTTCACCATCCTCGGCGCGGCCGGAGTCGGGAAGTCGCGGCTGGTAGACGAGTTCCTCCGCACGCTCCCGGAGACAACAGTGGTGCGCGGCCGGTGCCTTTCGTACGGCGAGGGGATCAGCTACTGGCCGGTGACTGAGGTCGTGAAGCAGCTCGACCCAGGGGACGCCGAGACTGCCGGCCTCGCGTCGATCCTCGGCGACGAGTCGGCAACGAGTTCCCCCCAGGAGATCGCCTGGAGCTTCCGGAAGCTTCTCGAGTCACGTGCCTCCGAGCGGCCGCTCGTGGTCGTCTTCGACGACGTGCACTGGGGGGAGCCTGCGTTCCTCGATCTCGTCGAGCACGTCGCGGACCTCAGCCGCGGCGCCCCGATCCTGCTTCTCTGCATGGCGCGCGGCGAGCTCCTGGACCAGAGGCCAACCTGGGGCGGGGGCAAGCTGAACGCAACGAACGTCCTCCTCGAGCCGCTCGCACCGGACGAGGCCGGCCACTTGATCGAGGAACTCGCCGGCGGCATCCCCGCAGCCCAGCGCGACCAGATCCTGGAGGCCGCAGGCGGCAACCCGCTCTTCGTCGAGGAGATGGTGGCAATGGCTGTCGAGGAGGGCGGCGAGGTCGCAGTC
>DATDFL010000253.1:0-8733 GCA_036522595.1 Gaiellaceae bacterium
CCGGGCTGAAGGCGATCTGCGCCGGGTCGGCGTCGCCTCCGAGCTCGTGGCTCGAGCCGTCGAGCAACTTGAGGCCGTCATCCTCGAGCCGGAACCCGCTGATGCTCGGCGTCCCGTTGTTGAGCACGTACACGAGGTCGCTGCGCAAGGCCACGCTCGTCGGCGCGCTCCCGCCCGAGGCGACCCGGCCCGCCAGCCGGAGCCCGTCCGGCTCGACCACGAACAGCGAGATCTCGTGACTGCCGGCATTCGCGACGAGCAGCCGGGAGCCGTCGTCGCTCAGGACAACCGAGCTCTGTGAAGCGAGGTGCGGCTTGCCTGTGCCGCGTCCGCCGGTGTCGTAGCTGCCGAGCAGCGAGAGTCGCCCGTCACCGCCGCGGTCGAAGGCGATGACCTCATTCCGCTCGGCATCGTTGGTCTGGACGTAGACGCGTTCGTTCATTTGTGCCCTCCGTTGACCCCTCGTTGACGAGCATCAGTCGCACGGAGGCGGCCGAGCGTTACGCTCGATCGGTGCCCGTATCTCCAGGCGAGGCTCGGTCGCTCGCGCTATCCCTGCCCGAGGCGGTCGAGCAGGACCACCACGGACGGCCGTCGTTTCGGGTCGGCGGGAAGATCTTCGCCACGCTCTGGACTGAGGACCGCATGAACGTGATGCTCGACGAAGGCGGCATCCTGACCGCGATCGACCGGGCCCCGGAGGCGTGCGAAGAAGTCCGGCGGGGCAAGCGCCTTGCGGCGGTGGGCATCACACTGGGGCGTGCTGACCGCGATCTGCTGGGGCAGCTCCTCACCGAGGCGTGGGAGCTGAGGGCGCCGAAGCGGCTGCTCGGCTAGCGGGTGATCGAGAGCAGCGATGGGTTCATCACGCCGCCGCTCCCGGGGCGCAGCACCGTGACGTACGCGGTGGTGCCGGAGAGCGCCGTCGTCCAGAGCATCCGCGAGGTCGGCTTCGGCCGGACGCCGCAGGGTAGGTGCTCGCCTTGACGTGTGTGTCCGCGCTCGTGTCCGAGATCCTCTCCGGCGAGCGGCGGCAGCTTGTAGAGCACGCGCCCGACGCCCTTGCCGGTGAGCGATCCGAGCCGCAGCTGCTGGCCGCAGCGGGTGATCCGCACGTAGAGCAGCTTCGAGCCGAGCCGCGCGGGATTCAGCAGCTGGTCTTCCGTCGACGACCGAAGCAGGCGGCGCTTGCGAGTGGAGAGGTCGTAGGCATAGAGGCCGCTGCCGCCCGGGCCCGCGAGGTGGTAGAGGACGAGGTCGCCGGAGAGGTAGGGCCGACCCAGGCGGCCGGGCGCACGCGGGCGCGTCAGCGTCGTCGTGCCGAACGGTTGGGCGAGCGACTGTGCGCGCAGCTCCTCCTTGCCGCTGACGGCGACGCGGTAGACGAACCAGCTCTCCGAGACGGCGAGCTTCTGGATGCCTGGAATTGCCTCCTGCAGCTGGGGGACGAGCGTCGTGCCGTCGGCGATCGTGACCTGGTCGCCCGCGTGCCACGCTATGCGCGTCGCCCCGAGAGCCGGGTCGTTGCCGGGAAGCTGGGTCTGTTGGCCGTTCCTGAGCAGGAAGCCGCCGACGCCGGGCTCCTGCCAGACCAGATCGGCTCCCTGGACGCTCGGATCTCCGGCCGGGGAGGCGACCTGCGCCGCCTGCGCCCCGCCGGAGACGAGCGCGAGGCTCACCGCCGCCAGCGCGCCGACCGGTTTCAGCACCGGATCTTCGAGTCGTAGTACATGACGCAGAACACGCGGCGGCCGCTGTAGCAGTACCCGGTCAGCGCGGCGTCGCCGTTGATCCGCGTGCGCACGTAGCCGCAGCAGTCCATCAAGCGCCGCACATGCCCGCCGCAGCAGCGGTACCAGGAGCCGTCGAGGTACGGGCGGAACCCGTGCTCCTTCGCGGCCACCGCGCAGATGCGCGTGCGCGGCGCGGATGGAAGCGGGTTGCCGTCCGGATCACGGAGGACATCGCCGTGTGCATCGACGGGGCGCCCGTGCGAGTCGACCGGCCGGCCGAGGTCGTCGACCGGATGGCCGTCAGCGGCTCGGAGCGGGAAGCCCGCGCGGTCGATCCTCGGCAGTCCGGTCGGGTGCGGGCAGGAGCCTGTCGTGTAGATGTGCCCGCAGAAGTGAAATGCCTCGGCCCGGTCGGCCTTGATCGCTGCGGCGACGATCCCGCCTCCGCTGACGGCCAGGAGGAGCTTGCCGGCCCGCGCGAGGAACCCTCGCCGCGAGGTCGACTCGGCGACTGCCTCGCTAAGCACCGACGGGGCGGGTCGCGTGGACGAGGAGGCTCTCGAGCTGGTAGAGCGAGTTGAACGTGCCCTTCGCGAGCACGTCGCCATCCGCCGAGAGAACGAGCGCGTAGGGGCTGCCGGGGATCTCGAGCTCGCGCCAGGCGTCGGAGTCTGCCTCCTCGTCGAAGAGCTCGAGCTCGACCTCGGGATCGGACGCGACCAGCCGCAGGCTCGGCTCGAGCGCCTGGCAGAGGGCGCAGCCGGGAGATGTGAAGACGGCCACCGCGAGCGGGGCGGCGCGCTCGAAGCGCTCGATCAGGTCGAGCCGGCTACCGACCGGCGGGCCCTCTTCCTCCAGCGACAGCGCGGACTGCGGCGCGATCGCGAGCCGCAGCTCGCCGAGCTCCCGAGCGAGCGCGAGCACCGCGACGGCGAGGCCGGCAACCGCGACGAGCGCGACCACGAGCCCGGTCGCAAGCCAGGCGTCGGTCGACAGATGCGTGTGCGGCAGGAGCGGCACGGCGGCGAAGGCAGCCGCGAGGGCAGCGCTTCGAGCCACCGCGGCCCAGCCGATCCGGGAGCGTCTGCCGAAGCAGCCGCACGGCGAACCGCCGCGCCCGAAAGCGATTGCCGCGACAAGCGCCGCGGTGAAGAGCCCTAGGAGCGCGGCCGACCCTTCGGCCGCTCCCGGGACGCCTGCCGCGAGCGCGCCTCCGAGCCCGGCCTCCGCGAGGATCGTCGCCGCCCAGAGCGCGGCCCGCGTCTGCGTCGAAGCGATCCCGTACGAGCTAAGCGCGTCGCGTCCTTTCCGGCCCGCGCGCAGCTTCGCCACGGCAGTGGCAAGCAGCACCGCCCCCAGCAAGACCCGAACCAGACCCGCGACCGTCACAAAGGCGGGGAGGATAACGCTAGGGCTCCTGCCAGGTCCCAATTGGGCCACCGGCAAGGAAGAGCCTGATTCCGTAGGCCGGGCCCTCCAGGTCGCTCTCGCTCACGTACTCCGGCTCCCGCGGATCGACCATCCGCTTCCACGCAATCGCCCGCGCGATCGTGCCCGCCCAGTAGGCGGCCTCGGCGATCTCGGGCCCTCGCGCGAAGGGCTCGAAATATGCGTCACGGAGCCGCCGAAGCTCGGGCCCGCCGGGTTCGAGCCCGAGTCGCCAGGCGGTCGAGCGGAGGATGACCGTCAGCGAGAGCAGCGGATGGGCGACGCAGCTGTCACCCCAGTCGAAAACGAGGTAGTTGCCGTCGCGAACGAAGACCTGGCCGTCGTGCAGATCGTCGTGCTGAATCGTCTCGGGGAGGCCGTCCTCGGCGAGCGCCAGGCAAATCTCTTCGAGGCGCGGCACCGCGTCGAGTGCCTGCCTGTGCTCGTCCTCGCTCAACCCAGGCGGCCGTGACTCGAGCAGCTCCAAGAAGAGCTGCGGCAGAACCGCGAGCCGCTCGTCGGGCGTTCCAAGCGCCAGAAGCTCATCCGCGTGGGCCGCCACCTCGAGCTGGAGCCGCGCGTACTCGGGCAGAACGCGTTCCCAGTGATGGAGGTCGGCGGGCGTCTCCACCAGCTCTCGCAGCCTCGTCCCGCCGTCTCGCATCAGGAACCAGCCCCGCTCCGGGTCAACGTCGACGACCTGCGTTACCCGCCCGGGTTGCAGCTCGGCGAGCCTGGCGGTGAGCCCAGCTTCGAACCGGTGGACGGGAGCGACGGCCTTGAAGTAGAGATCGCCGTCCGCGGTCGGCACGCGCAGCACCGTCGACCACCACCGCACGTGCGGCTGCTCGATCTCGCCGGACACGTCTACGCGGTCGCGAATCCAGGCAGCCGCCTCGGCCAGCCACTCGGGCCGGGCCCAAACGAGCGGCGCTTGCCTTGACCGCACCGGTCCAAATTAGGAAACTCGAAGCGCCGCCATGAAGAGAACGCTCGTCCTCACGTCGCCGCACATGACCGGCGACGACGTCAAGTACGCGCAGCGCGTGCTCACGAAGCACGGCGGCTACTACAAGGGGAAGGCCACGGGCGAGTACGACCCGCTGACCGCGCAGGCCGCGTACCGCGCCCAGTACTGGCTGGGCTACGCGACTCCGAAGCAGACCTTCGGGACCTCGCTCGAGAAGCTGCTGCTCGGGCTCGCGAAGCCCTCGGCAGCCCAGCAGAAGCGGATCGCCGAGCGGAAGAAGGCCGCGAGCTCGAAGCCGCTCCGCGAGAAGGCCCTCGCCGTGATGGGGAAGTTCGTCGGGCTCGCGGAGGTGCCGCCGGGCTCGAACAACGTCCCCGAGATCAACGGCTGGTGGGGTGGCGGCAACGTCGCCTGGTGCGCGCGGACGGTCTCGAAGGCGTACATCACCGCCGGGTCGAAGGCGTTCGTCCGCGGGCGGAATTACGAGTACGTGCCCACGATCGTCGGGGACGCGCGGGCAGGCCGCAACAACCTGACCGTCACGCTGGATCCGCAGCCCGGCGACCTCGTCTGCTTCGACTGGGACGGCTCGAACTTCCGCACCGGCGAGAACCACGTCGGGATGTTCCTGTCGGGGACGGCGAAGAGCTTCAAGACGATCGAAGGCAACGTGGACTCGCGGTGCGACTTCCACGACCGCACCTCGCGCTCGGCCCCGCACGTTGTCTTCGTGCACGTCGGCGGCTAGCCGCGAAACCGATCCGCCCTCGGCCGCGTAGGCCAAGCCGAAGGCAAGCGGGGGAGGTCAGGCAATGAAGAGCTTTCGCTTCGCTCTCGTCCTGGTGTTTGCAGCGCTCGCCGTCGCAGGTGTGGCTCGCGCGGCGCCGACCACGGGCAGCGCGTGGACCGTGGCGCAGAGCCCGAATCCCGGCGGCTGGGGCAACATCGTCTGGGCGCTTTCTGCCCGGACCGATCGTGACGCCTGGGCGGTCGGCGCGCAGGCGACGTTCACGAGCAACGACCCGCTCGCGCTGCACTGGGACGGAACGAGCTGGACGTCGGTCCCGGTCCCGTCACCGGTCCCGGACTGCGAGGACGGGAACATCCAGTGGGCGGGGAACTCGCTGAACGACGTCGACGCGCTCGCGGCGAACGATGTCTGGGCGGTCGGCGGCGACTGCTGGGGGATCCATACGCTCGCCGAGCACTGGAACGGCAGCTCCTGGAGCATCGTTCCGGGCGCGCAGGTTCCGGCCGGCGAGTGGGCGACGCTCTACGGCGTCGAGGCGGTCTCGGGCTCGAACGTCTGGGCCGTCGGCTACGCGGGATCGGAGTCGCCGCTCATGGAGCACTGGAACGGCCAGGCGTGGTCGATCGTCAGCGTTCCGGGCCAGGGCTATCTCGGCGACATGGCGTCGACGGGCCCGACCGACGTCTGGGCGGTCGGCTCCTCGTCAACCGGCCCCTTGGTCGAGCACTTCAACGGGAGCCAGTGGAGCGTGGCGGCCGTGCCGCACCCCGCGGGCGGCAACCTCGACTCGGTCACAGCGCTCTCGCCTACGAACGTGTGGGCAGTCGGCTCGCAGGGGCTCAGCGGCAGCCGCACGCTCGCCATGCACTACGACGGCAAGGCCTGGCAGGTCGTGCCGAGCCCCAACGTGAGCGAGCTGGCCAATGCGGACAACACGCTCCGCGGCGTCGCGGCCACCGCTCCGAACGACGTCTGGGCGGTCGGCATGTACCAGAACGAGCAGACCGCGATCCACCAGCACCGGACGCTGATCGAGCACTGGAACGGCACGAGCTGGAGCATCGCCTCGAGCCCGTCGCCTGGCCACTCGAGCGAGCTGAACGCCGCGGCGGTCGCCTCGAACCAGCTGACCACCCTGAGCCGTCCGCGTGTCTTCGCCGCGGGGCTGTTCTCGCTCTACGACATCAACATCTACGACGGCACGTACACGCTGCCGCAGACGCTGGTGATGACTACGGGCTGAGGTCGGCGCAGACCCCGTAGTGGTCGCTCGCCCAAACGCCGTCGCGGGGCCGATCGAAGATCCGTTCGCATGACGTGATCTCCAGGGTCGGCCCCTCGTGCTCTCCGCAGCGCACGAGGACGTAATCGATCCGGCGGAACGGCCAGTCGCCGCCGATCATGATCGGGTTCTCGGGCGTAAACGTGTGGCCGGGCTCGCCGGGGTGCGCGCTCTCCCAGGCGTCCCGATAGCAGACGCTCATGCCGCCGAGCGCCTGGCGGCCGGTCCAGAAGCGCACGCTGGCCGACTCCGGGTCGGCGTCGAGGTCTGCCGTGAGGATCACGTGCCGCGCGCGCTTTTCCGCGAAGTCGTGGAGGAAGCGAGCCGCCTCGACGGCCTGGAGCTCGCGCTCGTGTGCCTGGTCGAGCTTCCAGCTCGGGTTGTGGAACGCGAAGAGCAGCGGCCCGATCGGTTCGGGGGCCAGCACCTCGGCGGCGAGGATGCCGCAGGCGAAGCCTTCAGTGCTCGGACCGAGCTGCAGGTCGAGCTCGCGCACCTCGCCGAGCGGCCAGCGGCTGGCGAGCGAGTGGCCCTGCCCTTGCTCGACATCGCCGCCGTCACCGGGCTCGCGGGCCTGCTGGTGCGCGACGTGGAAGTCATCGCCCAGGACGTCGCGGACCTCGTCGTACTCGTCGTTCACTACCGACTCTGGTAGGGCGACGAGGTCGGGCGCCAGCTCGCGCAGCCCCTTTCGAAGCGCCTCGCGGCGCGCCTCCCACTCGCCGCGCCGGCCCCAGAGATTCTGGGTCACGACCCTCATGTGGATGGACTTCCCGGAAGCCATGCGGTAGAACCGTCAATCGGGAGGGCAGATGCGACGGCTGGCGACGATCGCTTTCGCGCTGCTGGTGTTCGTTTTGCCGGCGGCCGCGCGCGCGGGCGATGATTACTGGATCGGGACGAACGGCCCGCCGGGCGCGGATGTCATCGCGCTGGCGGCGAACGGGAGCGAGGTCTTCGCGGGAACGCAGGGCGGCGGCGTCTTCCGCTCCACCGACAGCGGCGACTTGTGGGCGCGGTCGAGCGTCGGGCTGACGGACACCAACGTCCGCGCTCTCACGATCACGCCGGACGGCGACGTCTTCGCCGGCACCTTCAGCGGCGTCTTCCGGTCGACGGACGACGGCAGCACCTGGTCGCCGGCGAGCGACGGGATCGACTGGCCGTTCATCGACACGCTGGCCGTCAATGCGGCCGGCGACCTCTTCGCGGGCACGACCGAGGGCGGCGGCGTCTACCGCTCCCTGGACAACGGCGACTCGTGGACGCCGATCAACGACGGTTTGACGAGCACGTACGTCGCCGCGCTGACGATCGCCCCGAACGGCGACGTCTTCGCAGGGTCGTGGGGCGCGGGAGTCTTCCGCTCCGTCGACAACGGCGACCACTGGAGCCCCGCGAGCACGGGCCTGACCGAACCGGCCGTGCTGTCGCTCACAACCAACGGGAGCGGCGACCTGTTCGCGGGCACCGACTTCGGAAGCGGCGTCTTCCGCTCGATCGACAACGGCGACCACTGGACGGCGATCAACGACGGACTGACCTCGGGGAACGGGATCAACGCGCTGCTCGCGACCTCCACGCACCTCTTCGCAGGCTCGTACGGCGACGGCGCCTTCATCTCGGACGACAACGGCGACCATTGGTCTGCGTTCAGCGACGGTCTGACTGCGCCGTTCGTCCTGTCGTTCGCGAGCTCGGGCGGACAACTCCTCGCCGGAACCTACTTCGGCGGCGGCGTCTTCAGGGCGAACGGGCCCAGCTGGACCGAGCAGAACTCCGGCCTGATCGCGACGGACGTGCGAGCGCTGGCAACAAACGGGAACCGCTGGGTGTTGGCAGGGAGCTATGGCGCGGGCCTGTTCCGGTCCCACGACTACGGCCAGAGCTGGGAGCGAGCAAACACGGGCCTGCCGGCCCGGTACATCCGAGCACTGGCCGCGAGCTACGTCGGCTCGACCTTCGTGGGCGCGGATTTCCTCGGCGGGGCGGGCGGCGTCTTCCGCTCCGAGGACAGCGGCGCCACCTGGCAGGACGTCACAGGGGTGATCACCAGCGATGTGCGGGCCCTGGCGATCGCTCCGAACGGCCACGTCTTTGCGGGGACGTACGAGAACGGCGGCGTCTACCGCTCCACGAACGACGGCGACACGTGGGTGCCGGTGGACACCGGTCTCACCTGCGGGAATGTCGTGGCGCTGGCGGTCAATGCGGCCGGCGACCTCTTCGCCGGCACTACCGGCTGCGGCGCCGGCGTTTTCCGGTCGGTCGACGAGGGGGACCACTGGGAGCTCGTCAACAACGGCCTCACCTCCACCGACGTCACGGCCCTGGCCGTCGCCCAGAACGGCCACGTCTTCGCGGGAACCTTCTCCCAGTTCGGGCAGGGTGGCGGGGTCTTCCGGTCGACTGACAACGGCGATACCTGGACCCAGCAGGGCCTCGACATGCACGACGTGAATGCGCTGGCAATCGGCCCCTACGACCTCATCTTCGCGGGCCTGGCAGGCGGAGCCTTCGAGTCGATGAACGACGGCTCCAGCTGGATCGACCGCAGCGGCGGCCTGGT
>DATDFL010000254.1:0-10217 GCA_036522595.1 Gaiellaceae bacterium
CCCGAGCAAGTCGCGGAGGTCGAGTCCGAGGCGGCCGAGCTGATGGAGGAGCTCGGCTACTCGTGAGGCTTCCCGCAGAGAAGATCCCGACGATCCCGGAGCCGGTTCGCGCCGTGCTGCGCAACGCGGTGTGGACGTACGGCAAGGCGACCGCCGCGGTCAGGCCGCTGCCGGACTTCCTGATCATCGGCGCGCAGAAGGCGGGCACGACGGCGCTCTACGCGTACCTGCGAAAGCACCCGCAGATCACCGGCCCGTCGTGGAAGGAGGTCAGCTTCTTCGACCGCCACTACGCACGCGGGGCTGCCTGGTACCGCGGCAACTTTCCGAACGCGCTCCGGGCGCGAGGCCTCGTCGGGGAGGCGAGCCCGAGCTACCTCTTCCATCCGCTTGCGCCCGAGCGGGTTGCCGGGCTCGTGCCCGATGCGAAGCTGATCGCGCTCGTCCGCAACCCGGTCGACCGCGCCTTCTCGCACTACCAGCACGAGGTCGCGCTCGGCCGCGAGCCGCTCTCGTTCGAGGACGCGCTGGAGGCGGAGGACGAACGATTGCGCGGGGAGGAGGGCCGGATGCTCGCCGACCCTGCGTACTTCAGCCGGGCCTGGTGGGACTACACCTACCGCGCGCGAGGCCGCTACGCGGAGCAGCTCGAGCGCTGGCTCGCGGTGTTCCCGCGAGAGCAGCTCCTGATCCTGCCGAGCGAGGACATGGGCGCCGAACCGGAGCAGACCTACGCGGGAGTGCTCGACTTCCTCGGCGCACCGCCGCACCGGCTGGACTCGTACCCCCGTGTCTTCGAGCGCCAGTACGAGCCAATGCGCTCCGAGACGCGGGAGCGCCTCGCGTCGGATTTCGCCGAGCCGAACGGGCGCCTCTACGAGCTGCTCGGCCGCAACCTCGGCTGGGCGTAGGTGACGGCGACCGCAAGGGTCGCGAGGCAGATCGCCGCGAGGAGGAGGTATGAGGGCGCGTCGCCGGCGGACTCCGCGAGCGCTCCCCCCGCGGACGGCCCGATCACGTTGCCGATGGCCCACGCGCCGTTCATGACGCCGAAAACGAGGCCCTGCGCGATCCCGTTTCGCTCTGCGTTGTCGGAGACGAGCGCCATGCCGGGAGTGAAGAACGCCCCGTAGACGACGCTCGCGACGAGCAAGAGCGCTGCCACGAGCCAGGGCGCACTTGCCGCCGCGAGTGCGAGAGAGACGCCAATCGAGCCGACCAGCGCGAGCCGGACCGGCAGCGTGCGGCCTCGGCGGTCGGTGAACCTCCCAAGCAGGGGGTTCAGTGCGGTCTCGAGTGCCGCAGCCGCGAGAAAGACGCCGCCGATCGCGACTCCGCCCCAGCCGCGCGCATGCAGGTGCAGGGGAGCGATGACGTCGAGCGCACCGAACAGGAACGCCGGGAGGACCAGGAGCCAGAGCGCGCCGAGCAGGCGAACGTCGGCGCGGCGCAGTGCCGAGAGCGGCTGTGGGTGGGCCGGGGTGCCGGGGCGTGCCGCCACCCACCACCAGAGCGCAAAGCCCGCGACGCTGACGCCGATGAACGTGGGGCGGACGCCGGCGAGCGTCGCGATCGCACCGACCACCGGGCCGAGGAGCGCGCCGAAGACGGCGGCGCCCATCGTCGTCCCGATCACGGTCCCACGACGCTGCGGTGGAGCTATGGCCACGATCCAGGCGAGCGCCCCCGCCCACGAGAAGGCGCTGCCGACACCCTGCGCGAGCCGCGCAGCGCCGAGCGTCCACTTGTCGGCGGCGAGGCCGAATCCGAGGCTGGCAACGGCAGTCAGGGCAACGCCGAACAGGACGGCCCGCTTCGGCCCAAGCCTCGAGGCTGCGACTCCACCCGGGACCGAGGCGCCGAGGACTCCGGCGGCGTACGTTGCGGCAAGCACGCCGGCCCCGCCTTTGCCGAGCCCGTAACGGCTCGCGAAGTGGGGGAGGAGCGGGGCGAGCGCCGTGTAGAACATCGTGTCCACGGCGACGACCGCGCTGAGCAGAAGGACGAGTCGGCGCACGGTGCGACGCTACCAGCGGGTTTGCGCCGCACTTCGTGCGCTTGGGCACGATTTCGACTAACCCCCATACCGTTTTCGACGTCTATTCCGTTTTCAGAAGGGTAAAACCAGGCCCCTGGAACGCCGATTCGTGCCGCCGGCGCGGCGTGTCCGGGGTGAGCCGCTCCGACATCGGACTTCCAAGGGGGTCTTCGCACGTGGACGACAGACGTATGCTGCTGCCGCTCGCCCTGGCCGTGCTCGTTGCGGCCGGGACGGTCTCCGGCTTCTCGGACGCCGCCCCGAGGCACCGCGCGGCACCGAAGCCAGGCGCGCTGCTGGCGCGGCCGGCGCCCCGCGTGAACGCGAAGCTGACCCGCCGCCTCCGCGCCGCGACGTGGCGCTGGCAGGTGGTGATGGGCCGACGGCGCTCGCGCCTCGTCGCGCCCCTCGACACGCGGAAAGCTCTCCGGTACTGGCGCCGTGAGGCTCGCCGTGTCCGCCGGCTGGCTGCGCATCCGCCGCATCGGCTCGGCTGGCTTTGCATCCATCGTTACGAGGGCAGCTGGCGCGACTCGGGCGATCCGTACTGGGGCGGACTGCAGATGGATCGCGGCTTCATGCGCGCGTACGCGCCGCGCCTGCTGCTGCGCCGAGGCTGGGCGAACCACTGGTCGGCGCTCGAGCAGATGTGGGTCGCCGAGCATGCGCATCGCGGGCGGGGCTACACGCCGTGGCCGAATACCGCGCGCTTCTGCGGCCTCAGCTGAGGCGTTAGACCTGGGCGATCCGGGATAAAAGACAGGGATGAGCGATCGCCATGAGGAATCAATTGCCGCCCTTCTCGCCGAGGGCGAACGGGAGGGTTGCCTCAACCTGACGCGCTTCAACGAGTTCGCCGCCGAGCACGAGCTCGACGACGACGAGGTGCGTGCTGTCTACGACCAGCTCGACGAGCGCGGGGTCGAGGTCTCCGACGACTGCGGTCGCGCGACCGAGGAGAGCACCTACGTCAACGGCGACCTGGCGATCGCGACGACCGATGCGCTACAGCTCTTCCTCAACGAGGCGGGGCGCTGGCCGCTCCTGACCGCGGAGGAGGAGGTCGAGCTCTCGAAACGGATCGAGCGCGGCGACCTGGAGGCGAAGGAGCGGATGATCAACTCGAACCTCCGGCTGGTCGTCTCGATCGCGAAGCGCTACCAGGGGCATGGGCTGTCGCTGCTCGACCTGATCCAGGAAGGGATCATCGGGCTGATTCGCGCGGTCGAGAAGTTCGACTGGCGGCGCGGCTTCAAGTTCTCGACATACGCGACGTGGTGGATCCGCCAGGCCGTGCAGCGTGGGGTGGCGAACAAGTCGCGGACGATCAGGATCCCCGTCCACATCGCCGAGCGTGAGCAGCGGATGGCCCGCGCAGAGCGAGAGCTCTCGACGCAGCTCGGGCGTCCGCCGACCGAGGATGAAATCGCCAAGCGCGCACGGCTGCCCCTGAAGCAGCTGCGTGAGGTGCGCCAGGCCGCGCGCGCCGTGACCAGCCTCGACCGGCCGATCGGCGACGAGAACGAGGGGGCGCTCGGCGACCTGTTGGCGAGCGAGCACGCGCAGCCGGAGGAGGAGATCGGCGTCAGCCTCGAGCAGGACGTCCTGCATCGGGCAGTAGCCGCCCTACCGGAGCGCGAGCAGGCGGTGTTGAAGCTGCGCTACGGGCTGAACGGCGACCGCGATCCGGCCTCGCTCGAGTCGATCGGGCGGGAGCTCGGCATCACCCGCGAGCGCGTCCGCCAGATCGAGGCGAACGCCCTCGAGCATCTCGCCGTCAATCGCGAGATCGAAGCGCTGAAAGACGTCGCGTAACCCCCGGCGCCGCTACTAGGTTCACGCGCGCGCGCCCGTGCGCGCCCCTGGGTGGGTGGGGGTTAGGGACGGTACCCGCCCCGGCTCGAGCGAATGTCGCAAGAGCGTGCCGATTCGTCCACACCCGGCTCTAGCGCACGACCAGGGCCAGCAGGCCGCCGATGGCGGCGACGCCGAAGGTCAACCACGCGACGTAGTCCCCGATCACGCCGCTGTGCAGACCCCGCAGCACGTTCAGGCCCGCACCGGTCCACGCAAACGTGCGCTCCCGCGTGCGCCGCGGCAAGAGGCGGTGCCGGTAGAGAGCGAACAGCGCCAGCGATACCGCACCGACGATCGACACGACTCCCCAGACGACGCTGGCCGCGTGAATCTTCAGCAGCGAGAGCGAATCGACGGACTCGTGTGCGGGCCGGCCCTGAAGCACCGTGGCCGCGTAGGACGTGCGGTCCTGGAACGCACCCACCGCATGCTCGAGGTGGGCCTCGAGGCCGGGCACGAGGCTGAGGCCGATCCCCGCGAAGATCAGTGCCGCCGTCGGAACGAGCATCACGACGTCGCTCCGGCTGGGCGCTCGCTCTACCTCGCTCTCCTCGTCCGGCTCGGGCGTCAGCAGCGGGTCATCGCGAGGCCCGAGCCCCAGGAAGACGCGACCCGCCACGCGCAGGATCGCCCCGACCGAGACGATCGTCACCGCGGTCACCAGCGGCGCGACCCAGCCCTGGCCGTGATGGAGCGCCGACTCGTCGAGCAGCGACTTGCCCATGAACAGCCCGAACGGCGGCGGCGCCGCGAGTGCTAACGCGCCCAACGTGAACAGCGCCCCCGTGATCCAGCTGGGCCTGCCCCGCCCGTGCAGCGTCAGCTCGTCGACGCTGCTCAGTCGGTTCAGCACGATCCCGACGCAGAGGAACAGCCCGCCCTTGAGGAGCCCGTGCGCGAGCACGATCCCGGCCGACCCCGCCAGTGCCTTCGGCGCCAGCAGCCCGATGCCCATCAGCACCAGCCCGGCGTGGCTGATCGTCGAGTACGCCAGCATCCGCTTGATGTGCCGCTGGAGAAAGCACATCACCGCCCCCACGACCGCGCTCAGCACGCCGAGGCCGACGAGGAGTGCCTTCAGCCCGCCCGTGTGCGAGCCCGGAACGCCCTCGAACGCGGTCCAGTAGACGCGAGCCACGCCATATAGCCCGAGCTCCACCATCACGCCCGAGAAGAGGACGCAGACCGGTGTCGGCGCCACCGCGTGCGCGTCGGCGAGCCAGAAATGGAACGGCACGATCGCGCCCTTGACCAGGAACCCGCAGGCGACGAGCGCGAACGCGACGACGACGAGCCCGTCCGGCTTGTGCCCCGCGAGCGCCTGGCCGATCTGCGCGAGGTTGAGCGCCCCGGTCCTCCCGTAGAAGAGGCCGATCCCGATCAGCACGCAGTAGGCGCCCAGCGTGTTCGTGACGGCGAAGTTGATCGCCCCCTGCAACGGCCCTGCCTCTTCGATGCGGTATCCGGTCAGCGCGTAGGCCGCAGCGCCCATCAGCTCGAACCAGACGAACATGTTGAACAGGTCGCCCGAGAGCGCGAAGCCGCACATCCCCGCGAGAAACACGAGCATCAGAACGTGGAAGAGCGTCTCGACCTCGTCGAAATACCGCCAGGAGAAAATCAAAGAAGCGGTCATCAGCGTCCCGGCGAGCGCCGCGAGCCCGGCTCCGAGCGGGTCGACGGTGAACGAGATGCCGATCATCAGCCCGTGGCGCGGGTTCCAGCCGCCGAACGAGTACGCGAGCCGGTGGTCGGCCGCGTGGAAGACGAGCAGCAGCGAGATGACCGCTGTGGCGCCCGCCGCGGCGATCCCGGCGATGTCGTCGATGCGCTTGCCGAGGAAGTGCCCGGTCGCGGTCAGCGCTGCAGCCGTGATCAGCGGAATCGCGACGGGCAGCGGAACGAGCACGTCCATCAGCCGCGCATTGCCCCGAGCTCGTCCGGGTCGACGCTCTTGTTCCGCTTCTGAACCTGGATCGCGAGCGCGAGCAGCAGCGCGGCGACCGTCACGCTCACGACGATGTCGGTCAGCACCAGCGCCTGCATCACCGGGTCGACCGCCCTCGTACCCTTCGGCACGTCCGCGAAGATCGGAGCAGTACCGCGGTTCACGTAGCCGATCGCGAGCAGCAGGACGTAGGTGGAGGACTGCGTGATCGTCAGGCTGACGACGAGGTGGATCAGGTTGCGGCTCGAGACGACCCCGTACAGGCCGACGACGAAGATCCAGACCGCGAGCGCGTAGGGGAGATAGCTCACTCCGACTGCACCCGCGTGACGACGAGCTCCTCGAGGAACTCGGTGAACAGGAGCACGAAGGCGCCGGCTACCTCGAGCGCGGTGGCGATGTTCAGCATCGAGATCGTTCCTGCCGAAGCCAGGGTTCCCGAGGTGCCGAGCGGCCCGAAGTTGTGCAGGTAGGCCGAACCGAGCAGCATCGAGACGATCCCGATCACCGCGTAGCCGCCGACTCCGACGCCCTTCACGAAGTCGACCGCCGGCACCGGCGTCAGGTTTCGGTAGGCGCGGTATTCGCCGGTGAGGTAGAGCAGGACGAATGCGCCGGCCAGGACGACGCCGCCCTGGAAGCCGCCGCCCGGGGTGATCGGGCCGTGCGCCACGACGTACAGGCCGAGAGCGAGCAGCGCGGCCGCGAAGCCCGCGCCGGCGAGCCGGAGCGCGTCGCTGTGCACCCGGTCGCGCGGGCGCGACGTCTCGTCGCGCACGTCGCGGAGGAGCAGCGCGACGCCCATCACCGACGTGAAAAGGATGAACTCCTCGCCGAGCGTGTCGAAGCCGCGGTAGTCGAAGACGATCGACGTGACGACGTTGGTGGCGTGGCGCTCCTTGGTCGCGACCGAGTTCAGCACGAGCCCGTAGGCGTGGTGGTAGTGCCCGAAGTCGGGCAGGCCGGCGACCGCCCACAGCAGCAGCGCCCCGAGGCCTGCCGCCGACACCGCGAAAAACCCGAGCCGCGCCTCCCGCGTCATGGGCCCCTCTGCATCACGATCGCGACGACGATCACGAGCGGGAACCCGACGACCCCGACGACCAGCTCCGACAGCGCAACGTCGGGCGCCTGGAAGACCAGGAAGAGCACGACGAGGGTGAGGGCATAGAGGCTGGCCGCCATCGTGAGCCGAACGAGGTCGTGGGTCAGCACGACGGCGAGCGCGCCCGCGGCGACGAGGAAGATGATCGCGGCCTGGAGGGGAATCAACCGCGCTCCCGTTCCGCAGGGGTCGATTCGAGGGTGCCACGGTCGGCGAGCCGGATCGCGCGCGCAACGGCGATCGCGAGTGCGGCGCCGAGCAGCGCCAGCATCAGCGCCACGAGGATCGCGTTCAGCCCGTTCGTGGTGAACAACCCCTCCTCGACGCAGATCGCGGCCGCGATCAGCGCAGGGCCGGCGACAGTTGCCGCCCCGGCGAAATGGAGGCGGTCGATCGCGTTGCGCATCACGAGGAAACCGAGGCAGCCCGCGAGCTCGATTCCGACGCCAAGCCCCACGAGGACGTCGACGGTCAGAGCCACCGGTCGCCCAAGAAGCGGATGAACACGAGGGTGCCGACGAAGCTCAGCGCCGCCGCGACGAGGGGCAGCGTGAAGTACGAGGAGCGATGGAAGCCCTCGGCCAGCAGGAGCAGCACGACGGTGATGAGCGTGCTGCTCAGCTCCAGGGCGACCAGCGCCTCGCTCAGGCGGCCGCGCAGCAGCACCCAGCCGCACGGCAGGAGCCCCGCCAGCAGCACAGTCGCGCCAATGAGCCAGACGTTCACGGCACGTCGTCGGACGAGTGCCGCGGATCGAGCTCGTGGCGGAGGACGACGCCCCGCTCGAGGTCCATGTCGACCGAGTACGCGTTGGGGCTGACCGCGTCCGCGAGCGACGCGACGGCGCGCCTGCCGGCCGAGACCGCGTCTTGCCGGCCGGCCGGGAAGGGAATCGCACGGTAGGCGCTCCGCACCGGGCGAACGCGGGCGAGGTCGAGCGCGAGCGCCCAAAGGACGATCCCGAGCTCGCGAACGACGTTCCACGGAACCTTCAGCGTCCTGGCGAGCCAGCGAGGCTCGAAGCGGAAGGCCAGCAACCGCTGCTGCCGGACCCCGAGCGCGAACACCGTGCAGACGGCCGCTGCGCAGGCCCCCGCGATCAGCTCGAGCCCGGAGTTCGTCCCGACGACCAGGACCCACCAGCCAAAGAGCGCGAGCCACCAGAGCACGACGAAGCGGAGGGTCTTCATCCCTGGCGCTCTACCCGGGCCGAAAACCGGTTAACCGGACGCGAGCACCTGCGGCGCGGCTCCCGCGCAGCCTCGCGGATGTCGTCAGCCGGGATGCCGCAGGTCCCGGCGACGACATCCGGCGAGTACCCCGAGACCGTGGTCTCGAGCCTTTCGAACCCAACCTTGTGCGCCTCGACGAAAATCACCCGGCCGGGATTGGTTAAACGTCACCGCCGTTCGGGTGGAGCACGACCTTGATGCAGCCGTCGCGCTTGGCCTGGAAGAGCTCGTACGCCTCGGGGGCCCGTTCGAGCGGCAGGTCGTGTGTGACGAGATCGTCCGTGCCCAGCGGGTCGTCGTCGCCGAGGAGCGGCAGGATCTTCTCGATCCAGCGCTTGACGTTGGCCTGGCCCATGCGGATCGTGAACTGGCGGTCGAAAAGCTCGCCGATCGGCAGCAGCGGCAGGAAGCCGACGTAGACCCCGCTCAGCGAGAGCGTGCCGCCGCGCCGTAGCGAGCGCGCCGCCTGGAGCAGCGCTCCGATCCGGTCCGGGAGGAGCTTCGTCGCCTGCAGCGTCCGGCCGACCACGGTCGCGTGCGCCTCCATGCCGACCGCGTCGATCGCGGAGTCGACCCCGCGGCCGTCCGTGAGCTCGCGCACGACCTCGACGACGCTGTCCACGCCCTCGAAGTCGATCGTCTCGACGCCGTGCCGCCGCGCCATCGCGAGCCGCTCTGGCACCGAGTCGATCGCGAGCACGCGCCCGGCGCCGCGGTGCAGCGCGATGCGGGCGGCCATCTGCCCGATCGGGCCGAGCCCCCAGACGCCGACGGTCCCGCCGGGCGGGATCTCGGCGAACTCGACGCCCTGCCAGGCGGTCGGCAAGACGTCAGAGAGGAAGAGGAAGCGAGAGTCGGGCGGCCCTTTGGGCACCGGGATCGGCCCGTAGTTCGCGAGCGGCACGCGCAGGTACTCCGCCTGGGCGCCGGGGACGCCGCCATAGAGGTGCGTGTAGCCGAAGAGCGCCGCGCCCTTGTGCCACTTGCGCTGCTGGGTCGTCTCGCACTGCGACTGAAGCCCGCGCTCGCACATGAAGCAGTGCCCGCAAGCGATGTTGAACGGGATCACGACGCGGTCGCCCGGCTTGACGTGCTTCACCTCGGAGCCGGCCTCCTCGACGATCCCCATCGGCTCGTGGCCGATGATGTCGCCCTCCTTCATCGCGATTCCGAGCTTCGAGTAGAGGTGCAGGTCGGAGCCGCAGATCGCGGTGGAGGTGATGCGGACGATCGCGTCGGTGGGACGGCGAATCGTGGGTTCGGGGACGTTGTCGACGCGCAGGTCTTCCTTCCCGTGCCAGACGACGGCTTTCACGCGGCGACCTCGAGCGGTGGCGTCGGCGCGCTCGCGCGGTCGTGGATGCCGCGCATCACCTCGAGCAGCGCGTCTCCGGAGCTCACCCGCGGCTCCCAGCCGAGCTCGTCCCGGGCTCGGGTCGTGTCGAGGAGCGGGACGCCGAGCGCGAGGTCGAGCCAGCCGGGCGGCGTCGGCTGCAGGTGCAGGCGCCAGGTCGCGGCGGCGAACGCACGGGCGGCCCGCGCCGGCAGCTTGATCGTGCGAGCATCGAGGAGCCGGGCCAGCTCGGGCGGGTCGAGCACGGGCTCCGCCGCGATGTTGAATGCTCCACGAGCCTCGCCGATGATCGCCAGCCGGTAGGCATCGCCCACATCGCGCGAGTGGACGGCCTGGAAACGAAGGCGCGGGATGTCCGGCACAACCGGCACGAAGTCCGGCCGCACGAGCCGGGTCGGCAGGAACGGCCCGGTGAAGAGCCTCCGCATCTCCTTGCCGGTCTCGCGCTTGAAGATCAGGCCCGGGCGCAGGCGCACGACCCGCGTCTCGGGCCGGTCGCGCTCGAAGGCGTCGAGCATCGACTCGACCTCTGCCTTGTGCCGCGAGTAGAAGCTCGTCGGGATGCCGTGCGTGGGCCAGCTCTCGTCGACGCGCCGTTCCTTCGGCCCCGGTGAGTAGGCGCCGACCGAGGACGCGTAGACCAGAGACGGGACGCCGGCCTCGGCGACCGCCCGGAAGACGCG
>DATDFL010000255.1:0-3109 GCA_036522595.1 Gaiellaceae bacterium
GCCGGCGTCCGACGGGGGAACGCCGACCGGCGGTCCGTTCGTCACCGACCAGGAGCCGGAGTAGTCGTACGGAGCGGTGACGGTGCCGCCCTGGAACGGGCAGACCTGCAGGTGATAGGTGCCGGGCGCGAGGTCGGGGCGGGCGTAGTGCACCGACTCCGGGCTCGTCAGCGTGTCACCGTGGACGAGCAGCGCGCCGCTCGGACTGTAGAGGTCGAGCGTGATGTCGTTCGCGCTGACGTACTCGGCCGCAACGGCGTCGATCGTCGTGTCGCCCTGCGCGACCGTAAGGTCGTGCATCGGGCCGCAGGCCGTTGGCGTGATCGCACCGGAGAACGTTCCGGTTCCAGTAGCGCCGGCCGCGCCGGCGAAGAGCGTGAGCAGCGCCACCACGAGGATGCCGCCGACCACGAGTCCTGGGCGAAGCTTCATGTGTGTCCCCCCGGGTTGGAGATTGGCCGCGCGGTGCTATACCCGAGGCTGTGGCAAATAGAACATTCTTGATTGACAAATCAATCGAGTGCTGCCTCCTCGCGGCGCTCGCGCTGCCCGTCGCTTCATGCGGGCACAAGCCGGCGAATGCCCAGGCGCTGCGCACCTGCCTCGACCGCTGGAATCAGGGCAACATGGTCGGCTGGGGCCCGGGGCCGGTGAACGTCGCCTTCCGCCGCCCAAACGCGAGGGAGCACTCCCGCATCCAACTGCCCTCGAACCGCCAGTGCATCGTCGGCATCGCGGTCGGAGACGGGACGTGGACCTGCGTGCTCTCCACCACCGGCGCGTACTGGTGTCCTCCGCTCCACGAGGCCACCGGGCCGCGCCTGCCGGAGAACGGGAGGCTCAACAGGCGCGGCGGGCTCAAGCTGGATTCGCTGCTGAAGGGCACTCACCGCGCGCCGCCGCTCCGGTGGCAGCGCTACCCGCACGTCGACGGCTACATCCACCCCTGGACATCGAGCGGCAAGCTCCGCCCCGGCATCCGCTTCAAGGGCGAGCAACGGGGCCGCTGCTTCCTCGCTGCAGAGACGGCGAGATCCGCGGTCAGCTGCCTCTTCCCCAACGGCGGACGCGATGACGCGTGCTTCCCGGAGCGACGTCCGTGGCAGCGCGGCGACCTGGCCGCCTGTTCATTCGGCCCCGGCTCGACGACGTTTACCCGCTGGGTAATCACCCAAGGATCGGATCCTCCGAACTTCGTTCCGTGGACCAGGATCGGCGGTATCGCGCTCGACGGTTTCAAGGATGAGGTGGATGCCGGGTACGGGCCCGAGCCGAATTACGGCTACCGGCTACACGGAGGCGTGGTGTACGTCGGCTACGACAAGGGCCGGGTCAGCGAGCTTCGCTTCACGACTCCCTACTACCGGACGAAGAGCGGGTTCGGCGTCGGGAGCCGGATTCCGCTCGGTCCGTGCCACAGGACGATGGGATACCGATGCCTGCATCTCTGGCACGGGTTCATGTGGAATCTCACGCTCCGGGAGAAACCGTGCCAGTGCTGGGTCAAGGTCGGCCGCGGCCCGCGTTCGCTTCCGGCGACCAGCGACAACTTCCTCAAGCCGTGGTTCTTCATCGACGTTTTTCGGGGCCGCGTCTCGGGGTTTTACTTCGCGCTCCGGTTCGTCGACTGAGGCGTTGCGTAGCCCCTCATCCCGTCGAGAAGCTGGTCGTAGAACCGATCAGCGAGCTCGTCGGTATCGCGGCCAGGCTGGAGCCACGTATACGCCCAGTTCGCCGCCGAGAGCGCGAGCAGCGCGGCGGTCGCGTCGTCGAGGTCGCTCCGCAGCTCGCCATGCTCGCGGCCCTCGCGGAAGAGCGCACGGATCCGTTCCTCGTAGCGCCGCCGCTCCGCGACGATCTCGTCCCGCCGCTCGCCCTCGAGGTAGCGCCACTCCTGGACGAAGACCGTCGCAACGTCGAGCTGGTCGGCGACGACGCGCAGGTGCGAGCGGAGCGCGAGCCGGATCTTCTCCGTGGCCGGCGCGTCCTCCGGTATCGCGTCGAGGCCCGCGTGGAAGGCGCGCGCTCCCTCGACCATCGTCTCGTAGAGGAGGTCCTGCTTTGACTCGATGTGCGCGTAGAGCGAGCCCTTCTGGACGCCCAGCGCCTCCGCGATCTCGCCGATCGAGGTGCCGTGGTAGCCCTTCGCCGCAAAGAGACGGGCTGCCTGCCGCGTGAGCTCGTTTCGCCTCGCGGACACGGTGGTACCCTAACGACCGTTCGGTATGGCGCAGCGCGAAGAGGCATTTCTCGAGTACGTCCAGTCCGGCGGCCAAGTCGAGGTCGACGACTGGATGCCGGACGAGTACCGCGCGCGGCTCCGGAAGTTCATCGAGATGCACGGCAACTCGGAGCTGATGGGCGTCCTGCCCGAGCGCGAGTGGATCCTCCGCGCGCCGACGCTGCAGCGGAAGCTCGCGCTGACCGCGAAGGTGCAGGACGAGGTCGGCCACGCGCAGCTGATCTACCGCGTCGTCGAGGATCTCGGCAAGCCGCGCGAGCAGTGCCTCGACGACCTGATCTCGGGCAAGTCGAAGTTCCACAACGTCTTCCACTACCCGACCAAGACCTGGGGCGACGTCGGCGTGATCGCGTGGCTCGTCGACGCGGCCGCGATCATCAGCCAGAAGGCGCTCCTCAAGTGCTCGTACGCGCCGTACGCGCGGATCATGAAGAAGATCTGCTGGGAGGAGTCGTTCCACATCCTCCACGGCCGCGACGTCATCCTGACGCTGATGCTCGGCACCGACGAGCAGCGCGAGCTGGTGCAGGAGGCGCTCAACCGCTGGTGGGGCCCGCTGATGCAGTTCCACGGAAATCCGATTCCGTCGGACGAGGACCCGATGTTCATCTGGCGGATCAAGAGCCAGGGCAACGACGAGGCGCGCCAGCAGTTCCTCGACGGCTACGTCCCACAGATCTGGGAGCTCGGGCTGACGGTGCCCGACCCGAAGCTCGGGAAGAACGACGACGGCGTGTGGGAGTTCTCGGAGCCGGACTGGGACGAGCTCAAGCACGTCGTCACGGGCCACGGGCCGATGACCGAGGAGCGGCTCGGCCTGAGGCGCACGACGCGCGACGAGACCGAGTGGGTCCGGCGCGCGGTGCT
>DATDFL010000256.1:0-2310 GCA_036522595.1 Gaiellaceae bacterium
CACCGCCGCAACCGCCGCCACCTCCACCTCCAGCGCCGCCCCCGCCTCCCCCGCCGGCGCCGCCACCTCCACCGCCGCCGCCGCCACCGCCGCCTCCGCGAGTCCGTTGCGTCGTCCCGAGAGTCGTCGGCCTACGCCTGAACGCGGCCAAGCGCCGAATCCGAGCGCGCCACTGCACAGTCGGTCGAATCCGCCGAGCCCATTCGAGACGCGTGGGCCGCGTGCTCGCACAGAACCCGAGACCGGGAACAGCGAAGCGCCGTGGCTTCCCGGTGAAGCTCGTCGTGGGCCGCTTGTAGACCTCGTCTTGCCGCGGCATCCACCCGGAGTTGTTCCCCTCGCGCTCTGCGAGACTATTGACCTGGTCCCGTGCGGCTACATGTGGAACCGAGACAACTTCAGGTCGATGCTCCTGGGCGAGGCGGAGGAGGAGGGCTATCCGCCGTGCTCTGCCTGCGGAGCCCAGGGCCAACCGCCGCCGCCTGCGCGCCGCAGCGTAGGAAGGGGCGTCAAGGCATAACGTCGCCAACTGCTCGGAAGGCGACGGCTCAGACCGGCTGGCGAGCGAACGGAATGGCGCTCCCCGGGGGGTCGGCGTCACTTCGGACTTGCCGCGCTTCTCCGCCGTGATGTAGGGCGTCCTCAGTCCAGCGCGAGGTAGGTGAAGGCGACGGCGAAGGTTGCTCCGAATCCAAGGAGGAACAGCCCAAAGAGGGCGAGACCGAGCGTCAGGTTCTTGTCCCTGAGGCCGCGCCGATCAGGCCTTCGAAGATGGGGCAGGACGAGGACCAAACCGAGAACCACGCCGGCGGCGACCCACCACACCCAGTCGCGTCTGCCAGAGACTGCCTGTGGCTTCGTTTCGGCCGCTCGACTCACTTGAGCTTGGTAGAGGATTTTCCGCAGCTCGATGTTCTCACCAGGCGCTGCGTCCCGTGGCTGCGGCCATGCTGTCGTCGCCGAGGCTGTGTTGCGAGCCGTGCCAAAGCTCAGGAACGGCGCCGGCAAGAAGAGGACCCCCGCGGCGAGTGCGACCACGCTGGCTCGAAGCCACTTGCGACGATCCAGAGCTGCCTGCTTCGTCCACAGCACGAATTGATTCGCCAGCTGCTCACGCAGCGGCTCTTCTTCGTGAGCGTCTTCTTCCTCGGTCTGCGCGGTTGGTTCTGGAAGCCAGGCTATGAAGTAGGTCGCGCAGATGATCGCGAGCCCAAGGAAGACGGCAGGGATGACCCCACGGGCCGGCAACGGTCGATCGGAGACCGAGAAGGCGACTCCGAGGACAGCGGCGTAGATCGTGGCGATCGCGCCGGCGGCTTTCTGGACGAAGTCAGCGGATGCTCGCGCGCGATCGATCGAGCCTTTGGCGACGTCGAAGACCGACTCGTAGAACTTCTCTTCGATCGCGATGTCCGCATCGGCGTCGGCCTTGTTAAGGGCGATTTCCTGATCTGTCCGCTTTTTCCGGACTTCGAGCTTGGCGAGATCGAGTTGCTTCTTGAACTCCGTCTCATCGCCTACTGCATCAGTAGGCCACCAATCGTCATCCGAATCGACGAAGGGCCACGGCGCCGCTTGCCTGGTGTCCTCGGTCACCGCCGAGACCGTCGGAACGTCGGAATGAGCCGTGGCACTCGTTTGCCGAGTCCTTTAACGAGGCCCACCATGCCGCTGCGGCCGTCCACGCGGTGTGATTTTTCTTCCCCCGGCGGAGTGTGAACTTCGATCCCCCGCACGATCGAGAATTCATCGGCGGGGAAGTATCCGCGTTCGACGTGGCAGTACTTCGCCGGCATCCCCAGAGGACTCTGACCCGAGTCAATTCTCGTGTCAATAGTCACTTCGCGAGTGCCTGATCCCTGTCGCAGTCTGTGCCAAGAGCGGCGCTCTAGACTCCCGCTCGCGTGAGGACCGAACGAGTTGCTCTGACCCAGAGTGCACCGAGTGCGACGCCACCTGGCTTCCGGCGGACGCTACGCGTTGGCACAGGTACCACACCGACGACGAGCTGCCCGAACTCGTCTTCTACTGCCCGAGCTGCGTCGAGCGCGACTTCGGAGGCGGCTAGCGCCGCGTACTACGTGAAGATGCTCGGCGCGAGCGACAGGCCAATGTCCAACGTCGCATGGGGCGAACGTGGCAGTCCGGGGACGACGCAAGCGCTATGAAGATGCCCCCGGCATGAATCGAACATGCGCACGCGGTTTAGGAAACCGCTGCTCTATCCACTGAGCTACGGGGGCGCGACCCCGCGAAGGGTAGCGCCCCCGAACTCGAGTTCTAGGAGGGCCGTGTGGCCAGCTTGACCTG
>DATDFL010000257.1:0-9240 GCA_036522595.1 Gaiellaceae bacterium
GCGCGAGACCCGGCCGACCGGTGACCGCGTCCGCGAGGCCGCGTTCAACCTGATCGGCCCGGGGTTCGTCGAGGAGACACGCGTGCTCGACCTGTTCGCGGGCTCCGGCGCGATGGGGCTCGAAGCGCTCTCCCGCGGGGCTTCCCACGCGACCTTCGTCGACAGCGACCGCGAGGCCTGCCGCGCGATCAACCGCAACCTCGACAAGCTCGGCCTCGAAGGCGCGACCGTCCTCTGCCAGGACGCGTTGACGGCCCTGCGAACCGATGCCCGCGCAGGCACCCGCTACGATCTCGTGCTGGTCGACCCGCCTTACCGGAGGTTTTCTTCCCTGCAAAACGCGCTGATTCAGCACTTGCCTGAGATCCTCGCGCCCGAAGGCCTGCTCCTCGTCGAGACGGCCGCGACCGAGGAGCCCGACCTCCCGCTCACACAGCGGACGAGCCGTCGCTACGGCTCCGCCCGCATCACGCTCTTCGAACCGTGATCACCGCGATCTATCCCGGCACGTACGACCCGGTGACGAACGGGCACGTCGACGTGATCGGCCGCGCCGCCGGGATCTTCGACCGCGTCGTCGTGGGGGTCGTGGGGAAGCCGCAGCACAAGGACCCGCTGTTCACCCTCGACGAGCGGGTCGGCTTCCTGCGCGACGCGTTGACGGGGGTCGAGAACGTCGAGGTCGAGGTCTTCTCGGAGCTCGTCGTCGACTTCGCGCGCAAGTGGGAGGCGAAGGTGATCGTCAAGGGCCTGCGCGTCATCTCGGACTTCGAGTGGGAGTTCCAGATGAACCAGCTCAACCGCACGCTCGCGCCCGAGGTCGAGACGGTCTACGTGATGGCGAGCCCGCAGGTCAGCTTCGTCTCCTCTAGCGGCGTGAAGGAGATCGCGAGCTTCGGCGGAAACGTGAACGACCTCGTGCCCGAGTCGGTCGCGCGCAGATTCAAGGAGCTTTTCCCGGACGGTCGGCCCGGCACCCCGGAGAACCCCGCGGAATGAGTGAACGCATCGAACAACTGCTCGGCGCGGGCCACGACGTCAGGCTGGCCAGGCGCGACGCGTACGAAGTGCTCCAGAAGCTCCGCGCCCGCGGCGCCGGCAGCGAAGCGGCGGAGCGGCTCGCGTTGCAGCTCGAGGATGCCGACGAGGTGGTCCTCCCGCAAAGCGACGCGCAGCAGCTCCTCGAGGAGCTGAAGGCGAGCGGCCGCCGCTGGATCTCCGGCACCGACGCGCCGCGTCCCGAGCCGCCGCGCAGGGCCGAGCCGGAGCCCGAGCCAGGGCCGGAGCCGGAGCCGAAAAGCTGGCGCTTCTGGCGGAACCGCTAGCCAGCAGGATCCCTCTGTAAACTCCGGGATTCCATGGATGTACTCGTCTTGATCGACAAGCTGGACGACCTCGTGCACAACGCGAAGGCCGTTCCGCTGACCGACCAGGTTCGCATCGACCGCGAGGAGATCTACGACATCCTCGATCAGATGCGGGCGACGATCCCCGAGGAGATCAAGCAGGCCCGCTGGATCGTCAAGGAGCGCCAGGAGATGCTGGCCGAGGCGAAGCGCGAGTGCGACCGGGTTCTCGGCGAGGCGCGCGAGCAGGCGGTTCGCGAGGCCTCCCAGACCGAGATCGTCAAACTCGCCGAGCGCCAGGCCGGAGAGATCGTCGACGACGCCCGCCGCCAGGCCCGCGAGACGCGGCTGGAGATGGAGGACTGGGCCGACTCGATTCTCTCGACCCTCGAGGTCAACCTGGACAAGTTCCTGACGGCGGTCAAGCGGGGCCGGGAGCGGCTGCACGAGCGCTCGCAGGAGTCGGTTGTCGCCGGGGTCGCAGCGGGCATCGCCGAGAGCACCAACGACGATCAGCCTTACTGAGGCCCGCTTGGACACCTATTTGGCCGTCGCGAGCAAGCGCGACTGGCGCAGCTACGCCGACCGGCCGGTTCCTGAGGACGTTCAGCGACGGATCCTCGACGCGGGTCGCCTGAGCGGCAGCTCGCAGAACAAGCAACCGTGGACGTTCGTCGTCGTCGAGAGCGACGAGGCGAAAGCCCGCGTCGCCGAGCTGGTGTACGCGAGCGCAAACATCCGGCGCTGCGCCTTTGCCGTGGCGATCGCGACCGACGGCGGCAAGTACCCGTTCGACTGCGGCCGCGCGATGCAGAACATGATGCTCGCCGCCTGGAACGAAGGCGTCGTCTCGTGCCCGAACGGCACGCCTGACGCCGCTGCGGCTGCCGGAGCGCTCGGCCTCGCCGAAGGCTGGCTCCCGGTGACCATCCCGAGCTTCGGCTACCCGAAGCGTCAGCTCGACCCGGAGTCGAAGAGCCCGTATGAGTGGAGCGCCGAGGCGAACCGCAAGCGGCTCGACGAGGTCGTTAAGAAGGTCTGACCGTTCGCTACCGTGGTCGCGTGACCACGTTCAACCTGCGCACGCTCAAGCTTCGCTCCGGCGAGCAGTTCCGGGACGCGAAGGAGATCCAGCTCGAGCGGCTCGAGCTCGGTGGCCAGCGCTACCTGCCCGTGCCCGAGACGGTGCCTGCGGAGCTGACAATCACGCGTGCGTCCACCGGGACGGTCTTCGACCTCGGCTTCCACGTGCGGCTCCACGGGCCTTGCTTCCGCTGCCTCGACGACGCGGTGCTCGACTTGCCGATCTCGGCCCGCGAGTATCAGGCGACCGCTCCGGAGGGCGACGAGGAGCTGCACACGCCGTACCTGGAGAACGACCGGCTCGATCTCTCGGCGTGGGCACGCGACGCGCTCGCGCTCGAGCTTCCCGACAAGATCCTCTGCCGCGCCGATTGCGCGGGCCTCTGCCCGGTCTGCGGCAAGGACCTGAACGCCGAGCCGCACGAGCACGATGAGTACGAGTCCGATCCGCGCTGGTCGGCCTTGGCCGAGCTCAGAGACCGGCTCTAGTCGTCCCCGCCGTGGCCGCCGCCACCGCCCCCGTGGCCGGAGTGGCCGCTGCCGCCGCCGTGATCGTCGCCTGTGACGGTCGCGGTGGATGTCGTCCGCTTCTGTGGTCGATTCCGCTTGACCTTCGCCGGCGTGAGCCCGCTCGGCGTCGTCTGGAGCCGCGTCACCGGGACAGCCACGGAGTCGCGCGAGACCGCATAGGCGGCGTACCCGATCGCGGCGGCGCAGAGCAGGCCGGCGAGCGCGACGAGGGCTACGACGAATGCTCGGGCCATCGCTCCACTGTAGTCGCGCTCGGAAAGCGCACCTCGGCGCGCATTCCGCCTTCCGCGCGGTTCGCAACACGGGCCTCACCGCGCCACCGGTGGGCCAGCGTCTGGACGATCGCGAGGCCGAGGCCGGTCCCGCTGCGCTTGCCCGCCGCGGTGCCGCGCGCGAAGCGCTCGAACAGCCTGGCCTCCTCGCCCGGCGCGAGCCCCGGGCCTTCGTCGATCACCGCGAGCCAGGCCTCACCGTCCTCGGCGCCCCAGTCGACGGAGACCGCGCCCTCGGAGTAGTGCAGCGCGTTCTCGATCAGGTTGTCGAGCACGATCGCGACGTCCTCTTCCGAGGCTGCGATCGTCGCGTCGCCGTTCCCGAGCAGGTGGAGCGTTCGCTCGCCTGCGCTGGCGCTCCAGCGCTCCTGGGCCAGCTCTGCCGCGCGTGCGAGCGAGACCGCCCGCGCGGGGCCCGGCTCGTCTCCTTCCCGGGCCAGCGTCAGCAGCGACGTAAGCACCCGGGCCAGCCGCTCGACCTCACGTTCGGCCGCCTCGAGCTCGCCACGTGCTCCTTCCGGGCTCTTCGCGCGCGCCGCCTCGAGCCTCAGTCGCAACCCGGTCAACGGCGTCCGCAGCTGGTGCGACGCGTTCGCGACGAACTCGCGCTGCGCCCCCAGGATCCGGCCGAGCCGCTCGGTCATGTCGTTCAAAGCCGTCGCGACCTCCCGTTGCTCCGCGGCTCCGGACTCCTTGGCCCGCGCTTCGAGATCCCCGCCCTCGACCCGCCGCGCCGTCTCGGCCACGTTCCGCATCGGCTTCGACAGCGAGTTCGCGAGGAACCACGCGACGGCGAGCCCGACGAGCAGCGCGAACGCGCCGATCCCGATGAGCGCCAGCACCGCGCGCCGCACCCGCGCGTGAACGGCGCCCATGCTCTGCGTGACGCGTACCGCGCCGAGGACCCGGCCGTTGTTCGTCACGGGCACGGCGGTGTAGAGAAGGTCCTTGCCGAGGGTGTCGCTGTGCCGAATGCCCTGAACGGCGCGGCGCTCGTCGATCACCGTGCGGATCTCGGGCCGCGAGGCGTACGAGACCGAGGGGGGCGGCGCCGTTGTGGAGTCCGCCAGCAGCCGGCCCTGCCGGTTGACGACGATCACGCGCGCCCCGAGCTCGTCGCCCGAGTCCTTCACCAGACGGCGGAGCTCGGTGCGGTTGCTCATGCGCCCGGCAGCCCCGGCCGCGACGATGAACGCCTGAGCCGAGGCGCCGTTCTTGACCTCTGCCTCGATGCGCCGTGCGAGGCTCAGCCCGAGCGGTACTTCCAGCGCGATCAGGATCAGCAGCAGGACGTAGGCGAAGGCTCCGAGGAGCCGGAGGCGGAGACTCATGCTTCGAAGCGGAACCCGACGCCGCGAACCGTGTGGATATATCGCGGCTCCGAAGGGTCGTCGCCGAGCTTGCGCCGGATCCCGCTCACGTGCACGTCGAGGGTCTTGGTCGAGCCGAACCAGTTCGTGTCCCAGACCTCGTCGAGCAATCGCTCGCGCGTGACGACGGAGCCCGCGTTGCGCATCAGGAGCTGCAGGAGCTCGAACTCCTTCCGGCTCAGCTCGAGCACCTCGCCTCGATGCGTGACCTGGCGGCTCGACGGGTCAAGGCGCAGCTCGCCGATCTCGACCGGGCCGTCGTCCTCGCCCGGTGCCGGCTCGTCGACGCGCCGTAGGACAGCCCTGATCCGCGCGACGACCTCGCGTGCGCTGAACGGCTTCACGACGTAATCGTCCGCGCCCAGCTCGAGCCCGACCACGCGGTCGGCTTCCTCGCCGCGGGCGGTCAGCATGATGATCGGGACGCGCGAGCTCCGGCGCAGCTCCCGGCAGACGTCGAAGCCGGAGCCGTCCGGGAGCATCACATCGAGGAGCACGAGGTCGGGCTCGGTTCGCGCCAGCTCGAGCGCCTCGGCGACCGTGCCGGCGACCTGCGTCTCGAAGCCCTCGCTGCGGAGGGCCTCGGCGAGCGGCTCGGTGATCGAGGTCTCGTCCTCGACCAGGAGGATCGTGCGTCTCGGCCTGCTCATCGTCGGAATTGTCCCTGAGAACGGTGAGGCGGCCCGAGGGGGTGGGCCGCCTCCGTTCAGTGAGGGGAGAAGCTAGTCGTCGTCTCCGCCGTGGCCACCGTGGCCGGAGCTGTCGCCCCCGCCGGAGCCGCGGTTGGAGTGGTCGCCGCCGCCGTGGTCGTCGCCGACGTCCTCGGCGTTGTCGTCACCGCGCGGGGCGGTGGCAGCGGCGCCGGTGCAGCGCGCGTCGTTCGCATGCTCGGCCTCGTCGCACGGGCCGCGGAGGTCCTCGCCGGCCTCGTTCTCACGGCCGCGCTGGTCCTCGCCGGCCTCGTTGGCGCGGCCGCGGAGCTCGTTCTCCTGCCCGCGGTCGTCCACGGTGCCGGTGGTGGTCGTCGCGGCAGCGGGCGGGCTGATCGTCTGTCCGGCCGGCGTGCTGGACGAGCCGAGGCTGGTCAGCGTGCCTGCCAGCGCGACTCCTGCCATGAGAACGACGCCTCCTACGATGATTGCGATCTTGGTCATCTCGTGTCTCCTTTCTCGTTGGTAGGCACAGACTTGCGGCAGACCGGTTCGGGGCGGGCAAGACGGCCCCAAGCCGCGGCCAGGCTTTGGTTAAGCCTTGGCAAAGGCCGCTAGGATTCGCGGTGGCGCTCAGGCGCCGCTCTATGAGGGCCTAGCTGACGACACCAGCCGTTTCCGTTCCCCGTCAGGGAGGTCCGTTTGCAGTCCCACTCGATCACGCTCGTCGATGTCACCGTCTCGCACAGCGCCGACGAGGTCTTCAGCGGCGTCTCGCTGACCGTCGGCGCCGGCAGCCGGATCGGCGTCGTCGGCCCGAACGGCGTGGGCAAGACGACGCTGTTGCGCCTGCTAGCCGGGCTCGAGGAGCCGGAGCGCGGCCGCGTACGCGTGAGTCCGCCAGCGCTCTCGGTGGGCTACCTGCCGCAGGAGTTCGATCTGGGGAACCGCTCCGGCGGCCAGGCGGCGCGGGCCCGGCTGGCCGAGCTGTTCCGCTCGGACCACGACGTCTACTGCCTCGACGAGCCGACGAACGACCTCGACTTCGAGGGGCTCGACTGGCTGGAGCGCCTGGTTCAGAAGGTCCGCGGAAGCGTCGTGGTCGTCTCGCACGACCGCGAGTTCCTCGACCGCACCATCACGCGGATCGTCGAGCTCGAGGAGGGGCGCAACCGCATCCGCGAGTGGCCCGGCGGCTGGAGCGAGTACGAGGCTGCGCGGAGCCGTGCGCTCGACTCGCAGTACCGGCGCTTCGAGGCTGCGGACGAGCGGCGCCGTGAGATCGAGTCGCTCCTGCGCGAGCGGCGCGGCCAGGCTCGCGCTCACGGCCGCGGAGCCGGGAGGCGCGGCACGCACGCGCAGATGACGAAGGTGCGCCAGGCGGAGCGCGCGCTCGAGCGGGTCGAGCAGGTCGAGAAGCCGTTCGAGCCCTGGGAGCTCCAGCTCGAGCTCGAGCCGGCTCGGCGCGGGGGAGACCTTGTCGTCCGGCTGGAGGGCGCGGTCGTCGAGCGCGGCTCGTTCCGGCTCGGGCCGATCGACCTCGACGTACACCGCGGCGACCGGCTCGTGTTCGCCGGGCGCAACGGGAGCGGCAAGTCTTCGCTGCTCGGGGCGCTGACGGGCGAGCTGCCGCTCGCGGGGGGCCGGCGACAGGTAGGGACCGGCGCGGTGCTCGGCGAGCTCGAGCAGACGCGGTACCGTTTCGCCGTCGACGACCCCCTCGTACAGGCGTTCGGCGGCCCACAGGAGCAGGCGCGGACGCTGCTGGCGAAGTTCGGGCTCGGTGCCGACGACGTGCTCCGCCCGGCTCGAACGCTCTCGCCCGGCGAGCGGACGCGTGCCCAGCTCGCGTGGCTCTCAGCGGAGGGCGTCAACTGCCTGATCCTGGACGAGCCGACGAACCACCTCGACCTCCCGGCGATCGAGGAGCTCGAGGCCGCGCTCGCCCGCTATCGCGAAACTGTGCTCCTCGTCACGCACGACCGACGCCTGCTGGAGCGCTTCGGGGCGACTCGGGAGATCGCCCTGTAACCGTGGCTATACTCGGCCGCTCATGGCGGTCCCAAAGAAGAAACAGTCCAAGTCGCGGCGCGACAAGCGGCGGGCCACTCACCGGCTCGAGGCGCCGCGCGTGAACGTCTGCCCGCAGTGCGGACAGCCGAAGCAGCCGCACCGCATGTGCCCGAACTGCAAGACCTACGCGGGCCGCGAGATCGAACCTCTCCGCACGCCTACTCCGTAGTCAAGTGACGAGGATCGCCGTCGACGCGCTCGGTGGCGACCGCGCCCCTGCCGAAGTCGTCGCGGGCGCGCTCCAAGCGGCTGAAGACGGCATCGAGCCGATCCTCTTCGGGCCGAAGGGCCTCGACACCCAGGGGCTCGAGCTCGTCGAGACGACCCAGTCGATCGCCATGGACGAAAAGCCGGCCGACGCCGTCAAGGCCAAGCCCGACAGCTCTCTCGTCGCAGCCTGCCGCGCGGTCGGTCAGAAGCAGGCGGAGGCGATCGTTTCGGCCGGAAACACCGGCGCGTTGCTCGCGGCCTGCTTCCTCGAGCTGCGCAGACTCCCGGGCGTCGCGCGGCCGGCGATCGCCGTCGTCATCCCCGCCGAGAAGCGCCCCTCGGTGCTGATCGACGCGGGAGCGAACGCGGACGCACGCCCCGAGCACCTCCTGCAGTTCGCGCACATGGGCTCGGTGTTCGCGCAGGAGATTCTCGACGTCGCCAGGCCAGAGGTACGGCTGCTTTCCATCGGAGAAGAGCCCGAGAAGGGAAACCAGCTGACTCTGGAAGCCCATGAGCTGCTCTCGGAAGCCGAAGGGCTCGACTTCCGCGGCAACACGGAGAGCCGCCATCTCCTCGCCGGCGCCGCCGACGTCGTCGTCTGCGACGGCTTCACCGGCAACGTGATGCTGAAGCTCACCGAAGGGACGATCAAGACGGTGCTCGACGCGTTCCGCGAGGAGGTCGTAGCGAGCCGCCGCGGCCGAATCGGCGGGCTGCTCGTCCGGCCTGCAGCGCGCGGTCTCCGCCGCCGTCTCGACCCCGAGACCTACGGCGGCGCGTATCTCCTGGGCCTTCGCGGGCTCGCCGTCATCGCCCACGGCAACTCGTCTCGGAGGGCGATCGCGAACGCGATCCGGTTGGCTGCGCGCGGGGTCGAACACGACGTCGTGGGCAGGCTGGCGCAGCGCTTGCCGGAAAGAGTGTTAGCATCCGCGCGCTCCGAAACCCCCGGCAAGTGAGGTGACAGTGGCGGCAACGCGAGAGGAAGTCTTCGAGCGGGTCAAGGATGTCCTGACGGAACAGCTCGGGGTGGACGAGAACGAGGTCACGGAGGAAGCTTCATTCCAGGAGGACCTCGACGCGGATTCGCTCGATCTCGTGGAGCTGATCATGGAGCTGGAAGACCAGTTCGGGATCAAGATCTCGGACGACGACGCACAGAAGATCCAGACCGTCGGGCAAGCCGTCGACTACGTCACATCGCACCAGTAGCGCGTCGGGCCGTCCCGACGAACTGACCAAGCTCATCGCCGAGCTGCCGGACTGGCGCCTCGAGAACGTTTTCACCCACAGCTCCTGGGCGCCCGACCGCGCGTCGTCGTACGAGCGCCTCGAGTTTCTCGGCGACAGCGTTCTCGAGCTCGCTATGGCGCGTGCGTTGTACGACCGCTATCCGGACTTCTCGGAGGGACGGCTGGCCAAGATCCGCTCGCACGTCGTCTCGCGCGCGAGCTGTGCGGTCGTCGCGCGCGAGCTCGGTCTCGGGGAGCTGCTCGCCAAGCGCGGCGCCGAGCTCGTGCCGGCGGACGAGCTCGACCGGCTCTCGCGCAACCGGAACGTTCTCGCGGCGCTGCTGGAGGCGTCGCTGGCCGCCGTCTACCTCGAGCACGGCTTCGAGTCGATCGAGGCCTCGGTCGTGGCCGCGTTCGAGGGCCGGGTCGCCTATGCGCTGACGAGCTACGTCGACCACAAGACCGAGCTC
>DATDFL010000258.1:0-12192 GCA_036522595.1 Gaiellaceae bacterium
CTCGAACGCGCTGGCAGAAGTCGTGCGTGGTCTCGGTATCGACCACGTGCGGGTGATCCCGAACGGCGTCGAGATCCCGCCGTTCGTGCGCGAGCCCATCTACCCGCTCGAGGTGCTCTTCGCGGGGCGTCTCTCGCGCGAGAAGGGGATCCTCGAGCTCGTCGAGGCGGCGAGCGCGATGAACCTCGTCGTCGCGGGCGACGGGCCGCTCCGCGCCCAGGTGCCGGGCGCGCTCGGGTTCGTGCCGCACCGCGAGCTCGGCGAGCTCTACGAGCGGGCGGCGGTGGTCGCGTGCCCGTCGCATCGTGAGGGCTTCAACGTCGTCTGCGCAGAGGCGATGGCCTACGGGCGGCCGGTCGTCGCCGGTGCGGTGGGCGGGCTGCTCGACCTCGTCCTCGACGAGGAGACGGGGCTGCTCGTCCCGCCCGGCGACGTTCCCGCGCTGCGCGGAGCGCTGGAGCGGCTGCTCCGAGACGAGGAGCTCCGAATGCGGCTCGGCGCGGCCGCCCGCGAGCGAGCGCGGACGTACTTCGGCTGGGATCGCGTCACCGACGAGACGCTGGCGGCCTACGACGAAGCCTTGATGCAGAGCCGGTAGCGGAAGGTTCCCGAGACCCGGCCGGCCACCCGCTCGACCGTCCGCAGCACCGGGAAGAAGCTCGGCGTCCAGCCGACGTGATCCACCTTGAACCCGTTCCGCTCGAGCGCCGCGACGAGCTGGTCGGCCGTGCGCAGGCCGATGTGCGTCGGGTTCTGTGCGAGCACGAAGTCGTGCGCCTTGAGCCGCTCGATCAGGTGCTTCGGGTTGGGCGTGTAGATGGAGAGCGTCCCGCCCGGGACGAGCACGCGCCGGAGCTCGCGCAGCATCGCGTTGAGCGTGGGCTCGTCGAGGTGCTCGACGAGGTCGCCGGCCACCGCCTTGTCGATCGACTGGTCGGCCTGCGGAAGTCGCGCCACGTCGGCCTGCTCGAACTGCAGGTCCGGGAAGAGCTGACGAGCCCTCTCGATCGCCTTCGGCTCGGAGTCGATCCCGATCACGGTCGCGCCCCGCTCCGAGAAGAAGTGCGTCAGGGCGCCGGCTGCGCAGCCGAGGTCGAGGATCCGGTCGCCGGGCTGCGGATCGACGAGCGGCAGCAGCGCGCTCAGGCGGAGGCGGGTCCAGCGCGTCTGCTCGAGGTACGCGCCGGCCATCTTGTCCATGAACGCGTCGTCGTACTCGGCCGGCGCCCGCTGAAAGGCGATGCGCGCCAACTCAGCGGGAGGACTGCGCCTGGGCCTGAGCGTCAGGCCCGAGCGTCCAGCCCCAGTTGGGGCCGATGATCGTCCCGCGGTACGCCGTTCCGCGCCAGTAGGGCCGGATCCAGAGAGAGAAGCGCCCGGTCTTGCGGTGCGTGAGGATGCCCATCATCCGCTTCCAGGCACCGCCCCGGAAGGTGTCGAGGTAGACGTTGCGGCCGAACTTGTCGAGCGGGACGCCGGTGCGCGTCGCATGTCGTCCGAAGATCGGCTTGCCGTGGAACGTCGCCTGGCCGACCACGTTCTCGGAGCGCCACTTGCAGCAGACCGCGTCGAGCGTGAGGACCGTCGGTGCGCCCTTCCAGCGCGAGAACCGCAGCTCGAGCGGGCCGGTGCGCAGGCGTCGCCAGGCCTGCAGTGCCCAGAAGCTCCCGTTCGGGGTCTGCCGGACGGCCAGCGCCATCGGGATCGATGTGTCGGTGGTCGGATGCGAGACGTCGCGGCCGTTGAGGTGCATGCCGTACCGCAGAGAGCCGTTGCGGTAGACCACGACGGAGTGCCGTCTGCCGCCGGAGGTCCAGTCGACCTCGGCTTCGCCCTTCGCCGTCACCTTGAGCGTGGGCTGCCGCGCCCACGAGGCGAGTTTGATCGAGGCGGAGGCGGAAGCCGGCGCGACTGCGACCCCTACTACGAGAGCGACGATGACCCGGCGCATCGTTCCGCGGGCAGGGTACCGCGTCAGGGACAGAATCGCGTAACGATGAATGAAAACCGATATATGGGTCTATACGTATTGACTGCGGGCCCGTCTGAACCTTCCCCGTCCCCTCCCCAAGGAACGGCTTGGAACGGGCGGGCCTGCTCTTCGCCGTAAGCTGAGCGGCCGTGATCGTCCTCGTCGTGTTGTTCTGGGCCTCGCTGGGGCTTCTCGTCTGGACCCACGTCGCGTATCCGTTCGCGGCGGCGCTCGCCGCTCGGATTCGGCCCCGGCACGTGCGCCAGGGCGAGTTGACCCCGAGCGTGAGCGTCATCGTCGCGGCGCACAACGAGGAGAACGTGATCGAGCGGCGGCTCGAGAACCTGCTCGCGCTCGACTACCCGGCCGACAAGCTCGAGATCGTCGTCGCCTCCGACGCCTCGGACGACCGCACGGACGAGCTCGTGGAGCGAGCGTCGCGCGTGAGGCTCGTCCGCTGCCCGCGCGGAGGGAAGGTCGCCGCCCAGAACCACACGGTCCCGCAGACGAGCGGCGAGATCCTCGCCTTCACCGATGCGAACGCGACCTGGCCGCCCGACGCGCTCCGGAAGCTCGTCCGCAGCTTCGCCGACCCGGAGGTCGCGTACGCCTGCGGGCGCGTCGCCCTCATGCAGCCCGACGGCACGAACCGCGAGGGCGCCTATTGGCGCTTCGAGGTCTGGCTCCGCGAGCAGGAGTCCCGACTCGGCTCGGTCACCGGCGGCAACGGCGCGATCTACGCGGTGCGGCGCGAGGACTACGTCGACGTCGACCCGCGCTTCGGGCACGACCTCGCCTTCCCGTACCTCATGGTGCAGCGCGGCCGCCGCGCGGTGTACGAGCCCGACGCGATCTCGCAGGAGAAGCCGTCGCGGGACAACGAGGAGGAGTACCGCCGCAAGGTGCGCATGTTCGAGCACTGCTGGCTGATCGTCCTGCGTGGTCGGATGCTGCGCGGCCTCACACCCACGTACTGGGTCGCGATGGTCTCGCACCGGCTGCTGCGCTACTCGAGCGGCCTCCTGCACCTCGTCCTGCTGCTGACCAGCATGGCCCTCGTCCGGCAGGGCCTCGTCTACCAGGTTGCGCTCGCCGTCCAGGCCGCCGGGCTGCTGCTCGCACTCGCCGGGCGCTTCCGGGTTCCGATCCCCGGCGCGGGGCTCGCCTACTACTACGTGCTCGTCACGTGGGCGACGGTCAAAGCGCTCACTCGGTACCTCCGCTTCGGAGTGCCGGCGGTCTGGGAGAAGGCGGAGGGCACGCGCTGATCCGGCCGCTCGACGTCGCGGGCGCTGCGCTGGGGCTCGCGATCGCAAGCCCCTTCCTCGCGCTCGCGGCCGTCGCGATCAAGCTCGAGGACGGCGGCCCGGTCATCTACCGCCAGCGGCGGGTCGGCCTCAACGGCGAGGAGTTCGACCTGCTCAAGCTGCGGACGATGATCGTCGGCGCCGAGAATCAGGGCGCGGGCTGGGCGGTCAACAAGGGCGACCCGCGAATCACGAAGGTCGGCCGCGTCCTGCGGCGCCTCTCCCTCGACGAGCTGCCGCAGCTCTGGAACGTCCTCCGCGGCGAGATGAGCCTGATCGGCCCGCGCCCGACGCTCGCCTACCAGGTCGAGCGCTACTCGCCGCATCAGCGCCGCCGGCTGGAGATCAAGCCGGGGCTGACCGGCTGGGCCCAGATCCACGGCCGCACGAAGCTGACCTGGGACGAGCGGATCGATCTCGACGTCTGGTACGTCGACAACCGCTCCGTCTGGGTGGACCTGAAGATCCTCGCGCGCACGCCGAAGGCGCTCTTCTCGGGGACGTACAAGGGCGAAACCGGCGGCTGGCGGGGCTAGGGTTCGCCGCGTGACGACCGTCCTGTTCACCTGCTCCGGGATGCGCGTCGACGTCGTGACGGCGTTCAAGGACGCGGGCGCGACGACCGTTGCGGCCGACGCGGACCCGCTCGCGCCGACGCTCTATCACGCGGACGAGCACGACCTCGTTCCGCGCGTCGACGACCCCGCCTACATCCCCGCCCTGGCCGAGATCGTCCGCTCGCGCGGCGTCGACCTCGTCGTGCCGGTCACCGACATCGACTCGGTGTTGCTCGCGCAAAGGCGGGACGAGCTCGGCGCGCCGCTGCTCCTTCCGGACACGGACATCGTCGTCTCGACCGCCGACAAGTACGCGGCGCACGAGCTCTTCGTGCAGCACGGCATCCCGTCGCCGCCGAGCTGGCTCCCCGAAGACGTGCCCGAGGACGCGCGCTACCCGCTGCTGGTCAAGTCGCGCTACGGCTACGGCTCGCGCAACATCTACCGAGCCGAGGACCGGCGGCAGCTCGACTTCTTCCTCGGCTACACGCCTGCGGAGTCGTTCGTGCAGCAGTGCTGCCTCGGCGAGGAGTTCTCGATCGACGTCCTCTGCGACTTCGAGGGGCGGTGCCTGAACGCGATCCCGCGGACGATGATCCTCTCGAAGGGCGGCGAGTCGATCCAGGGGCGGACGATCAAGGATCCCGAGCTGATCGAGGCCGCGCGGCAGGTCGCGGAGTCGCTGCCGCTGAAGGGCCCGGCGACGATCCAGGTCTTCCGCGAGGACGGCGAACACCGCGTCACCGACGTGAACCCGCGCTTCGGAGGCGCCTTCCCGCTGCCGCTGGCCGCCGGCGGCAACTACCCGGAGCTCGTGCTCGCGCTCGTGTCAGGCGAGCGGCCGGAGCCGATGCTCGGCGAGTTCCGCGAAGGCGTTGCGATGACACGCTTCTACTCGAGCCTCGCGCTCGAGCCGCAGACAGCTTCTTAGTGCGCGTTGCGCTCGTCGATCCGCTCGCGTACACGCCGCCCTATGACCACCACCTTGCGGCCGCGCTCGCGCGGCGCGGTCACGATGTCACGCTGCTGACCTCGGAGTTTCTGCACGGAGACGCACCTCAGTCGGAGGGCTACCGGCGCGAGGAGATCTTCCTGCCGCTCAGCACGAAGCTCCTCCGCGGCAGGCCGCGAGCGCGCGCACGCCTCGCGCTGAAGGGGCTCGAGTACGTCCCGAGCGCGTGGCGGCTCCTGCGGCGGATCGAGCAGCTCGAGCCCGACGTCGTGCACCTGCAATGGCTCCCGCGGCCCGAGCTCGACCTGCGTTGGGTCAGGCGCCTCGGTCGGCCGACCGCGTTGACCGCGCACGACGTCGTCCCGCGGCGCGAAGAAGCGCTGCCCGCCTGGCGCAAGGCGCTCGGCCTTGTCGACCGCGTCATCGTCCATTCGCAGCGAGCCGCCGAGCAGCTGAGCGAGTTCCACCCCGACGTGATTCGCCACCCGGTCTTCGAGGGCAAGCCGCTCGGCCCGCCGCGTGGAAAGACGCTCCTCTTCTTCGGCCTCATCCGCGACTACAAGGGCCTCGACGTGCTCCTGCGCGCCCTGCCGCGGATCCCCGACGCGAAGCTCATCGTGGCAGGAGACCCGCTCGATCCCGTCCAGCCGCTCGAGAACGATCGCGTCGAGTGGCGGCTGCGCTACATCGGCGAGCCGGAGGTTGCGGAGCTGATGGAGCAGGCGGCGGTCGTGGTCCTCCCGTACCGGAAGCTCGACTCGTCGGGGGTGCTCGCGACGGCGATTGGCTACCGTAGGCCCGCTGTGGTTTCGGACGTCGGGTCCCTCGGCGAGATCGTGCGCGAGTTCGGAGCCGGCCTGGTCGTGCCCCCGGGCGACGAGGCCGCGCTGGCGGCCGCGTGCTCGAGCCTGCTCGGTGACGAGAGGGCGCTCCAGCAGGCGTACGAGGGGGCCGCAAAGGCGGCCGCGAGCCTCACCTGGGACGCAGCGGCGCAGGAACACGAACGGGTCTACGGCGAGATCCGAGGCACCAACCGGCGGCCGCTCTAGCCTCCTCGACATGGGTCGCCGGGTCGCCCTCCTTGTCGTGCTGCCGTTCCTGGCGGCAGGCTGCTCGCTCTGGGGCAGCAAGAGCGGCTCGGGCACCGCATCAACCGCGGGGAACCCGAACGCGGTGAAGCTCGGGGTGGTCGACGGCGATCTCCGCACGCGCGTCCGCGGCGCGGTCGTGCGCATCGGCCGCCTCAAGGTCCGCACGAATCGCAAGGGCTGGGCTCACGTCCCCTTGCGCAAGCGCGGCAAGCTCTGGGTCACGGTCTCGAAGCCGGGCTACGACCGGCTCAGCACGAGAATCGAGTTCCGCAACCACCCGCGGATGGGCGTCGAGCTCTACCAGACGAAGCTCCAGTGGCGGCTCTACGGCGCCACCCCCGCGCGAACGCAGGCGCAGACGGCGATCCGCGTGCGCCCGCCCTTCAAGATCGTCTGGGCGAAGCCGGCGGGCGGCTTGATCGAGTTTCCCGCGGTGGTCGACCACGGCGTCGCGTTCATCGGCAACCAGGTCGGCACGATTCGCGCCTTCGCGATGCGCGACGGGACGCTGCTCTGGCGCCGCCCGACCCCGCGCGTCGAGCTCGCCTCCTCGCCCGCGGTCTACCGCCAGGTCGTCGTGATCCACGGGATGGACGGGCACGTCTACGTGCGCAGCCGTTGGAACGGCCGCCTGCTCTGGCGGTTCAGCGCGGGCTCGCCGATCGAGTCGTCGCCGGTCGTGCGGAACGGGATCGATTACTTCGGCACCTGGAACGGCTACGTCTACGCGCTGAACCTGCGCACACACCACCTGCGCTGGAGCTACCACGCGGGCCCCAAGATCACGTCGAGCGCGTCGTTCGGCCGCGGGACGATGTACATCGGCGACTACGGGGGCCGCCTGCTCGCGCTCTCGCCGGCGAGCGGGCGCCTGCGCTGGTCGGCGAGCGTCAACGGCCGCATCTACGGCACGCCTGCCTACTCGCACGGCCGGATCTTCGTGCCGTCGTCGACAGGCGCGTCGCTGACCGCGTTCTCGGCGAGCGGCCGGCGGCTCTGGTCGGTCGGCACGGGCTCGTACGTCTACTCGTCGCCGGCGGTGTGGGGCGGCCGCGTCTTCTTCGGCTCGTACAACGGCGTGCTCTACGCGGTCTCCGCGCGAAACGGCGCGGTGCTCTGGCACTTCGGAACCGGCGGCGCGATCTCGGGCGCGGTCGTGGTCGTCGCCGGGGTCGTGTACGCGGGGAACTTCTCGCACCGGATCTACGGCGTGTCGGCCCGCAGCGGCCGGCAGCTGCTCGCGTTCCCGCACGGCGACTACGTGCCGGTCTCGGGTAACGGCGGCCGGCTGCTCCTGCACGGGTTCTCTCGGCTCTTCGCGGTGGAGCCGAAGCGGCGGCGATGAAGAAGATCCTCGTCGCGGCGGCAGTGGTCGTCCTACTCGTCGGCGCCGGTCTCGTCGCCTACGGGCTCTACCGCAAGCACGAGGGCCGCAACATCCGCGGGAACCCGACCGTCGAGTTCGTCACGACGCAGGAGAACAAGTCGAAGCCCAACGTCTCGACGCCCTGGCCGATGTACCGCTTCGACCCGTCGCGCGCCGGGCTTGCCGTCGGCGTGCCCGCGGAGATCAAGCCGCCGCTGCGGGCGAAGTGGTACATCAAAGGCAAGTCGCTGATCGAGTTCCCGCCTGCCGTCGCCTACGGGAACCTCTATTTCGCGAACTCGCTCGGCTCGCTGTTCGCGGTGAAGATCACGCGCGTGCGCGAGGAGTGGGTCTACCGCACGGGCCGCTGCACCGCGGCCAGCCCCGCTGTCGTCGACCACACCGTCTACATGGCGTTCCTGAACAAGCCGCCCTGCAACGCGACGCGCTCGGGGCTCGACGGCGAGATCGTCGCGCTCGACGCCGACACGGGGAAGGTGCGCTGGAAGGTGAAGATGGCTCCGACCGAGTCTTCGCCGCTCGTCGCGGGCGGCCTCGTCTATGTCGGCGACTGGAGCGGGAAGGTCTACGCGCTGAGCGCGAAGTCCGGCCGGGTCGTCTGGACGTACCAGACCGGCAACAAGGTCAAGGACGGCGTCGCCTACGGGGGCGGCCGCGTCTACTTCGGCTCCTACGACACTCACGTCTACGCGCTCAACGCGCGGACCGGGAAGCTCGTCTGGCGGACCGGTGCGCAGCAGCGCCTCGGCGCGACCGGCACCTTCTACTCGACGCCCGCGGTCGCCTACGGGCGCGTCTACATCGGCTCGACCGACGGGAAGATGTACTCGTTCGGCGCCACGAGCGGGAAGCTCCGCTGGTCGCACGGGACCGGCAGCTACGTCTACGCGTCGCCTGCGGTCTGGAACCGCCGCGTCTACGCGGGCTCGTACGACGGGACGTTCTATTCCTGGGACGCGGCCACCGGTGACGTGAAGTGGAAGTTCAAGACGGCCGGGCCGATCTCAGGCTCGGCGGTCGTGATCAACGGCGTCGTCTACGTCGCGTGCTTCGGCGGGCGAACGTACGGGCTCGACGCGCGCACCGGCAAGGTTCTCTGGGTCTTCAAGCGCGGCCGCTACGCGGGGGTCGTCGCCGACACGGTGCGGCTCTACGTCGTCGGCTACGGCCGGATCTTCGCGTTCTTCCCGCGGAACCGCAGGTAGAGTCGCGCGGCTGATGGGTGCCCCCGACCCGAATGCGGAGCGCGAGGTCGATCTCCGCGGCTACCTCAGCGCGCTCGGTACGCGCTGGTGGCTGCTTGCGGCCGGCCTCGTCGGCGGCATCATCGTCGGCCTGCTGATCTCGCTCGGCGGCAACCAGGTCTGGACCGCGAACGCGACCGTCTACCTCGGACAGCCGCTCTCGCCGACCGGTTCGGTGCAGATCCAGAGCGACGCGACGAACCCCTCTGAGGTCGGAGTGCTCATCCACAGCGAGGCGAATCTCCGACGGGCCGCCCGAGCTGCGGGGATGCCGGTGTCGAAGCTGCGCGGCCACGTCTCGTCGAGACCCGTCGCCGGCGCGCTCACCAAGCTGGGGCAGACGCCCCTCGTCCAGATCACCGTCACCGGCGCCGCCCCCCGGAAGGTGCAGATCGCGGCGAACACGCTCGCGCAGATCGTCATCGCGAGCACGTCGACGTACGCGACCAAGCTGATCGAGAGCTGGCAGGAGCAGGTGAACACGTACACGCAGTCACTGAAGACGATCGACCAGGGGCTGAAGGGGAGCTCGCTCTCGGCAACCGACAAGCTGATCGTCTCGATCCAGCGTGCGCAGATCGCCGACCAGCTCACCACCGCGAAGCAGCAGCTCGCGGTGGCGCAGGAGGTCGAGAAGGGCAGTCAGAAGACCTTCGCCGCCGCGACCAAGACGACCGCGAAGAGCCGCCGCAACACCGTGATCGTCGCGGCGCTGCTCGGGCTCCTGATCGGGATCTTCGCCGCGCTCCTCTGGGAGCCGATCGTCCGGGTCGTCCGCCGCCCTTCGTAGCCTCGGAGGCGTGCTCGAGGGGCAGCGCGTTGCCGTCGTCGTGCCCGCGCACGACGAAGAGAAGCTGATCGCGGAGACCATCCGCTCGATCCCCGACTTCGTCGACCGTGTGATCGTGGTCGACGACAAATCGGGGGACGACACCGTGGGCGCGGTGCGCGGCATGGGCGACCCGCGGGTCGTGCTGATCGAGCACGAGCGCAACCTCGGCGTCGGCGCCGCGATCATCACCGGCTACAAGCGCGCGATGGAGGAGCGGATCGACGTCACGGCGGTCATGGCCGCGGACGCGCAGATGGATCCGGCCGACCTCGAGACCCTTGTCGCACCTGTCGCACGGCGCGAGGTCGACTACGCGAAGGCGAACCGGCTCTTCACCGGCCAGGCGTGGGAAGTGATCCCGCGTTACCGCTACCTCGGCAACGCGTTCCTGAGCCTGATGACGAAGATCGCTTCCGGCTACTGGCACGTCGCCGACTCGCAGTCCGGCTACACGGCGATCTCTTTGGAGATGCTCGAATTACTCGACCTCGATCGGATCTATCAGCGCTATGGATTCCCAAACGACATGCTCGTGCATTTGAACGTCTGGAATGGGCGCGTTAGGGATTACCCGTCACGCCCGATTTACGGAGTCGGCGAACGTTCCGGAATTCGCTTGCGAAAAGTCGTGCCCACGATCTCGTGGTTATTGATCAAGGGTTTCTTCTGGAGAATGCGCGAGAAGTATGTGATTCGCGATTTCCATCCGCTCGTGTTCTTCTATTTGCTCGGGCTCCTGATGGGCTTCCTCGGCCTCGGGCTCGGCATCGCCGAGGTCGTCCTCCGGATCCTCGGAAACCACATCACCGCGGCGACGGTCGTGCTCGTCGCGCTGCTTCTGATCTTCGGCTCGCAGTTCTCGCTGTTCGCGATGTGGTTCGACATGGAGTCGAACAAGGACCTGGGCGGCCGCGGTCGTCGAAGCACAGACCGCTAGCGCCTCAGCCCCCTTCGGGTAGGTAAGTCCACCCCTTCGGCTCATTGTGGGCTGACGCCCAGCGGCCCAACCTCTGAGGACGCCCGGCGCCAAAGGGGGAGCCGGCACTGCGGAAGGGGCACGGAATGGGGTCACAGAAGGGCAAAGTCGCTGTCGCGACGCTGATTGCGTCAATCGCGTTCGTTTTGCAGCTCGCCCTTGCTTCGCCCGGCTCCGCTGCAACGGGAGACCCATGCCCTCAGACGGGCATGGAGACCGTCATGACCGATCGCGCCGCCTATGCGCCTGGCTCGCTCGTCCACATGTCGGGCTCCGGGTACGCCTCCGATTGCGACGTGGTTGTGAAGGTGACGCGCCCCGATGGGCTGGTCGTCACGGGCGATGGCTCGCAGACCCCCGGCAGCGACACCGTCACCACTGATCTCTTCGGCAACTTCACCTACGACTACCAGCTTCAGAGCTTCCCGGCCATCGAAGGGACCTACGAGGTCGATGCACTCGGCTACGCCGACTCGGTGCTCGCGCACACGACCTTCGAGGATGCGATGACGATCGCCGCTGACGTCTCGCCGGCCTACGACCCCGGCAATACGACGACGACGTTCAGCACGCTCGTCCGGAACACCGGCAACAACGGGACCTTCCAACACATTCGCATCTCGCTGCCGTCTACGTACACGAACATCTCGGTGCCCAGCGTCGCTGCGGCGAATGGGACGACACAAACCAACCCGTCGTTCTCTAGCGGCACGTGGGGTGCGCCGGTCATCAGCCAGACGAATCGCACAATCGATTTCTCACTCACTTCTGGAACCGGACTTGGGGCGGGAACCGGCTGGGCACGCGTCGATGTGACCGCTACCACGCCCGCCACCGTTACGGGCAATGCAGACGAGTGGAACTTCGATACGTGGACAACCGTTTCGGGTACCGGAAAGTCGGACGCGAATGATCATCCGAGCGTTTTGGTCAACGGGGCCGGCTCCAGCACGACGGCCGCGCTGACCTGGCGTGACGCAAGCGGAAATCTCATCGCTGCGCCGGTGCTGCAGAACGGCGTTTCTACGACACTTCGACTCCGTGTCACACAGAACGGCAATGGGGCGAAATATGTCGGCGTGGGGCTCCCGACCTGTTTCGGGACGCCGACGGCGATCTCCACATCCGTCAGCTCCGGCGGAAACGGCAGCTACATCATCAACCCTGACGCGAGCGACACGGCCAACTTCATTCGGCTTCCCGGTGGTTCGATTCCGAGCAGCGGTTTCCTGACGGTCCAGTTCACGACGACGCCGAACTGCACGTCGGGTGTCTATGGCTTCCCGGTTGCCCCTGCGACGAACCAGAGCAATCCCGCTTCGACCGACAACCAGGTCGTCATCGTCACGTCCGCACAACTCAGCGTTGCGGCGGGCCTCGCGGATCTGTCGATCACGAAGTCCGACTCGCCGGATCCCGTCGCGCACGAGGGGACGCTCACCTACTCGATCGGGGTTCACAACGGTGGCCCAGACGATGCCTCCGCGGTGAAGGTGGTGGACACGCTGCCGAGCGGCGTCTCGTTCGTCAGCGCCACGGGGACGAACTGGAACTGCGCCAACACTTCGGGAACCGTGACCTGCAACCGGACCGGCGGCAACCTTGCAGCCGGAGCGGACGCGCCGAACATCACGATTTCCGTTTCGGCTCCAGCAGGGACTGGTACGAGCTCAATTACAAACAGCGCGACCGTTTCGTCACCGAACGACATCACGCCCGCCAACAACACGGCGACGGCAAGCACGGTCGTTAGGACGCCGCCGAGCCTGACGACGCCGACGTTCAGCCCGGCGTCCCCGAAGACGAACGACCTTCTCCAAGCCTCGACGATCACGAGTGACGCCGATGCCGACCAGGTCTCGGTCGCCTGGACC
>DATDFL010000259.1:0-2043 GCA_036522595.1 Gaiellaceae bacterium
GCTGAGCGGCAACTCGTTCTACCCACCGGACGAGTTCATCGCCGGCGAGGCCCACCGGAACTGGCCGGCGGCGGTATTCGTCGCGCAGATCGCCGACTGCCCGACGAAGATCGTGAACGTCTCCTGCGGCACCGGCGGCCCGAGGCCGGCGCCGGCGCACTAGCGCAGCTCAAGCCGGACGACGTCCGGGTGCACGAAGTCCGAGAGCCAAAGCGCCCCGAACGCAATCGCCGCGCCGCCCGAGCGGAAGCCGCGGCCGAGGTCGAACCTCGCCGTCGCGGTGTCGTTGCCGCGGAGATGGACGAGGTAGCCGTGCCGGGATGCCGGCGAGCCGTCATCGCCCCCGACGACGAACCAGACCGACCGGCCGTCTCCGACGGGCTGAATGACCTTGCCGCCGACTCGCAGCACCGCCGCGACTTTGTTCGTCCTCGGGTCGATCCGCGAGATCCTCGTCCGTTCGAGACAGCTCGTGACCCAGACGGCTCTCGCGCCCACCGCGATCCCGCCGCACGCGGCCGCGCTCGAGGGAACGTGGATCCTGGCGAGCACCCGATCCGTCGCGATGTCGATTCGCGCGACGACATTCGCGTCCGCGTTGTCCACCCACACGCTGCCGAGACCGAGGCCCACGACGCGGATCGTCGCAGCGGCCCTGCTGACACGAATCTTCGTGACGACCGTGCCGTTTGCCGGATTCAGGCGCTCGACGAGCCCGCTGCTCTCGTCGCCGACCCAGACGCCGTCCGCGGTCGCGACGATTCCCTCCGGGCTCGCTCCATCGGGAAGCTGCACGACCTTCGTGACCCGCCCCGTCCCATCGAGCCGCTTGACGAGCCCGTCGTCGTAGTCGGCGGTCCAGACGGCCCCTCCGCCGACCGCGACATCCTGCGCCTCGCCCCCGAAGGGGCCGGTGATGGTGCCGCTCGTGCGGTCGATCCGGTAGACGCCCCGGTTGCTCGAGACCCACATCGCGTCCTCGCCGGCGGCCAGATCGGTGAGGTCTCCTCGCCAGGCGCCGCCTGGCGCGGTGAAGGTCCTGGCTCCCGCGGGGAGCTTCCGCGGCCGTGGCATCACTACCCTCTTGATCTTCGGGGCGGCCTTCGACGCGACCCCCACGCGGGCGCCCGCGGAGCCGGCGAGGGCCGCGACGAGGAGCAGCAGGCCTGCAAGTGCGAGAGATTTCACCCGTGCCTCCTTCTTCGACGAGATGACGCAGTCGAAGATGACGGCACCCGTTTGCGCCGCGCTTGCAGGGCGCTGACACCGATCGCATACTCGATCCCGTGACCGTCGAAGTCGGGCTACTCGGACCGGTGCAGCTAACGGTTGCGGGCCGGCTGGTTCCGGTTTCGAGCCGAAAGCAGCGAGCGCTGATCGCCGCTCTCGCGGTGAGGCCGTCGGAGGCGGTGGCCATCGAGACGATCGCGGAAGCGCTCTGGGGCGAGCACCCGCCGCCCACTGCCCGCAACACGATCGAGGCCTACGTCTCGCGGCTGCGGAGACTGCTTGCCGAGGCCGGAGCGCCGACCGACGTTCTCGCGACGGAGCCGCCCGGTTATCGCTTGCGGGGCATCGACACCGATCTCGAGCGGTTCGAGCAATTGCGCGCGGATGGGCTGCCGCGAGAAGCGCTAGCGCTCTGGCGCGGGCCGGCCCTCGGCGACCTCGATGCGGAGTCATCGCTCGAGCGGGAGCGTGCGGCGCTCGAAGAGCTGCGGCTCGAAACGAGGCTCGACCTGGTCGATCTCGAGCTCGCAGCGGGCCGAGCGGCAAGCGTGACGCATGAGCTCGAGTCGATGATCCGCGAGCATCCATTCCAGGAGCGGCCGCGGCGACAGTTGATGCTCGCCTTGTACCGCGCGGGGCGACAAGCCGACGCCCTCGCGCTCTACCGCGACACGAGGCGCTTGTTCTCCGACGAGCTGGGCCTCGAGCCGAGCCCGGATCTCCAACGGCTCGAGCAGGCGATTCTCCGGCACGATCCCGCCCTGACGCTGCCGGCCGCGCCGGTGCCCGCGGCCCGGAGTCGCCGCCGGCGCT
>DATDFL010000260.1:0-4040 GCA_036522595.1 Gaiellaceae bacterium
CGGTGATCCGGAACCAGAACGGCAAGATCGTCGACGACAACGTTCCCGTTCGCCGGCCGGTGCTGACGGCGAACACCGCGGCGCTCCTGACGTCACTGCTCCAGAACGTCATCAGAGGCGGCACGGGCAAGCTGGCCCAGCTCTCCGGCGGCCGGCCCGTCGCCGGGAAGACCGGGACGACCGAGAACTACGGCGACGCGTGGTTCGTCGGCTACACCCCGCAGCTCGTGACCGCGGTTTGGGTCGGCTACCCGAACACGCTCCACCCGATGCTGACCGACTACCACGGCAGCCCGGTCGCGGGCGGCACCTTCCCGGCACTGATCTGGAAGAGCTTCATGGAGCAGGCGTTGCCGTATCTGCACGACGAGCCGGAGAGCTTCGTCTCCCCCCTGGTGCCCTACGCATCGCCGAAGTACGTCGTCTACCGCAACGGCCAGGTCGAGCTCGACAACGGGAGATGCCACAGCCCGAAGGTGCTCGAGTACTTCTCGGGCCGCGGCCCCGCGCGCACTGCAGACTGCAAGGTGAACGAGGTCGACGTGCCGCACGTCGTGGGCGACACCGTGGCCGAAGCCAACGCGAGGCTCGCGTCGATGCCGCTCACGCCGGTCTACATCTACCGGCCGGCGGCGCCGCACCAGAAGCTCGGAATCGTCCTGCGGCAGTACCCGGCCAAGGGGACGCTCTCGTCCTACCAGAAGGTGACGCTCGTCCTGCCGAAGGCGCTGCACGGGATCGTGCCGAAGGTGGTCGGCCTGCGGCTCGTTCGCGCTCGGGCGCGGTTGGCCCGCTTTCACCTCAAGTGGAGCGTGGACGGGAATCCGCCCGGCTCGGCGATCGTGACCTGGCAGAGCCCACGCTGGAAGACCGCGGTGTCGTCTGACGGGATGGTCGTCAGGCTGGCCGTAAAGAGCGGCTAAGGAAGCGCGAGCCCGCCTCGGCGAAGCGCCACGGCAGCTCGGCTGCCTTCGTGAGCCCGATGCGCGGGCCTGTCGCGATGTCTACCTCGTCCTCGCGCCGGCGGAGCTCGAAGGGCGGGCGGTCGAGTGGCAGGCCGTCGTGCTCGCGCGCGACCCCGAGCGCCTGGCAGAGCTTGCCGGGGCCTGAGCAGAGCAAGCGCGGGTCTTCGACCTCGCGGCGGCTGCGCATCTCGTCGAGGCCGTAGCTCGGCTCCAGGGCCCTGATCAGGACCGCGCTCGCGGCCCCCTCTTCCTCGCACACGAAGTTGAGGCACCAGTGGATTCCGTACGAACGGTAGACGTAGGCATGCCCGGGTGAGCCGAACATCGCCGCGTTGCGCTCGGTGCGGCCCCGGTAGCCGTGGCTCGCCGGGTCCTCGTGGTGGTAGGCCTCGGCCTCGACGATCCGCCCGCCGACGCCGTCGACGAGCAGCGTCACGCCGATCAGGTCGGGCGCGACGTCGTGGACGCTGCGGGCGAAGAACTCACTCCCGAGCTTTCGCGTCGTAGCGGATGAAGGCGGGGACGGCAAGGGCGACGAGGACGGTACCCACGACGCAGGCCAGGCCGCCGGAGACAACCGAGAGGCGGATGCTCGTGAGCGAGGCGACCACCCCCGCCTCGACGTTGCCGAGCGCCGGGGTGGCCGCGACCTGGGCGAACTCGATGCCCGAGACGCGGCCTCGAATGTGGTCCGGCGTGACCGTCCAGAGGATGGTTCCCCTGAGGACCGCGCTGACATTGTCCGCGGCCCCTGCCGCGGCGAGGAAGACGAGGGCGAGCCACAGGCTGCCGGCGAAGCCGAACGCGACGATCGCGGCTCCCCAGAGGCCGGCCGCGATCGCGACGATCAGGCCCTGGCGGCGGACGTGCCCGATCCAGCCAGAGAGCAACGACGAGACGAGCGCGCCGGCGTACGGGGCCGCGTAGAGGAGGCCCGCGATCCCCGATCCCCCGTGGAAGCGTCCGAAGGCGAGCGCCGGAAACAGCGCGCGCGGCATCCCGAACACCATCGCGTTCGAGTCGATCAGGAACATGCCGAGCAGCACGTTCTTGCGTCGCACGAACTTGAAGCCCTCGGCGATGGTGCGCAGGCTCGGACGCTCCGCGTCATGCGCGGGTGGCAGCGCCGGTAGGCGCCAGACCGACCAGAGCGAGGCCGCAAACGTGCCCGCATCCAGCAGGTAGGCGCCGCGGTAGTTGAGCAGGGCGATGAGCGCGCCGCCGAGCGCCGGGCCGGCGACGTTGGTCGTGCTTCCGTAGACGTTCTCGATCGCGTTGGCCGCGGCGAGCTCGTTTGGGCCGACGAGCCTTGGGATGACGGTGTTGAGGCCGGCCACGCCGAGCGAGAAGACGGACATCGCGAGCGTCACGAGCACGTACAGCGCCCAGACGCGTGGGTGCGCGAGGCTCGCGTTCGCGGCGAAGCCGAGCGCGACGACCGCGAGGAGGACCTCGGTGACGAGCAGCAGCCTGCGGCGGTCGACCGCGTCGGCGATCGCACCGCCGACGATCGTCAGCGTCAGGAGCGGGAAGAGCTCGCAGAGGGAGAGAAGCCCGACCTGCAGGGTCGAGTGCGTGAGGTGGTAGAGCTGGATCGGGGCCGCGACCGCGGCGATCTCGCTGCCGAAGGTGGAGACCGTCTGGCCGATGAAGAGCCGACGGAACGCGGGGTACCGCTTGAGTGGGCCGATGTCGATTGCAAGGCGACGTAGCCGCCCCGGGGGCCTGACCTCGGTCGGCTCCACTAAGGCGTCGCTTGCGATGCCGACATCAGGACGTCGCCCTTCGGTCGCGCGGCCGTCTGAAATGACCGGTCGATGCGATCGCAGTCACGTCGGGTCGGCTATTAGAAGAGCTTGTCGGCGTCTTCCGGGCGCGCGGTCGCCTCGAGCAAACGGCGCGCGCGGCGGCCGAGGTCGGCGAGGTCGACGCGGCCGCTCTGCGACTGCTCGGCAAGGCGCTCGGCGAGGTCGAGCGCATCGTCCAGGAGCGGCTTGCTCAGCGCGGCGTCCTGACCCATGTCCGCGAGGATCGTGCGCTCGGTGCGGGAGGCGACGATTGGTTCGCTAACGCCCTCAACCCAGACCAGGGTGCGCCGGCCGTGACCGCGGCGCTCGTCGCGGATGGGCTCGATCGCGTAGATCTTGTCGGCGCGCGCGTACTTGCCGAAGCCGAGGAAGACCATCCGGTTCGCGTCTGCCATGCGGGGATTATCGCGTGGCGCGCGGACCTGGCGAAGCCGCGGCGCCCTTAGATGTTCACGCGCGCGCGCATGAACAAGTCCCCCCGCCCAGGGTGGGGATGACTACCCGCCGCCCTCGCCGGCGACGTTACCCGAGATTTCGCGACGGGACTGTCACGACTTCGCGCCGAATCTGCGCCGCTTCGTCCCGGGCGTTCGGGACGCTAGAGCGCGGCCCGGAGCGCCTCGACCACGCGCTCCTGGTCTTCCGCCTCGAGCTGCGGGAAGAACGGCAGCGCAAGCGTCCGCGATGCGATGTCCTCCGCAACAGGGCACAGCCCCTCGGCGAACCCGTAGGTCTCGCGCATGTACGGCTGCAGGTGCACACACGGCACGTAGTCCGCGGTCCCGATCCCCGCGGCGCGCAGCTCGGCCATGACCCGGTCGCGGTCGACGCCTGCGGGCAGCGCGATCACGTAGACGAACCACGACCTCCGGTGGTCGGCGTCGTCCGCGCACAAGGTTTCGACCTCGAGCCCCTCCAAGAGCCGCCCGTACCGCTCAGCGACCTCCGCGCGCAGCGCGAGCAGCCGGTCGAGCTTCTCGAGCTGGCCGATCCCGATCGCAGCCTGCACGTCCGTCCAGCGGTAGTTCAACCCGACCCGCACGTGATGGAACCACCCGCCGCCCTCGTACTCGCGGCCCTGGTTGCGGAGGCTCCGCAGCACCTTCCACTCGTCCTCCGAAGAGGTCACGACGACCCCACCCTCGCCGGTCGCAACCTGCTTGTTCGGATAGAAACCGAAGACGGCCGAGACGCCGTGGCCTCCGACCTGCCGCCCACGGTATTCGGCTCCCAGCGCCTCCGCAGCGTCCTCGATCAGCGCCAGGCC
>DATDFL010000261.1:0-19805 GCA_036522595.1 Gaiellaceae bacterium
ACCGAGGTCTCGTCCGAGGTCGTGCGGACGCGGTGGATGTCGTCCTGTGGCGGGATCAGCTCGTAGAAGTCGCCCGGGACGAGCGCCCGCGACTCGACCAGCTCGAGCGCGCCGTTGCGCTCGGCGTAGATGTCCTCGTCCTGCGTGCCCTGGTAGAGGCCGACGAGCCCCCACGCGAGGTGGTCGTGCACCGGGGTCTCCGAGCCAGACGGCACCACCAGCGAGAAGAGGGAGAGCGAGCGATCTTCCGCGCGGAAGAGAAGCCACTGGCCGATCCCGCCGCCCATGCCGCTTTCGGCGTGGCTTTGCCGGTACTCGTCCGGAAGCCAGCCGGGGTCGGCGAGCAGCTCGGCGAAGCGCGGCCGGATCGCCGCGCAGGCAGCCTCCGCGGAGGCCGCGGCGGCGATGGACTCCTGAACCGCCGTGATGAACTTCCGCACGACGGGCGTGTCGAGCAGGAACTCGCCGGTCACCGCTCGGCGCGCTCCGCGAGCGCTTTCAGGACCTCGGGGAAGTCGCCGCTGATCTGCGGCCCGAGCTCCGGCCCGACGGTGTCCGCCTCGGGGCCGGTGATCTCCATGCGGTAGACGATTCGCCCGGGCTCGGCCCGGTGCGTCGTCCGCACGACGATGGTGCCGAAGTCCGCCTCGTCGACGAACAGCTCAGGCTCGGCCGCCTCGGCGATGCGGAGCTCGATCACCTCGCCGTCACCGGAGGTCATCCTGATCGTGCTGCCGACTTCGAAGTCGCCCTCGAGCTCGGCCGTGGCCAGGTCCGCGTTCCATTCGGGCCAGCGCGGCACGTCTGTCCAGATGCGCCAGACGTCTTCGGGCGACGCGGTCGTCTCGCCACTGTGTTCCGCAGCCCACACCTAGAGCGCCGACTCCAGGATCTCGGCGTGCTCGCTCTCCGGCGGCGTGCCGTAGGCGTACACGAGCAGATCGACCTCGCCGTGGTTCGCGCTCTGGAGCGGCGTCCCCGGCTCGACGTGGATGAGGCTCTGGGCCGGCACGTCGACGCGCTCGGGCGGGTCGCCGAGGTACATAGATAGGGTCCCGGCGAGGACGACGAAGGTCTCCTCCTGAACCGGGTGGCGATGGCGCCGCCCTTTCGCGCCGGGCTCGTAGCGCCAGAGGTTCGCGCGCGTGTGGGCGAAGCCAGCCTGCTCGCTCAGCTCGGCCACGTGGCGAGCCGGCTCGTCCGGCTCGTGCGGACGGGTGATCCACTCCAGCCCGTCGGGGCGGACGACGCGGTAGGCCATGGCGGCAGGCTAACCGCTTGTGTCGGCCGCAAGCCGCGCCGACGCGACCTCGTGACCGGCGGCGTGGGCGATCGAGTGGCCGGTGACCGCCGCGAGGAAGTCGTCGCGATGCAGCTCGAGGAGCTCCGAGTCGACCGAGGCAGTGACCGTCGCGGTGCGCGGCACGTCGCGGAGCAGCGCGATCTCGCCGAAATAGTCGGCGCGGTGGACGGTCGTGTGCCTGCCGCCCGCGTCGATGTCGAGCTCGCCCTCGCCGACGATGTAGAAGCCGTCGCCCTCGTCGCCGGCATTGATCACCACCTCGCCCGCAGGTGCGAGGCGCGGCGCGAACTTCGTCGCGAGCCGCTCTTTCGCCGCCACCGACAGTGGGACGAACATCGGCACGCAGTCGATCAGTTCCAGCTCCGGAGCCGGAACCGTCGTACGGTCGATCTTGGCCAGCCGGCTGTAGGTGAAGAGCACCAGCAGCGGCAGCACACCGCCCACGACGACGAACGCGGCGCGGGGGCCGAGCAAGGCGACGATCGCAGGCGCCGCGATCGAGCCCAGCGCGACGGCGCCCATCGCCAGGCCCCATAGGACGCCGAGGACGCGGCTCAGCAGCTCGTCCGGGACGATCCGCTGGATCAGCGTGAAGACGGCGACGTCCTCGAAGCTGTTCGCGGCGCCGACGATCGCGAGCAGGATCACCGCCGCGACGGTCGCAGGCCGCGGCGCGAACAGCATGAGCGGCAGGCCCCACACGACGAGCGCGCCGCCGAACGGAACGGCCAGCGGCCGCCCCTCCAGTGTCATCGCCCCGATCGCGCCGGCGAGCCCGCCGACCCCGATCGCCGCGGTCATGTAGCCGACCCCGCCCGCGCCCACATGGAGGACGCGGAAGGCCGCGACGACGATCAGGACATTGACGCAGCCGCGGACGAAGGTCTGCACCGCGATCATCCCGATCAGCAGTCGCGCGTCGGAGGCGCTCCAGATCGCGCGGAGCCCGGTCGAGACCATCTGCCAGGCACCCGTCTGCTCGTCGAGCTCGATCCGGCCCTCGACCCGGACGAATGCAAGGAGCACCGCTGCGACGAGGAGCGTTCCCGCCGCGGCTGCGAAGACGACCCCGGCGTCCGCGACCGCGACCAAAATCCCTGCCGCCAGCGGCCCGACGAGCGTGCCGAGGCTCTCGATCGTCGAAGTTGCCCCGTTTGCCGCGATCAGCTCCTCGGGAGTTCGCGCGAGCGAGGGCAGGAGAGCCTGGAGGGCGGGCCTGATCAACGTCGTGGCGAGCCCGAGCACGGCCGCGAACGCGAAGACGAACAGCCGTGAGCCCGCCGAGAACGCGATCGCGGAGCCGGCCAGCGCGCCCGCGCCGACGAGGCTCATCGCGAGCAGCACGCGCTCGCGCCGGAACTTGTCGCCGAGCGACGCGGCGAACGGTGCGATCACCGCCGCGGGGAGGAGCCGGACGAGCCCGGCTATCCCGACGGCGCGCGTGCCGCCATGGTCATAGGCGAAGACGCCGAGCGCCACGAAGTGCGCCCATTCCGCGGCGATCGCGGCACCCCAGGCGAGCTCGGCCCGCCGGATGTTGGAGTTGCGTCCGGCGGCAGCCAGCGTCGAGCACATCTGTCGTGGCCGCACCACGGGAATATGTAACTACTCTCACGAGGCTCAGACAAGTCACGGATTGCTCCAATGCTCGTCCCAGAACGCGGACTGTTGCTTGCCGTCCACGTCCGTGAAGCCGTACTCGCGCGCGAGCTGCGGGGTCGTGTACACGCCGCCCGACTTCGTCAGCACGTTCGGGTCGGCCGCCAGCGCGGCGATCGCCCGACCCGGAAACTCCGCCGATTCCGCCCGCGCCCCCTCCTCGGGCGTCAAGTCCATCCGCTCGAGTCGCATCCAGCCCGGCGACACCGCGACGCAGGCGACCCCATGCGGCCGGAGGTCGTCCGCCATCTGCTCCGTCAGCTTGTTGGTCGCGTTCTTCACGACTTCGTAGAACGTGATGCCGTGCGGCCGGTCGAGCACCCAGGTCATGTTCACGATCAGCCCACGGCCGGCCTCGATCATCGGCGGCGCGGCGAGCATCGACGCGAACATGGCGGCACGGAGACCGCCCTCGAACATGAGGTCCCAGTGGCGCCACTCCATCTCCCAGAACGGCGTCTCGAAGTACAGCGGGAGCTCGTACCCGCTCCAGGCGTTGTTGACGAGCAGGTCGAGCCGGCCGTGCTCGCCGTGGATCCGCTCGAAGAGCGCCCGAACCTGCGCGTCGTCCTTGTGGTCGCAGCGCACCGCGATGCCGGTGCCGCCTCGGGCGGTGACCTCCTCGGCCGTCTCGTCGATCGTCCCGGGGCGGTCGAGCGTCGTCGGCTCGCCCCGAACGCTGCGCCCGGTCACGTAGACGGTGGCGCCGCGCTCGCCCAGGACGAGCGCGATTCCCTTGCCGCCGCCGCGGCTCGCGCCGGTGACGAGCGCGACCATAGTCGGAACGCTATCGAGTCACGAGACCGTTTAGCCCGGGCCCTTCCGCGCCGATATCTGGAGGAGATGGACCGAGCAGACTTTCCCTGGCAGCCGCTGGGGAGGATCCTCGTCGATGACGAGCTCCTGACCCCGGAGGAGCTCGAGCGCGCGCTCACCGAGCAGCGCGAGACGGGAAAGCTGCTGGGCGAGATCCTCGTGGAGCAGGGCTCGATGAGCGGCGCGTCGCTTGCGCAGGCACTGGCCCGACAGCACGGAGTCGTGCTCGAGCGGGACGACCTCGAGCCGGAGCCGGTCGTCACCGCAAGCCCTGCCACGAAGAAGTGGCGGCCGCTCGGCGCCGTCCTCGTCGACAGCGGCGTGGTCGCCGAGCTCGACCTGCAGGACGCACTCGCGGAGAAGCGCAGGCATCAGAACCGGCGGCTCGGCGAGATCCTCATCGAGCGCGGGCACCTGACGCGGGCGGGGCTCGCGGCCGCGCTCGTCGAGCAGCATGGGGTGAGCCTCGAGGAGGAGCTTCCTGCACTCGAGCTGCCGGCCACGCCGACCGTGATGCAGACCACGTACCGCGTGTGCCTCGTGGGCTACAAGGCCAAGAAGGAGCAGCGCACCGCGGTCTACGAGAGCCCGAATCTCCTCGACGCAGCCGACTTTGCGTGCGAGTACGTCGATCGCGAGCAGCCGGTCGCGCTCGAGATCGACCGGCTCGACGCCAACGGCTCGGAGACGGTCTGGACGTACAGCCGCGACCGCGCCGAGGCCGAGGCCGCGTCGTCGAAACCGCTCGTCGAGACCTTCGGCTTCGATCCCACGCGCTGGGGCGGTCCCTCCTAGTAGCCTGGCGCCTCGTGGTTCCCGAGGCGTCGTTCGAACAGACCGAGTCCGGCCTCAGCCCGCGAGGTGAGGGCTGGTTCGTCCTGAATGCACGCGAGGCCGTCTGGCAGGAGAGCGCGGGGCGCGGCCGGTACTGCAAGTTCGAGGGCGAGCCGCGGTTCTCACAGCTCGGCATCCAGTTGAGGGCGCTCGGGCCGGGAGAGCCGATGTCGATGTACCACTGGGAGGCCGATCAGGAGGACTTCCTGGTCCTCTCCGGCGAGGCGATCCTCATCATCGAGGGCGAAGAGCGGCCGCTGCGTGCCTGGGACTTCGTCCACTGCCCGGCGGAGGCGAAGCACACGATCGTCGGCGCGGGCGAGGGCTGCCTCTGTCTCGCGGTCGGCGCACGCGACAAGTCGACCGGGCCCGGCTGGGGCGGGTACAGCGTCGACGAGGCCGCGATCCGCCACGGCGCGGGCGTCGAGGAGGAGACGAACAAGCCGAGCGAGGCCTACAAGCGCTTTCCGGAGCGCCGGCCGGCGCCTTACCGCGACGGCTGGCTCCCCGGCTAGTTGTTGTTCTGGGCCAGGTCGGGCGTCGGGTACCCGGGCGGCCTGATCACGTAGACGATCCCGCCCGAAGCGGGTAGCCACGCACGCTCGAACTGCTCGCGGTCGTAGTAGTGCTTCACCGGGTTGCCGGGGATCGTCGCCGGGTCGTTGACGATCACCTTGCTTCCGTGGGCGGTGAAGCCCTCGATCACGACCAGGTGCCCGTTCGTGCTCTTGATGTCGGCACCGTCGAGCTGGTTCGAGTTCCACGCGACGGACGCGACGAGCGGGATGCCGTTCTGGATGAAGGGCTCCGCCTCACGCAGGTTGTGGAGCATCGTCACGTCCCCGACGAGCCCACGACCGGCCGCGTAAGCGGTGTTGAACGGCCAGTTGCCGGCGCCGTTGTAGTGGTAGTCGAAGACGTAGCGCGCCGTGTAGTCGACCCACGGCTCGGCGTACGGGATCCACGACATCTCGGCCGCGCTGGGCGCATAGCCGTTGCCGGGGTACAGGCTGTCCCAGTAGGCGACGACCATCGACGTCGAGGTCGGGCTGCACCAGGCCTCGCCGCCACCGTCGAACTGCGGGAACTCCTCATGATGCAGCTCCTGCGAGTAGCCCGGAACGCCGAGGTCGATCTCGTTGCCGACGTCCGAGCGGCTCGGGAACGAGCCCTTCGAGTTGCGGTAGTTGGAGGCGATCGCGCTGAGCCGGTTGAAGGTCGGCGTGGCGGTCGTGCCGGCGCGGCGGAAGAGCGTCACGCGCAGCCGGTACGAGATCGCGTCGTGGTCCTTGGCGAACCAGGTGTCGATCGAGACGAAGCCGTCGGCGTCGCCCTGGCCGCCCACCGAGGTGCGGTGGAAGTCCGAGTCGCCGTAGGCCCACTGGCCGAGGACGTACCACTTCGCGACGTGACCGTTGTCGAGCGTCGGCTTGATCTCGACCTGGATCCAGGTGCCGGGCGGCGTCTCCGCATTCCACGAGGAGACGAGCTCGTTCCACGGGAAGTTGAGCGTCGTCTGGCCGGACGTCCACGTGCCGTACTGGTAGGGGCCCGACCCGTCGGCGGTATCGCCCGCGTAGTGCGCGAACAGGTCGGTGTAGGTCGTCGAGCTGAGGTTGCCCGAGGCGAGGCGCAGCGACGTGCTGTTGTAGAGCACGGTGCCGTCGCGCGCCGAGTCGGACGCGTTGAGCGGGAAGTTCTTGAAGTTGATGTGGTACGGCTGCGAGGCGAGTGCGGGGGCGGCTCCGGCGAGCGCGAACGCTGCGGCCGCGACGGTGACGAGCAGGCGACGTGTCATGCGAGCGATCCTACAAAGATCGCAAAGGATTTCTAGGGGTTGGCGGGGCCGATGTAGTTGCGCTCGCGCAGCACGCCCTTGCGGCAGGTGAGCGCGTAGGAGCGGTAGATCCGCTCGTGGCGCGCCTGGCAGCGCTCGCCGGGCCTGAGGCAGACGACCGTGCCGCCGATCTTGGCGCGCGTGCAAGCGGTGATGTGCTGCTCGGAGTAACTCGAGCAGCCCGGAAAGCCGGCTACGAGGAAGGCGATCGCGGCGAGCACGGCGGCGTACGACATCGCGCTCTCATCTTGCCACCCATCCGGGGGATGACATGGCCCAAACGCGTCACTTGTGTTTGCACAGCCGCCAACTTTCCATGCCCTCTCGCGGGACCGCGGCCGCCACGCGTCGGGTGAGAGGAGACGAGAATGTCCTCAGCACGCTTGTGTCGGAGCGCGCCGTACGTCGCGTTGCTCGTTCTGTTCCTGGTCGTTCCCGCCCTGTTCGCGGGACCGGCAGCCGCCGCGCGTCACAAGAGCCCGGCGAAACGCATCGGCCCCGCGCTCGGGGTGATGGCCGACAAGAAGAAGAGCACGCAACGGCTCGTCCGCCCCCATGCGCTACCCGCGCTCGGGATCAGCTTCCTCCGCTCGCTGCACCGGTTCCACGGATCGAAGGGGCCGCACGCGCCCCTGGCGAACATGACCTACCACGGCGGCGCGCTCGTCATCGGGCCGCACACCACGCACGTCGTCTACTGGCAGCCGGCCGGCTTCACCGTCACGGCCAACTACCACTCGCTGATCGAGCGCTACATGGGCGACGTCGCCGCCGACAGCGGCCGCGCGACGAACGTCTATGCGACTGACACGCAGTACGACGACTCGACGAACACGTTCATCCAGTACCAGCAGACCTACGCCGGCGCGTTGACCGACACCACCGCGTTCCCGGCGACGGTCTCGGGCTGCCCGCTCACCGACGGGACGAGGACGGTCGCGAACTGCCTGACGCAGACGCAGGAGTCGACCGAGCTCGACAACTTCATCGAGGCCAACAGCCTCCCGCGCGGCCTCGACCACATCTACATCTTCGTCCTGCCCGACAACGTCGAGACGTGCGTCGACGACTTTTCCGACTGCGGGAACATCCTCAACACGTCGCCGCGCTACTGCGCGTACCACAGCTCGTTCAACATCGGCGGGCACGGCCTGACCCTCTGGGCGAACGAGCCCTACATCGGGTTCGCCGACGGCCACTGCAACAGTGGCAGCTCGAGCGACCGCCCGAACGGCGACGTGACCGATCACGAGCTGAACGTGATCAGCCACGAGCACAACGAGACGATCACCGACCCGACCAACGGCGGCTGGTTCGACACCAACGGCGCCGGCGAGAACGGTGACCTCTGCAACTTCAACTTCGGCACCCCGATCGCGAACAACGGCACCGGCAACTACGACCAGCTGATCAACCACAACCCGTACGAGCTCCAGCTCGAGTGGAGCAACGCGAGCAGCGGGTGTGCAGCGAACTACGGCGCGGTGGATCCGACGGCGGACTTCACGTCCTCGCCGGCCTCGCCGCACGCGTTAGACCCGGTCAGCTTCGACGGCACGCCGTCGCACTCGAACAACGCCGGCGGCTACCTGATCGACTACCAGTGGGACTTCGGCGACAGCGCAACCGGCTCCGGTGCCTCGCCGACCCACACGTATGCCGCCCCAGGGACGTACAGCGTGACCCTCACGGTCAAGGACGACGCTGGGCTGACGGCCTCGGTCGTGCACCAGGTCGTGGTCGTGCAGCGTCCGACCGTCACGACGTACACGGGCGCGACGACCGGCGATTACCACGACTCGGTGACGCTGAGCGGGACGCTCGACGACTCCGAGACGTCAGGGCCGCTCTCCGGCGAGACGCTCTCGTTCACGCTCGGCGCGCAGTCGTGCTCGGGCACGACCGACGCGTTCGGGTTCGCTTCGTGTGACCTGGTGCTGAACCAGGTGCCCGGCTCGTACACCGTCACGGCCTCGTTCGCCGGTGACACCGTGTACGCGGGGAGCTCCGACTCGACGCCGTTCGATCTCACGCGCGAGGAGACGACGCTCACGTACACGGGCCCGACGGTGATCCTCGCCAACGCGTCGTCGCTGACCGTCAGCGCGCAGCTCCTCGAAGACGGTACGGATCCGCCGAGCCCGCCCGGCCAGACGGTCACGTTCACGTTGGGCGCTCAGAGCTGCTCGGGCACCGTCGATGCGAGCGGCAACGTGAGCTGCACGATCTCGCCGGTCTCGAGTGGGCTCGGGAACCAGACCGTGACCTCGGACTTCGCAGGCGACGCGTACTACCTGCCGTCGTCCGACAGCGACGACGTCGTGGTCTTCGCCTTCCCGAGCCGCGGCGCGTTCACCCTCGGCGACGTCACGGCCGGCGGGGCCGGCTCGAGCACCGTCACCTGGTGGAGCCACTCGTGGTCGAGCCTGAACAGCCTCTCGGGCGGCCAGGCGCCGTCTTCGTTCAAGGGCTTCGCGTCGGGTGTGACCCTGCCGCAGATGAGCCCGCCGGAGCTGTGCGGGACGAGCTTCACCGCTCGCCCCGGCAACAGCGGGAACCCGCCCGACACGGTCCCGGAGTACATGGGCGTGCTCGTCGCGAGCAACGTCACCCAGTCGGGCAGCACGATCAACGGAACCTGGGGCAGCATCCTGGTCGTGCACACCGACCCGGGTTACGGGCCGAACCCGGGCCATCCGGGCACCGGAACGATCGTCGCAACGTTCTGCTAGCAGAGGGCGCGAGGGGCGCGCGAGCATCCGCGCGCCCCTCGCTGGCCCTAACTTGCTGCTCAAGTCGCAAACAGAGGGATCCGATATTCGGATATCCGAGTTCGCCTGCTCACGCTGCTGCTCGTTCTCGTCGCGGCACTGACCGCCGCCGGCCGGGCCGCGGCCTGCTCGCATGACGACACGGCCTACTTCGAGACGTTCCTCGACACCACCTGTCTGCAGTCGCCGCTCCCCAACACGACGCTGGATGCTCAGGGCGGGCTAAGGCTCGTGACCAACGGCGTCCCGGCCACGACCACCTGGGACACGGACACCGACTTCACGAACGGCGTCAACTTCCAGGCACTGCTGTTCCCGTCCGTCGGCGTCTCGACGCTCGCAGTCTCGGGAGCTGGGGCGCCCGCCGCTCTTACCTTGCCTTCGACGCCACTGCCGCTCACATCCGACCCCGCCAATCCGGTCCTCCAGCCTACGAGCGCGGCAGTGCTCGACAACGACGGTGTGGACGACCCGTCCCTCGCGAAGGTCGGCGCGACCTACTACATGTGGTACGCCGGAACCTCCGAGGACGGTCGGGCCGCGGCGATCTTCCTGGCGACATCGAGCAACGCGACGGTCTGGGCTCGTGCAAACGGGGGTAACCCGGTGCTCCAGGGGACCTCGGGGACGTTCGACCAGAACGGGGTTTACGGCGCCGACGTCGTCTATGACGCCACGAATCAGAGCGCGCCGTTCAAGATGTGGTACTCGGGCCGCTCCGGCGTCTTCGGCGGGATCGGCTATGCGACTTCCCCGGACGGCGTAACCTGGACAAAGTATCCGGGCGCCGTTGTCAGCCACGGGCCACCCGGCTCGGCCGACAGCTTCTCCGCCGCAGATCCGAGCGTCCTCCATGACGGATCTGCGTGGAAGATGTGGTACACGGGCGACGACTCGAGCAAGAAGCGAATCGCGTACGCGACGTCGCCGGACGGCGTCACCTGGGCGAAGGGCGGCAAGGTGATTGCACCCGAGGACCCGGGAGCGAGCGCCAACATTCTCTGGGGCGCGTTCGCGCCGACCGTCTGGAAGACGTCGAGCGGCTACTCGATGCTCCTCACGGGCCGTAAGCTCGTCGGCGGCGGGGTCTTTCAGACGAAGATCATGGGTACGACCTCGACCGACGGGATCTCCTGGGCCGGGCCGAGCCCCGCGCTGAACCCTTCGGGCGCCGCGTCGAACTTCGACTACTCGAATCTCAACTCGCCGGACCTGCTCGAAGATCCTGGCACCTCGAGCCCGTTCAAGCTCTTCTACTCGGGCAACACGATCGACGCGAACGGGAACTTCCATACGCGCATCGGGCTAGCGAACTCCAACGACGGCAACGCGTTCAACAAGTTCAGCGGCGCCCAGAGCGGCGGCGCCGTGCTCGACGTCGGGACGCTCGGGACCGCTTTCGACGCCCGGCAGGCCTCGGGGGTCTCGGTCACTGCGCCACCGGGTGCCAACCCGAAGCTGGCGGGCTTCTACTGGGGCACGCGCGGCAGCGACTTCAAGCCGCGCCTCGGCGAAGCGACTTCGCCCAACGGCACTGCCTGGACGAAGGTGCCGGTCTCCGGCGCGAATGGAGGCGCCCTCTTCGGCCTCGGCAACCCCGCCTCCTTCGACAACGGCGGTGAGCGCGATCCGAGCGTCCTTTACGACTCAGGTACCTACGACGTGTACTTCACCGGCCTCGACTCCGGAGGGACCACCTCGATCGGGCGCGCGTCAACTCCCGAGGCTGCTGGAACGAAGCAGCCCGACAACACGTCCTGGTCGGCGCGCACGCAGGTGCTCGCCAAGGGCTCCTCGGGCGCATTTGACTCGGCCGGCGTCTCACATCCCGCCGCGCTGATCGATACGCCGAGCGCGTACTTCCTCTACTACTCGGGCTCCAATGGGATCGTCTCGAAGATCGGGCTCGCGACGGCGAGTGCGGCGGACGGGCCGTTCACGAAGAACGCCTCGCCGGTCCTCGACGTCGGCGGGGCAGGATCGTTCGACCAGGATGGCGTGAAGGATCCCGTGGTCGTCAAGGTCGCGGCGGGCGACTATCGCATGCTCTACACCGGCGTAGATGCGGACGGCATCGAGCGCGTGGGTTATGCAACCTCGGCCGACGGGACGACCTGGACGAAGCACGGGCTCGTCCTGGATCCGAGCCTGCAGGCCTACTCAACTGACGAGACCGGGGTGGAGGCGACCGGAATGCTCGTCGACGGCTCGACGGTGCACGTTTGGACGAGCGGAGTCGACGCGACCGGCCGGACCAGCGGCGAGCACGCAACGACCGCTTTCCCGCCGGCCGCCGGGAACACTCCGACCGGCTGGGCGACCTACCAACTCGGCGACTCTTCGACGGGTGTCCGAGACTTTCGGCAGATCGCCCGTACTTCGAGTGGCTCCGTCAACTTGTGGATGAGTTTCCTTCAGCCCTACTCGTCGGGCGGGAGCGAGTTCTGGTCGGATTACTTCCCGGTCACGGTCGCCTCGCCGAGCGAAGCCCTGAATTTCCTGCTCACCGTCCAGGGCGTGCGCTGGCAGGCGCGGCTCTCGACACCGGGCTCCTCGCCAAGCCTCGACAAGGTTGAGCTGACGCAAGCGCCGGTGAACTTCGCGGCTTCGGGGAGCGCAACCTCTCTGCCCGTAACGGCCGCAGCGGGGCGGATGGTCACGGCCTGGGGCTCGCTCGTCGTCAACACGTCGCTGTTCTCGCCCGGCGGGTCTGGCTCCGGCAGCGCGACCGTGCGGGTGCTCGACGCGAGCACGGGGCTGACCCTCGTGTCAGCGCCGCTCAACACGGGCGGTGACACGACCGTGAACCTCAGCGCCATTCCGGCAGCGACCTACCAGGCGCTGCGCGTCGAGCTCGACCTTGTGTCCGCCGACGGGCACGCGACACCGCGCGTGAACTCCTTCAAGGTGCTCTACACGACGCAGCCCGCGACGATTGGGCTGACCCTCGGCGCCGCGCCGTTGAAGATCGTGTTCGGCAAGCGGGTAACGCTGAGCGGGGCCCTGACCCAGGGCGCCGGCGGGCTCGCGGCTCAGAGCGTGGCGCTCGCGGCACAGGCAGCGGGCGCTCCGGGGTTCGCCGCCTTGCCACCGGCCACCACAGACTCGGTGGGAGCGTTCGCGAGCACCGTCTCGCCTTCGAAGAACACCACGTACAAGGCCACCTATTCGGGTGCATCGTCGGAGCCGACCGTTTCGGTCTCCGTCGCCTACCTCATCACGCTGAAGGTGATCCGGAAGAGTGGAAAGTGGTCGTTCCGCGGCAAGGTCGCTCCGAACAAGCGCGGGCGGATCGTCGTGATCCAGGTCAAGACGCGGTCCGGCTGGAAGCGGTTCGCGAAAGTGAAGCTGTCCAAGAAGTCGACCTTCAGCGTGCTGCGCAAGCTTTCGCCAAACAAGCGCTACCGGTTCCGGGCGACCACCGCACGTGATGCCGCCCATTTCGCGGGCGTCAGCCGGATCGTCTCGCGCAAGACCTAAGCCGTACGTTCGAAAGGCAGGAAGACGCGGAACGAGGCGCCGCCGCCCGGGTTGTCCTCGACCCAGGCGCGCCCGCCGTGGAGCGCTGCGAACTGCGCGACCAGCGCAAGGCCGACTCCCGTGCCGCGGCCCGAGGCGACCCCCGCGCTGCCGCGCTGGAAGATCTCAAAGATCGCCTCGCGCTCGTGCCGGCCGACTCCCGGCCCGCGGTCGTCCACGGAGATCACCGCGCCCCCGTCCGAGTGAGCGACCCGCACCCGCACCTCGGCGCCCGCCGGCGCGTGCCGGAAGGCGTTGGCCAGCAGGTTGTCGACGATCCGCTCGACTTTCGGCGCGTCCACCTCCGCTTCGACCTCCTCGAGCTCGAGCTCCACCGAGCGGGAATCCGACTCGTAGTCCTCGGCGACGCCCGCCACGATCCGGGCGAGATCGGCCCGGCGGAAGCTCGCGCTGCCGGCGCGGTGGCGGAGGCGGTCGAGGTCGAGCAGATCCGAGAGGAGCCGCTCCAGTCGCCGAGCCTCCGTGTTGAGGTGGTCGATGATCTGGCGCCGCGTCGCCGGCGTCAGGTGCACCTCGCGCTCCTGGAGCGTGAGCGCGAAGCCGACGATCGCCGTCAGCGGAGTCCGCAGCTCGTGCGAGACCGCCGACAGGATCGACTCGCGCAGCTCCTCGACCCGCCTCCGCTCGGTGATGTCCTGAGACGTGCCGACCATCCGCACCGGCGCGCCGGAGTCGTCGGTGATCACCTGCCCGCGCCCGTGCAGCCAGCGCACGCCGCCCTCCGGCCGCAGGACGCGGTGCTCCATCTCGAAGGGCGCTCCCTCGGAGATCGCGCGGTCCACGGTCTCGCGGACGACCGGCAGATCGTCGGGATGGATCCGCTCGAGATACGAGTCGTAGGTCAGCCGCGTCGAGCTGGGGTCGATGCCGAAGAGGCGGTAGAGCTCCTGCGACCAGGTGATCCGGTCGCGCGCGACGTCCCACTCCCAGCTGCCGAGATGGGCCAGCCGCTGGGCTTCGGCGAGGCCCTCGACCGCCCGAACGCGCTCGGTCAGGACGGCACCGAGCAGGAAGAGGCTCACGACCACGGCTGCAAGGAGCCCTTCGACGATCTCGACGAGCTGGGTCGTGTTGTGCTCGCCGAGCGGCAGCGAGCCGTGGATCGCTCCGGCGACGGCGATCGCCGTGACGAGGAAGCTCCCGAACACCGCACCCGGTTGGCGGAAGCGCAGGGTCGCCCACACGAGGAGCGGGAAGAGAACGTGCGGGTAGCGCCAGCCGCCCCCGAAGAAGACCTCCGCGCTCACGCCGGCGAGTGCCGCTCCGATCGCGACGGCTTCGAGCTGCTCGGCGCGGCGCGGGAACTGCCTCCAGGGTCGCGTGGTGACGATCAAGAGCAGCGGCGTGACGATCAGCGCGCCCATGCCGTCGCCGATCCACCAGAGCAGCCAGGCCGATCCCGCGTTGTGAACGTCGCCGCTAAGTGAGAGGACGCCGATGCCGTTGGAGGCCGCGAGCAACGGGCTGACGAGCGCTCCGAGGACGACGAGCGCGAAGACGTCGCGGACGCGGTCCAGCGAGGGCCGCAGGTCGACGCGCAGCAGCAGCGTCGCCCCGACCACGGCCTCGAGCGTGTTGCCGACGGAGATTCCCGCCGCCTCCAGGAACGAGGTGCCGCTGGTCGCGTTCGCGATCAGGGCGCCCACGGCCACCGCGGGCCAGAAGCGCCGGCCGAGCAGCAGGAGGCCGGCGAGCGCGATTCCCGTGGGCGCCCACACCGGCGTGATCACGCCCTGCGCGACCGAGAGCTCGATCCCGAGCTTCGCGGCGGCTACGTAGGCCCCGGCTAGAGCGGCGGCGGATAGCGCGTAACGCACCATCCGCTCACCGTAATGCTATTTCTGGACGACCTCCTGTTGCTCGAGGGCAGCCGTGATCGCGTCGTCGAAGGCTCCCGCGATCCGGTCGGCCGCTTCGCGCTCCTCGGCCACGATCGATGCCGCGAGCTGAGCGGTCTCGTGGTCGCCGGCCCGCTCGGCGACGCGCCGCAGCTGCTCGTAGCCGCCGATCTCGAGGTGCTCGAACGCGCGCGTGAACCCGGCGAGCTTGCCCGCGGTGTCCGGGTGCGCCTGGAAGAACGCGCCCCAGTTGAGCGCCCCGAGCCGCAGAGCGGCGTCCTTCAGCGTCGACGGGTCGCCGCCGAGTGCCTGCAGGCGTGCCTCGACCGCCTCGGCGTGATCGCGCGTCTGATCGAGATGCTCTGCGTAGATCGACGCGAGCCGCTCGCTTCCCGCGAGCTTCGGGCCGCGCTCCAGCAACGCGATCGCCTGTTCCTCGATCGCGTGCGCGTCGGCCAGGTACTTGCGAAGCCGCTCGGCGAGATCGCCGTCGTCGACCTCGCGTAGTGAGACCTCGACCGCCCGGTCGAAGCCGAGCTCGAGCCGCTCGATCATCGCGCGCTCCTCGGCCGCGATCTCGTCGGCGGCCTTGGCCACCTCGGTCTCGTCGGCGCGTTCGGCCGTCCCGCGCAGGAGCTCGTAGGAGGACAGCTCGAGCGCCTCGTACGAAAGCGCATGGGCGTGCAGCTTCCCGGGAGTGTCCGGATTGAGCCGCGCGAAGAGGAGAAAGCCCTTGCCGCCGACCTTCATGACGGTGTCCTTGGCCAGCGACGGCTTGGCGCCGCGGGCCTCGAGCAATGAGCGGATTCGCTGCTCGTGGCCTTTCGTCTCGCGCAGGTGCTCGCGGTAGTTCTCGCTCAGCTCGTCGTCGCCCGCGAGGTCAGGAGCGGTGCGCAGCTGGGCGAGCGCTTGCTCTTCGATCGAGTGTGCATCCGTCAGGTACTTTGTGAGCTGTTCGGCGATCTCGGTCATGCGGCCGTCCTTCCCGCCGAAGGGTCACGAAAACACCTTGAAGATCTTCACCTGCGTTCTCGTCGTTGCCGTTCTCGCCGTGGTCGCCGCCGGCTGCGGCGACGGCGGCCGGCACGCCTCGGCTCCCGCGACGACGACCGCGGCGGCCCCCGCGGTGAAGACGTGCAAGCTCACACCTGCGGATCACCGGGCCATTGCGAAGTCTCTGCGCGACATCCGCCGGCTGCGCGAGATCGAGAAGCCGCTGCACACGTTCACCCAGCGCGGGACGCCGGCCCAGCAGTCGATGACCGACAGGTTCCTGCTGGACTCGGGGAACCTCCCGATCAACACGCGGGCGCACCTGCTCCACCTGGCGAAGGCGGCGGTCGGGCTCTGCGGCCTCTGCTTCGGCGCGTTGGAAGCCGAGGAGCCCGTGGTCTCGGTCAGGCTCGGCAAAAACCCCTGCGGGCCCTCTTAGCCGAACCTCCACTGATCGGCGTCGCTCACGGGCTCGTAGCCGATGCGCCGGTAGATCGAGTTCGAGGTGGGATTCGCGAGGTCGGTGAAGAGGAAGCAGAACTGCCGCCCGCCGTCGAGCAGCATCTGGGTCAGGTCGGCGGTCAGCGCGCTCGCGTAGCCACGGCGCCGCAGCTCCGGCGGCGTGTAGACCGGGCCGATCCGAATCCCGTTCGGCGTGAGGCCGCCGTAGCCGGCGAACGACACCGGCTCGCCGTCGAGCCAGAGCGCGATCCCCGAGTCCGCGCCCGCGAGGTTCCGTTCGAGCCACGCAGCGCCGTCCTCGTGAATGCCCTGGTGCAGGGCCTCGGCCACGAACGCGTCCATCCAGCCGACCACCAGCTCACGGTCGTCGTCTTCATACGCCCGCATCGATCCCGAGATACCCTCCGGCGGCACGACGTGCGACGCGCAGTAGACCCGCTGCCGGATCCCGATCTCCGCGGGCTGCGGCCAGAGACGCGCGAACTTCGCGGCGGGATCCTTCGGGCCGATCACTCCGGGCAGGCCGTCGAAGAGCTCCTGCGCGTCCTGCGCGATGAGGTCGAGGGCACGGTCATCCTCGATCATGGAGAGGATTAGGTTGTGCGGCGGCGTCCGCATCGACACGCCGACGACATGGCCGCCGTCGGAAACGGACGCAAAATACGGGTCCTCGCCGTAGAGCCGCGGCTCGCTGCGCAGGCGCTCCGAGAGCCCGAGGATCAGGTTGTGCTGGGCCTCTCGCTCGAGCAGGAAGTCGCGGGCGCGCTCTAGGAAGGAGGTCGCGTCTCGGTGCCGTTCGAGCTGCATACCTCGACCCTATCGAGGCCCCAGATCACGAACGCGCGGTTGCGCCGGGGCTCCTCAGTGAGCTCGAGCGCGGGCGCTCTTTCGACGAGCGCATGCAGGGCCGCTTCGAGCTCGATCCGCGCGAGCGGCGCTCCGATGCAGACGTGGATGCCGCCGCCAAAGCCGATGTGCTCGGCGGCATTCGCCCGGGCGACGTCGAACGCATCGGGGTCCCCGAAGACGCGCGGGTCGCGGTTCGCCGAGCCGAAGAGCAGCGCGACCTTGGCTCCGCGCGGCACCGGCTGCCCCGCGACCTCGACGCCGTTCTCGAGCACCCAGCGCTCGAAGAGCTGCAGCGGCGGGTCCCAGCGGATGAGCTCCTCCACTGCGGCCGCCGGCGCGACCTCGCGCGCCACGAGGCGCTCCCACTGCCCGCGGTGGCGCAGCAGCGCACGCACGCCGTTCCCGAGGGTGTTCACCGTCGCCTCGTGACCTGCGTTGAGCAGCACGATGATCGTCGACACGATCTCCGGCTCGCTCAGCCGCTCACCGTCCGCGCGAGCCTCGACGAGCCGGGTGACGAGGTCGTCCTGCGGGTTGCGCCGCCGCTCGCCGATCAGCGAGACGACGTAGTCGCGGAAGTCCGTCGCGGCCGCCGTTGCCGCCTCGGCCTGCGCCGCGGTCGTGTCGAGCTCGTACATCTTCACCATCGCGTGCGACCAGTCGAGGAGGTCGCGGCCGCGGTCGGTCGGCACGCCGAGCAGCCGGCAGATGACCGCGATCGAGTACGGCTGGGCGAAATCGTGGAGCAGCTCGAAGCGGCCGTCGGGCAGCAGCTCGCGCGCGAGCTCGGCGCAAGGCCCGCGCATCGCCTCGACCGAGCGCGGCGTGAACGCGGCCGCGACGAGCTTCCGGATCCGCGTGTGCTCCGGCGGCTCGAGCCAGAGCAGGCTCCAGCGCTCGCTGTCCCAGAAGGCCTGCCAACGCGGGTCGAGCGGCTCCGCGGCGGCGAATTCGTCCTCGCTGCCTACGTGGCGGAAGTTGCGGCCGAGCCGCCGGTCGCGCAGGCAGGCGCGCACTTCCGCGTGGCGGGTGACGAACCAGCGCTCGAGCCCGCCCTCGTAGAAGAGCGGAGTCTCGTCCCGGAGTGCCGCGAGCCTCGGGTACGGGTCGGCCAGGAAAACGGGATCGGTGGGATCGAACTGCGTCAGGTCGCCGCAACGATCGTGATCCCGCCGCGCGCCTTCTGGCGGAGCGTGACGCGCACCTTGCCGGCCGGCAGCGCGAGTGCCTGCGCCACGTCGTCGCGGATCTGCACGGCCAGCGCCTCGCAGAACGCGCCCTCGTTGCGGAAGCTCGCGAGGTAGAGCTTGAGCGACTTCGACTCGAGGCAGAGGGCCTGCGGCTCGTAGTCGATCGTCACGACGTACATGTCCGGCTGACTCGTGATCGGGCACATGGCGACGAGCTCGTCGCTCGTCATCTCGACGCGCGCGACTCCCGGGTTCTCGAAGGTCTCCAGCCCCGCGTACGCCTCCGAGCCCGGCTGGCCCAGGGCGACGAACTCGGTCGAGCGATCACCCACAGCCGTACTGTACGCGCCGTGCCGCGTGTCTACCTCGCCGGGCCGCCTTTCGCCGACGACTACCGCCGCCGGGCGACCGAGCTCGCCGCTGAGCTGGGCTGGGAACCGGTCGACCCGATGCGCCGCGACTTTCGCGGCCGCACGGAAGGGCACGAGGAAGAGATCGTGACGGGCGACCTCGAGGACATCCGTTCGTGCGACGCCGTCCTGGCCGACTTCAGCGAGGCAGACGAGGGAACGTCGATGGAGGCCTGGTACGCGCACGGCATCGGCAAGCCCGTCGTCGTCTACACGGCAGGCCGCAAGCCGCATCCCTGGGCGGTCTACGTCGCAGCGGCCGTTCACGACGAGCTCGAGGACGCCGTTCGCGCGCTCGGCGACTAGCCCGATCCAGCCCCGCGAGCGCCTCTCGTAACTGGCTCGGCGTTCCTCGTGGACGGCGGACTGACGGCCGCCTACGTCACTCCCGACTAGGCTCCGCCGGATGACGAGGAGGCTCTACGCCGAAGCCGTCGCCCGCGTGCTTCCACGCTCGCGCAGGCACAGCGGCCGGGATCTCGAGGTCGTTGCGGAGCGGCCCGTGTTCGTGCTCGGCGCGCCGAGATCCGGGACGACGTTCGTCGCCGGCGCGATCGGACGCGTCCCCGGGCTCGTCGATCTCGGGGAGCTGAAGCCGTGGAAGGCCGTGATCCCGCGGCTGGCGGCCGAGCCGCAGGACGAGGCTGCGAAGGAGCTCCGCGGGATGCTGGAGACGGTCCGGCGCTACGGGCTCGTCCGGCACCTGCGAGCGGTCGAGCAATCGCCGGAGACGGCGTTCATCCTCGCCGCGGTTCTGCGGGCCTACCCGCAGGCGGCGATCGTCCACATGCTCCGGGACCCCCGCGATGTGGCGGCCTCGCTGCTCCAGAAAGGCTGGCTCCGAGCCGGCCGCGAGGGCCGCGACGACGTCGGCGCTCCGTACGGGCACTACGCACGGTTCTGGGTCGAGCCGGAGCGCGTGGAGGAGTTCGACGAGGCCGACGACGCGCGCCGCGCCGGCTGGGCCTGGCGCCGCTACGTGACGGCTGCCCGCGCAGCTCCGTCTGCGACCGTCGAGGTTCGCTACGAGCAGCTGGCGGCGGATCCAGAGACAGCCTCGGAGCCGCTCGCGGCACACATCGGCGCCGACCCGGTGATCCTCGGGCGGGCGCTCTCGCAGATGCACTCCGAGTCGGTGGGGCGCTGGCACCGCAACCTCACGCCCGAGCAAGTCGCGGAGGTCGAGTCCGAGGCGGCCGAGCTGATGGAGGAGCTCGGCTACTCGTGAGGCTTCCCGCAGAGAAGATCCCGACGATCCCGGAGCCGGTTCGCGCCGTGCTGCGCAACGCGGTGTGGACGTACG
>DATDFL010000262.1:0-8979 GCA_036522595.1 Gaiellaceae bacterium
CTCAACGTGCTGAAGGCGATCCCGCCGCTCGTCGTGACGGAGGACGACGTCGACTGGTTCGTCTCGGCGCTCGAGGACACGATCGCCCGCGCCGAGAAGATGCCGCGCGCGCTCGTACGCTTCGCACTGCGAGCCGCCCGCTCAGGGCGAACACCGAAACGCCGGCTGGTCCGCGCTTAGAGCTCGGAGACTTCGGCGTGGCGGTCGGCGATGCAGGCTCGCGCCCAGGCCTCTGCGATCTCGACGAGCCGGCCGCTGAGCATGTCGAGCTCACGCTCGTCCTCGGGCAGCTGTTCCGGTGCGACCTCGATCCGGACCTGGTTGAGCGACGCCTCGCTCCCTTCGCCGATCTCGTGCCGTTCCTCGGCGACGATCGAGACGTCACCCACCCTCGGGAGCAGAGCGGCCGCAAGCTCGTCGATCTCCGCGGGAGTGGCGCCGCGTCCCGCGAAGACCCCGAAGTTGACGCGAACCTCCACGCCCGGCGGTTCCACCTCGCGCACGGCGAAGGCCAACTGAGGTTCGTTCATCATTTTCAAGCCGTATAACCCGGCTCGGTCGGACCTAACCCTCCGAGGGCTCCCAGCGGAAAGATCGTAGTGCGACGATCACGCCCGCAATTCCCCAGGCCGCCACGACCGCGACGTTCGTTCCCTGCGACCAGATCTCGTGACCGTGGAGCATCACGTTGCGGATCAGCCGCAGGAAGTAGGTCAGGGGCAGCACGTCTGCGAGCGCGCGCAGCACCCGCGGGTACGAGTGCGGCGAGAAGAACGAGCCCGAGATGAACGCAGCCGGGAGGTAGATCGCGTTCACGACGGCGGAGGCGCCCTCGGCACTCTTGATCAGCGCGGTCAGACCGATCCCGAGGCCGCAGAACGAGACCGCGCCGAGGAGCAACGCGAGCACCAGCGAGACGATGTGGGTGGGGAGCGGCACCGAGAAGAACAGGCGGCCGATCGCAACGAGGCCCACGACCTCGACCGCGAAGGAGGCGAGGAACGCGCACAGCAACGCGGCCACGTAGGCGGGTGCCGGCAGCGGCGTCGCTCGCAACCGCTTGAGGATTCCGGACTCGCGGCGGATCACGAGCACGATCGCGAGGCCGGCGAACGCGATCGCGATCGCGCCGTAGCCGATCATCCCGGCCTCGAGGAAGTTCGCCGAGCGCACGTTGCCCTCGCTCTTGATCCGGTCGTTGCCGTACACCGACGCGAGCAGCAGGAAGAAGATCATCGGCAGCAGGAACGTGAAAAACGCGAGCTCGCGGCTGCGCACGTAGAGGAGCAGCTCGCCCTTGAGCTCGTGGCGGAAAAGCCTCACTCGGCTTCTTCCTCGGTCAGCGTCAGGTAGACCTCCTCGAGGCTAGGGCGGCGCACGATGAGACCCTCGAGCTCCCGGTTCTCGGCCAGCGCCTTGGCGGTCAGCTCGTTGAGGACGCGGGTCGGGCTGTCCGTCTCGAGGGTCACCTCGCGGCCGTTCTCGCGGTAGCGGATCTCCGTCGCGGGCGTCGCGCCGATCAGCTCGGCGGGCGGGCCGACGGCGACGATCTCCCCTTTTCGCAGCACGGCGACGCGGTCGGCGAGCTGCTCGGCCTCGTCGAGGTAGTGCGTCGTGAGGACGATCGTCTTGCCGAGGCTTCGGAGCGAGCGAAGCGTCTCCCAGGCCTGGCGTCGTGCGTGCGGGTCGAAGCCGGTCGTCGGCTCGTCGAGAAAAATCAGCTCGGGATCGCCGACGAGCGCGAGGCCGAGGTCGAGCCGGCGCCGCTGGCCTCCGGAGAGCCGTCGCACACGCTGGTCTCGCTGGTCGCGCAGGCCGATCAGCTCGACGACCTCGTCGACCGGGCGCGACCGCTCGTAATAGCCGGCGAAGAGGCTCAGCATCTCGGCAACCGTGAGCGTCTCGTACATCGCCGAGGACTGGAGCACGACGCCGATGTGCTCCCGCCAGCTCCCTCCGGCCGTCGCCGGGTCGGCGCCGAGAACCTCGACCGAGCCGCCGTCGCGCTTGCGGTAGCCCTCGAGGATCTCGACGGTGGTCGTCTTGCCGGCGCCGTTGGGCCCGAGCAGGCCGAAGACCTCGCCGCGCTCCACCTCGAAGCTGATCCCGCGCACCGCTTCGAGCGCGCCGTACGACTTGCGCAGGTCTCGGACGGTGATGGCGCTCATGCGAGGTCGATCGCGAGCACGCCTGCAGGCGGGAAGGGCGGTTCCTCGCCCCCCGTGAGCGCGGCGGCGATGCGGCTGCAGTCGGGCTGATGACCGATGACGACGACTGTCTCGCCGCGCTCGCTCGCCGCTGACTTCACGTCCTCCGCGGTCGCTCCCGGGGCCAGCCGCTCGTCTGCCTCGGCCTCAATCCCGGCGGCACGGGCGAGCTCGGCGCCGGTCTCGCGGGCGCGCAGGAGCGGGCTCGTGAGGACGGCGTCGGGGCGCACGCCGTCGGCGGCCAGGCGCTCGCCCAGCTCGCGGGCGGCACGACGGCCCTCCGCGGTCAGAGGCCTCAGCTCGTCGGGCTCTCCGTCCGCAGCCTCCGCATGGCGAACGAGGTAGAGCTGCACGGCTGGCAGGATAGTCGCGTGGGCACGTTCCGTTACGTGGTCGCGGATGTCTTCACCGACACGCCGCTCGCCGGGAACCCGGTCGCGGTGTTCACCGACGCGCGCGGGCTCGAGACCGAGGAGATGCAGCGGCTCGCCCGCGAGATGAACCTCTCCGAGAGCGTGTTCGTGCTACCGAAGGAGGCCGATGGGCATGCGCGGATCCGCATCTTCACGCCTCAGATCGAGCTGCCGTTCGCCGGGCATCCGACCCTGGGGACGGCGTTCGTGCTCGCGCAGCCGATGCAGCTCGAGGTGATCCGGCTCGAGACGCTCGCCGGCACGGTGCCGATCGCGCTCGAGCGGGAGGGTGCTCAGATCATCTTCGGGCGGATGGAGCAGCCGGTGCCGTCGTGGAAGCCGTTCGCGGACGAGGAGGTGTTACTCGGCGCGATCGGCGTGAAGCGCTCGGAGCTGCCGGTCGAGGAGTACGACAACGGGGTGCAGCACGTGTACGTCTGCCTGGGCTCCGAGGACGAGGTGGCCGCGCTGCAGCCGAACCTGCGCGGCACAGGGCTGCCGGCGGCGCTCGGAACGAACTGCTTCGCAGGCTCGGGCAAGTGCTGGAAGACGCGGATGTTCGGCCTGGGCGGGATCGACGAGGACCCGGCAACCGGCTCGGCGGCCGGCCCGCTCGCGGTGCACCTGGCCCGTCACGGCCGGATCAAATGGGGTGACGAGATCGAAATCTCGCAGGGCGGGGAGATCAACCGGCCGTCGACGTTGTACGCGAGAGTCGAGGGCTCGGGCGACGAGGTCACGCGAGTCGAAGTCGGCGGCAGCGCAGTCGTGGTCGCCCGCGGCGAGTTCAGACTTCCCTGAGCGCGACGGCTTCGATCTCGGGGAGCTCGGGCGCGAGTGAGCGCCAGAAGACTCCGCCGTTCTCCGAGAGATAAAGGCGGTTGCGGGCCGCGTAGACGACATAGTCCGGGTTGTCCTCGGCAATAGCGACGGCGCGGCCGGCCGGAAGGCCTCCGCCGGACTCTCGCCACGTGCGGCCTGCGTCGTTCGAGATCGCCAGCGGCGGGCGGCGCTCTACGACCGCGATCACCGTCGAGCCCACGCCGGCTGCGGATACGACCAGGGGCAAGTCCACCTCGAGTGTCGGTCGCTCGACGTGGACATCCGCGGCGCCCAGCACGATCTCCTCTTCGAGGTCGACCTCGAACACGCCGTCGACGGTTCCGACGAGCGCTCTCATCTGAGACGGCCCGCCAGCAGGCCCGTGACCAACGCGCCCGCCCGCCGGGCCGACGGAACCGGTGCGTGCCCGCCGGCCCGCCCGGCCAGGTACGCCACGGCGAAGGCGTCCCCGGCGCCCGTGGGATCGACGGGCCCGCCGACCGGTGGCGCGGCGATTCGTTCGAGTCGCCCGTCGGCATAGACGAGCGAGCCCCGGGAGCCCAGCGTGATGATCACCTCGGGAACTCCGAGCGCTCGCAAAGCCGCCTCGTCGGGCTCGCCGATCAAGACCTGCGCCTCCTCCTCGGCGAGCTTCAGCACCTGCACGTACCGAAGCACCTCGGGGTCGTAGTCGCCGTGCAGCTCGAGCGGGCCGGTTCGCGGCGGCCGCACGAGGCCCTGGCCGTCGAACAGGACGTGCCGCCGCCCTTTTGCCAGGGCGGCGAGCGTCTCGGCAGGAAAATCCGACTGCGCGAGCGCGCCGACGTGGACCCAGCGCGCGTCTCCGAGCCGCTCCAGGTCCTGCGGTGACCACGAGTCGCCGATCCCGTCGACGGTCATCTCCCGCCGGTCGCCTTCGTAACGGATCGAGAACGCCGCGGTGGACGCCCCGCCGAGCCACAGCACGGGAATGCCCAGAGCGACGAGCGGCCGCAACAGCAGGGCCCGATCGGCCGCCCCGCACTTCGCGAGCACGAGCGACGGCGCTCCGAGGGCTCTCAGCGCGCGAGCGGCCCAGAATGGAGGACCGCCGGCGCGCGGCGGACCGCCGTCAACGAGGTCGCGCGAGAGGTTCCCGATCACGGCGAGCCGCGGCACGGCGCGAATCTATCCGGGCCCGGAGCCAGGTCGCGAGCAGCGCGAGCCCGAACGCGGCCGCGAAGCTCGGCAGCGAGGCCGTCCAGCTGACGTGACCAGGGTGAAAGCGGTCCACGATCGCCGTCCACCAGTGCGGGCCGACCGGCGAGAGCCACTGGTAGAGAACGAAGCCGGCGATCCAGGGCAGCATCAGCTCCCAGCGCACCGCGGGCGCCGAGAAGATGTCCTCCGGCTCGTAGTGCCCGCCCCGAGCCAGCCAGTCGGCGAGCAGCACCCCGAAGAGCGGGACGAAGAACGAGCCCAGCAGGTAGAGGAAGTCCTGATAGTTGCCGAGGTTCAGCGCGAGCGCGAGCCCCGTCGCCGCTGCGGAGACGAGCGTGATCAGCAGCCGCTGCGGCAGCCGAGGCACGAGGTTCTGGATCGAGACCGCCGTCGAGTAGATGTCCGCAAACGCCTTCTCGCTCTCGTCGATCGTGATCGCGGCGAGCGCGACGAAGGCGACGCCGCCCGCCGCCGCCACCGCGGCGGGCAAGGCCTGCGCATCCGAGACGCCGCGTGCAAGGACGATCAGAACCCCCAGCCCGACGCACCAGATCACCGGCAAGAAGTAGCCGACCGCCGCACCCCAGAAGGCATCGCGCCGCTTGCGCGAGAAGCGCGTGTAGTCCGCGGCCAGCGGCGTCCACGACACGACGCTTCCGATCACGAGGTCGACCGCCTGGCCGAAGCTCGGAAAGCCGCCCTTCCCCGGGCGCGCCCAGTACGCGTGCAGGTGCGACTTCGAGATCGCCCAGTACGTGAGGTACGCCATCGAGAAGAGCAGTGCCCACGAGGCGAACTTGCGCAGGTAGCGGCGGACGAATCCGATCGGCCCGAGCATCCCGAGACCCCAGCTCAGCACGCCGAACGCCAACGTCCAGACCCACTTGCCGCTGAAGCCGAACAGGTGCTTGGAGAGGGCGGCAGCGGCCGAGGCGATGATGATCAGCTCGAAGGTCGACCAGCCCAGGTTCTGGGCGACGTTCAACGCAGTAGGCGCGTACGAGCCGCGCCTTCCCAGCGGCGCCCGCAGCAGCACCATCCCGGGGACCCGCCCGTCTGCGCCGATCATCGCTGCGAGCCCGAGCAGCACGTTGCCGACCACCGCGCCGACGACGATCGCCAATAGGGCGTCTCGGAGCGACAGCGCCGGGACGAGCAGCGCCCCGATCACGATCACGAGCAGCGAGACGGAGAGATTGCCCCAGAGCAGCAGGGAGTCGAAGAGCCCCAGCACGCTCAGGCGCTCCGGCACGGGCGTGATCCCCCAGCTCGGCATACGCTCGTCCATCGTCTCCCTCCGCCGGCATTACCCGGATCAGGTTCGCGGGTCTGATCTCAGCCGCTCGAGCGGCACCCCGGAAACTCCAGCCTAGCCGTGATTACCTCCGCTGCGAGCGGGTAGTCAGCGACCAGGGTGAAAGCCCCCCGGAGGGACCGGTGGTCTGCGTTTCTTCTGCTTGCCGTGGTCCCGCTCGCGGGATGCGGCGGGTCGCAAAACTCCCTCGACGCGCACAGCCACCAGGCGAAGGACATCGCGAGCCTCTTCTGGTGGATGATGGGCGGCGCCTGGCTCGGGCTCGGCCTCGTCGTGGGCCTGCTGTTCTGGTCGTGGAAGCGCCGCAAGCGACGCGGCTGGGGCGACGACGTCGAGGGCGACAAGCCCGGCGAGAAACGCAGTTGGTACGCGGTGATCGGCCTCGGGATCGTCATGCCGATCGTCGTCATCTCCGCGCTCTTCGTGATCGGGGACCTCTTCGTGATCAAGACGACGCAGGCGCCTGCGAGCACGGCGACGCGGCTGACGATCCGCGTGGTCGGCCACCAGTGGTGGTGGGAGGTCCGCTACCCGGGCACGAACGCGGTCACCGCGAACGAGCTGCACATCCCGGCGCGCACCCCGGTGCGGGTCGTCGTGAGCACCGCCGACGTGATCCACAGCTTCTGGGTCCCCGAGCTGAACCGGAAGATCGACACGATCCCGGGCCGGACGAACGCGATCGAGCTCGACGCCCTGCAACCCGGTCGCTACCGAGGTCAGTGCGCCGAGTTCTGCGGGCTGCAGCACGCGCACATGGCGATGTACGTGTTCGTCGACCCGCCTGCTGTCTTCCGCCGCTGGCTCGCTCGTGAGGAAAAGCCCGCTTCGAAGAACCCGGTCTCGAGCCTCGCCGACGAGGGCGGGCGCCTGTTCATGAACGGCCCGTGCTCGAGCTGCCACGCAATCCGCGGCACGGACGCCGACGGCTTCGTCGGGCCTGACCTCACCCACGTCGCCTCCCGCACCACCCTCGGCGCCGTGACGATCCCGAACGACCGCGAGAACCTCCGCGAATGGATCGCAAACTCCCAGCACGTCAAGCCGGGAAACCTGATGCCGAACTTCTCAGCCTCAGGCCACGAGCTCGATGCGCTCGTCGCCTACCTGGAGGGACTCAAGTAGTGATCGTCGCGACCGAGCGCATCGAACGGCTCGAGCAGATCTGGGAAAGCCGACCCGGAGTCCTCGGCTGGCTCACGACCACCGACCACAAGCGGATCGGCCTTCTCTACTTCTGGACGACGCTCGTCCTCTTCGGCGCCGGGGGCGTCGAGGCGCTGCTGATCCGCACGCAGCTCGCCCAGCCGAACAGCCACGTCGTCTCGCCGAGCACCTTCGACGAGCTTTTCACGATGCACGGGATCACGATGATCTTCTTCTTCATCATCCCGATGACGACAGGCGCGTTCGGGAACTACCTGCTGCCGCTCATGCTCGGCGCCCGCGACATGGCGTTCCCGCGCCTGAACGCGCTCAGCTACTGGATCTTCGTAGCCTCGGCGATCTTCATCTACTCGAGCCTCGCGATCGGGAAGGCGCCAAACGCGGGCTGGTTCGACTACGTGCCGCTCGCGAGCAAGCACTACGACCCCGGGCACAACATCGACTTCTACTGCCTCGGGATCATCTTCAACTCGGTCGCGTCGACGCTGACGGCAGGCCAGTTCATCGTCACGATCTTCAAGTCGCGGGCGCCCGGGATGTCGCTCAACCGGCTGCCGCTCTTCTGCTACGCGATGCTGGCCGCGTCGTTCGGGCTGCTGTTCGCGCTACCGGCGCTGAGCGCCGACACGATCTTCCTCTTCCTCGACCGCAACGTCGGCACGCACTTCTTCGACCCGTCGCACGGCGGCTCGACGCTGCTCTGGCAGCACCTCTTCTGGATCTTCGGGCACCCCGAGGTCTACATCCTGATCGTGCCGGCCTTCGGGATCGCGACCTCGATCATCCCGGCCTTCACGCAGCGGCGCCTGGTCGCGTTCCCGCTCGTCGCGATCGCGGAGCTGCTGGTCGTCTTCATCGGCTTCGGCGTCTGGGCCCACCACATGTACGCGGTCGGCATGCCGACGGTCTCGATGATCTTCTTCGCCGCTGCGACGGCGATGGTCGTCATCCCGAGCACGATCCAGGTCTTCGCCTGGTGCATGTCGTTCATCACCGGCCTCGCGGAGTTCAGGACGCCGCTGCTCTTCATCGCCGGCTTCATCTTCATGTTCGTGACCGGCGGCCTGACCGGGATCATGTTCGTGGCGATCCCGTTCGACCAGCAGGTCACGGACACCTACTTCATCATCGCCCACTTCCACTACATCATCTTCGGGGCGGCGGTCTTCCCGATCTTCGGCGGGATGTACTACTGGTTCCCGAAGGTCACCGGGCGGATGTACCTCGAGCGGCCGGGCCAGATCAGCTTCTGGCTCATCTTCGTCGGGACGAACCTGCTGTTCTTCCCGATGCACATCGTCGGGCTGCTCGGGATGACCCGCCGCGTCTACACGTATCCGGCGGGGCTCGGCTGGACGGCATACAACCTCGCCGAGACGATCGGCGGCTTCGTCACGCTCGCCGGGATCCTGGTGTTGCTCGGGAACCTCGTCGTCAGCTACCGGCGCGGGGCCCCGGCCGGTCCCGACCCGTGGCACGGACCGACGCTGGAGTGGACGACGAGCTCACCGCCGCCGGAGTACGACTTCGCCATCATCCCGACCGTCACGAGCGCCTACGCGAACTGGGATCCCCTCGTCCCCGCCCTCGCGTTGGATCAGGGGCACGAGCAGCCCGAGGTGACGCCCGTCGACGGCCGCCTCGCGCAGATCGCGCAGATGCCGCACGAGTCGCCGTGGCCGCCGGTGCTGGCGCTCGCCATGTCGCTCGTCTACACGATGCTGCTGATCGGCCGCTACGGCGCCGCGGGGATCATGGGGATCGTCTGCGTGCTCGCGCTGGTCGGCTGGCACTCGCAGGAGCCGGAGGAGGAATGACCTCGTACTCCGTACCCGAGCGGAGCATCGGCCGCCCC
>DATDFL010000263.1:0-4998 GCA_036522595.1 Gaiellaceae bacterium
GGTGGTGGCGGAGGTGGTGGAGGTGGTGGTGGTGGCGGCGGCGGAGGTGGTGGTGGCGGAGGTGGTGGTGGCGGCGGCGGAGGTGGCTGCCCGCCGCACGTCGGGAACTTGAACGCCCCGATCCGCGTCCGCCAGTTGTACTGCGACGACCCCGCCGGGTAGTACTCGTTCGTGTACCAGAACGTGCAGTCGTCGACCGGGTCGACGGTGATGTCGCTGTAGTCGCCCCAACGGTTGCCGGTCGCCGTCTGGCTGCCCGCCCCTGCGAAGAGCGTCGTCTCGCCCTGGGCGAGCTGGTTCAACGGATCGGTCACGAGACGGCCCGCATAGCGGATCTGCGGGACCGTCGTCGCGCTCGAAGCGCTGTATCCCAGCGCGAGGTCACCGGCGGCGTCCATCGCCGCGCTGCCCATCCAGCGCCACGTCGTGTCCGGCTGGTAGGTGCTCTGCTGGTAGACGGTGACCGGCCCGGCCGTCACACCGCGCAGCTCGAGCCAGCGGACTCCCGCCACGCCGCCCGAGCCGACCGTGTAGTTGGTGACCAGCGATTCGTGGTCGCCGAAGTTGCGGTAGGCGGCCCTGAACATCATCCGGTCGGCGATCGCGTCCAGCGAGGAGCCGTTCGGCTCCGGCACGCAGGCGCGGGTCGTCGGGCAGAGCTGCGTGAATCCCGCCGCGGCGGGCGCGGCGAAGAGCGTGAACGTCGAATTGGACGGCGTCGCAAAGTCCGCGTGGAAGTGGTAGACGCGGTAGGTGCCCGCGCCGGGCCACTCGACGAACGACTCGGGCGCCCCGGCCGGCGGCAAGGTCGAGCCGTCGAGGTCTGCGGGCAAGTAGGCGTCCTCCGACGAGCCGCCGGTGATCCCGGTGGTCACGAAGGTCGCCGCATTCCCGGCCAGCATCGCGGCACGGTTGAACGCGAACGGCTGCGGCCCGAGGTACGCGGTGCCGAGCGAGTTGAAGACGTTCATCGACATGTAGTAGGCGTCCGGCCACACGCCCAGGTGCGGGTAGTCGAAGAAGTTCGACCCCAGATGGAACCCGTAGCGGTACCAGGTGCCGGTCGCGTCGCTCGTGGTCGAGACCGCGATGCACTCGTCGGTCGGCACGGACACCCCCGCGAACTGCGTGATCAGCCAGCGGTTCGCGATCTGGTCGTAGAGCACGACCGGGTCGCCGGCGCCGTTGTTCTGGCAGACGCCGCCGAACCCGCTCCAGAGGGTCGTGATTCCCGCAGGCCCGTAGAGGGAGGCTCCCGTCGACTTGCTGAACACCTGGAAGCCCTCGTTGACGATCTGGACGTACTGCGTCGCGCCGACCTCGCCGTTCGTGTCGGGCGGCGCGCAGTTGCAGGCCACTCCGGGGAACGGAATGCCATTGAAGTTGAGTGATGGCGCCGGCATGCTCGCCGGGGCCTGCGTCCGCTGGACGACCGGGTCAGCCGCGTTGCGATGACTGCCGATCCGTGGGTTCGGCGCGGCCTCGCGCTCCGGCATCGGCTTCAGCGGCATCGCCGGAATCGCTCCGAGTGCCGGCGAGACGTCGTTCTTGTACGAATGGCCGACGAAGACTCGGCCGTGCGCGCCGGGTATCGCGACGGGCGCAGAACCGCTGACGGACTGCGGCCCCGTCCGGGTCGCCCCGCCCGCGAAGACCACCGCCGCCTGCACGAGCACGGCGAGTGCGAACAACGCGGCGACGACAGCCAACCGGCGCCTTGTGGGCTTGAGCTTGCGTCCCCTCATGCTCTTTGCCTCCAGGTCTCAGTTGTGAACTGCAGCCGAGCGGCTGCAGTGACGGCGGCTGGATTTAACAACACCGGCCGGAAGATCGGTAGCCGAACTTCCGTCAAGAGGGCATGCGGCTTCTCTACACAGATCTGGTCTGGGGCGACTAAGCGGCTCCCTCGCCGTGGCGAGGCAGCCCATCGTCCGGGAGCTCGTCCCAGGGGGCGCGTGAGTCCACGAAGACGTGGAGCTCGGGACGGATCCCGGGGTCGCCGTCCAGCGCGCCGAATCGGATCGCGATCTCGTCGCCCTCCGGCCACTCGTTGCCGAACAGGCTCGAGCCGCAGACCGAGCAGAACGCCTTCACGCGCCCGTCGCCCGGCCGGTAGACGCTGATCAGCTCCTCACCCGCGAGCAGCCGAAAGCCCTCCCGCGGCACGCGCCCCTGCGTCCCCCCGAAGGCGCCGGAATGCTTCCGGCAACGCGAGCAGTGGCAGTGGTTCGCCCACAGGAAGGGCGCGGTCACCTCGAACTGGACGCCGCCGCAGAGGCACGATCCGCGGAGTGGGCTCTCTTGGCTGGGCTGGTTCAATGGCACGGGGAGGAGCCCGCGTCGGTGAACGTCGCGCCGGCCTCCGGGATGAACTGCCAGGTATAGCTGGTCGGGAGGAGCGTCAGCTCGAGCACGCCGAACGCCTCGTCGTTGCGCGCCTCGCTGTTCGCGATCGGCTTGCCGAAGGGGCGGTGATCCTCGCCGCCGGTGCCGACCACGAACTCGCGGACGCCCCGCCCTGGATCGGCGATTCCCTGCGGCGTCTGCGGCGCGAACCGCTCGTAGTTGTGCTGGTGGCCGGCGAGCAGGAGGTCGGCGCCGCCGTCGTAGAGGTCTTGCAGCAGGGCCTGCGTTCGCGGCACGCCAACCGGCGACACGCTCGAGGTGAAGGGCGGGTGGTGCCAGAACGCAAGCGTGCAGCGCGCCTTCGAGTGAGCGGCGAGGTCGGCGCGCAGCCACCGCTCCTCGGCCGAGCCCGGGCCGCAGCCGCCGATGTCCTCGCAGTTCGAGTTCAGCGAGATCAGGTGCCAGGCCCCGAGGTTGAACGAGTAGTAGCCGCCGATCGGGGCCCCGGCCGTCCAGCCCCAGTAGGTGTAGTACCCCTGAGCGCCGTGCTCACAGCCGTACGCGCCGCCGCCCTGATACTCGTGGTTCCCGGGAGCCGGGTAGGTGAGCGACTTCACGCGGCCCCAGGTGGGGTCGTACGAGTACATGAACGCGGCGAGCGCGCCGCAGTAGTACTGCAGGTCGCCGAGCGCGAGCACGGCCGTGAGGCCCGCGTTGACGACGAGGTCCGAGGTCGCGCGCTGGTGGCACGCATGCGCCGAGCCGCGTCCTTCGTTGAAGGCGTTGGTGTTCGGATCGCACGCGATGTCGCCGGCCGCGGCTATGACCGGGCCCGCCGGTCTCGCAAGCCTGACGTCGACGGTCCGGGAGCGGATGCGCGGCTGCCCCGCGAGCGCGACGAAGATCCGGTGGGCGCCCGGGGTGGTGACGCGTGCGTAGCCCACGGTCTCCGACGAGGGAACCGTCGCCTTGCCGTCGACGTACGCAACCCACCGCCGGCCGCCGTGGACGCGCACGTGCAGCTTGACCAGCCGCTGTAACGCAGTCGCGCTGATCAGCGAGACCGACTGCCGACCCCACGGCGCCTGCGGGCCGGGCTCGGCGGAGGCGCCGGCGCCCATGACGAGAAGGGCGACGACCCCCGCTGCTGCGGCGAGGCTCCTCATCGACCTGAATAGTGGCGAAAGGGGTTAGGGTCGGCTCGTTCGAACCGGGAGGGCTGCATAGTGAGCACAACGCCGATCGACGCGGGCGAGTTTCGCTCGCGGCAGCGCCAGGACTGGAACACGGCTTCGCAGGGGTGGCGCGAGTGGAACGAGCTGATCGACAGCTCGACCGCCCCCATCAGCAAGCGCCTCGTCGAACTCGCAGGGATCAAGGCAGGCGACCGCGTGCTCGACGTCGCGGCGGGCTACGGCGAGCCGTCGCTGACCGCGGCGAAGGTCGTCGGCCCCGAGGGCAGCGTCGTCGCGACGGACATCTCGCCGGGGATGCTCTCGTTCGGCCGCGAGCGCGCGGCCGCGGCTGGAGTCGAGCACATCGAGTTCGTCGAGACGGATGCCTCCTCGCTGGACTTCCCGTCCGGCAGCTTCGATGCCGCGCTCTCGCGGTGGGGGATCATCTTCGAGCCCGAGGGCGAAGCAACGGCCGGGCGGGTCCGCGGCTTCCTCGAGCCCGGAGCGAAGATGGCGATCTCCTCGTGGGGCCCGCCCGACCGAGTCCCGATGATTTCCGTCCCGATGATGACCGTGCTGCAGAAGCTGAACGTCGACCCTCCGCCGCCGGGAACGCCGGGACCGCTCTCGCGCCCCACGCCCGAGGCGATCGGCGGGCTGCTGGAAGGCGGCGGGTTCCACGACGTGCAGGTCGAGGAGCGGGAGATCGAGTTCGAGTGGGAGTCGCCCGAGCACTTCACGAAGTACACCCAGGCGATCGTTGCGCCGATCACGGCACTCGTCTCGAAGCAGCCCCCGGAGGTGCAAGAGGCGACCTGGCAGACGGTCACCGACGCCGCCCGCGCTCACGCTGGAGACAACGGCACTGTCAGGCTGAAGAACCTCGTCCTGCTAGCAGCCGGGAGCGCCTGACCTCGCACGGGCCGCGCCGGGGCTCCCGAACGTCACGGGAGCCCCGGCCGTCGTGCATCAGCGGGCGCCCGCGGTGGCCGGACGGTACGCCGACCGCCGGCCTACCCGCAGGAGCGACGCGACGCCGTAGACCGCCGCCAGTCCCACGAGCCCGTAGACGATCCGGCTGCCGGCGTTCGTCTCACCGAAGTCCATGCCGCCGAAGATCCAGGCGACGAGGTCGAAGCGGGCGACTGCCACGAGCCCCCAGTTGAGGCCGCCGACGAGAACGAGCGCCGCGGCGAGCAGATCGAGCTTCTTCATTTGTCTACCTCCTGTAGAGAGTTTGTTCGCGGTAAGGTAGCCGTGGTGATGGGTCTTGTCAAGAGACTGTCCAGAGTTTGTATAATCACCGCGTGAACGACGAACGCGGACTCCTTCGGATCGGCGAGCTGAGCCGGCGGTCCGGCGTCAGCCCGGAGCTGCTGCGCGCCTGGGAGCGGCGGTACGACCTCCTCCGCCCCACGCGGACGCCAGGCGGGCTGCGCCTCTACTCGCACGACGACCTGGCGCGGGTCGAGGCGAT
>DATDFL010000264.1:0-26768 GCA_036522595.1 Gaiellaceae bacterium
GCGCCGTTGACGCCGTTCAACACGGCCTCGACCTGCTCTGTGATGTCGACCAGCTGGGTGCGCCGTTCGGTGCTCAGGTTGATCTCGTGCACCGGGGTATCCTACGGCCTGTGCCGAGCGATCCGCCGACAACGCCGGAGCTCGACGCGTACCGGGAGGGGGCCGACCGCTTCATCGCGGAGCTCGACGAGGAGTACTACCTCCACTACGCGGGGCTGAAGGACCGACTCGAGCTCGAGCCGATCTACGAGCGCCATGCCGACCTGACCGAGCTCGAGCGGGCGACGTCGCTCGGGGCGGCCGTGAACGGCGACCGCGGCGTGCGTGAGCTCTGGCATTTCGCATGCGAGGGCTACATGGGCAAGCTCACGCGCACGTACGCGGAGAAGCTCGCCGAGATCGAGGCCGAGCTCGAGGTTTCCGTCAACGGCGAGTCGGTGCCGTTCCGGATGATGCGACCGACGATCGCGAATGAGCCCGACCGCGGCCGCCGGCAGCGCCTCGACAGCGCCCTCTGGGAGGCGACCGAGGAGCACCTGAACCCCCTCTACACCGAGGCGGTCGAGGTGGCCCGTCGCGCCGTCGGCGAGGTCGGTGGCTCGAGCTACCGCGAGCTCTACGAGCGGTTCGGCTACGACCTCGAGGGGCTCGCGGCTCAGTGCCGCGCGTTCCTCGACTCGACGGAAGAGCTGTACGAGACGTCCATGGACCGCGCGTTTCGCGAGCAGCTCGGCTTCGGGCTCGACGAGGCCCAGCGCTACGACATCAACCGCATGATCCGCTCACCGCAGTGGGACATCGGGTTCCCCGGCGAGAAGATGGTGCCTGCACTGCGCGCGACGCTCGCCGACCTCGGCATCGACCTCGACAGCCAGGAGAACGTCCACCTCGACATCGAGCAGCGGCCGCAGAAGACGCCGCGCGCGTTCTGCGCGCCGATCGAGGTGCCGGACAAGGTGATGCTCGTGATCCAGCCGATCGGCGGCGCCGACGACTGGCGCGCGTTCTTCCACGAGGCCGGCCACACCGAGCACTACGCGAACACCTCGCGCGAGCTGCGGATGGAGGAGAAGCGTCTGGGCGACTCCGCAGTGACCGAGGGCTGGGCGATGCTGCTGCAGCACTGGACGGACGAGCCCGCCTGGCTGACCAGGCGCCTCGACTTCCCGCGGCCCGACCAGTACGCGGCCGAGGGGATGATGTGGCTGCTCTTCTTCGTGCGCCGCTACTCGGCGAAGCTCCTCTACGAGCTCGAGTTTCACTCGAACGGCTCGACGCAGGACATGCCCAAGCGCTACGTCGAGCTGCTCGGCGACGCTCTGAAGATCGAGCCGAGTCCCGCGAACTACCTCGCGGACATCGACGACGGCTTCTACGTCTCCTCGTACCTCCGCTCGTGGGCATTCGAGGCGCAGATGCGCGATCACCTGCGGACGCGCTTCGGCACGGACTGGTTCACGTCACGCGAAGCGGGCTCGCTGCTGCAGGAGCTCTGGGCCGAGGGGCAGCGCCCAACCGCGGACGAGCTCCTCGAAGAAGTCACCGGCGCGAAGCTGGAGATGGAAGCGGTCGCAGACCGCGTCCGCGAGTCGCTGAGCTAGAGCGGCATCGACTTCAGGAGCGTCTGGTGGTGCTGCTCGACCCAGAGCACGCGCCCATGCGAGACCCACGGACCGTGGGTGATCTGCGGAGGAGTCCGCGCCACGACCCGCAGCGCGCCGCTCCGGAGATCGAGCGACTTGATCGCCTGGCCGGTCATGAACAACAGTCGGCCACGACTCCAGGCGAAGTGCGCGACAGGAACGACTTTGGCGGTCGTTGGGAGCCGAAGCGTGCGGATCTCCGCTCCCGTCTTGATGTTCAGCACATGAACAGTGGCCGGGCCGAGCCCGTGGGCCGAGATCGCGGCAACCCGGTCGCCGTGCAGCACGAGCTGCTGGACGCCGAGCGGCTCGCCGATGCGCCGCTGCGAACCATCCGCGAGGTTCAGGAGGACGATCTGCTCCCTGCGCTTGAAGCGCTCGCCGCGCGCGAGCGTGGCCGCCGCGACCGTCTTGCCCTCGACTGCGACGGCAGTCGACGGCGGCAGGATTCGTTGGCGCTCGAGCGAGCCCGGACGGACGAGGAACGTGCCGCCGCCGCTCACCCGCCAGTGACAGACGCCGTCGGTATAGCAGCGGTCCGACTTCTGCTCGAGCGATGTGAGCGCATAGACGCCGTACACGAGCGTCGTCCCCTCCGCGGCGACGCCGCCGAACCGCGGGCCGGAGCCGAGGTACCAGTCGTCGTCGGTCCAGCGACCGAACCGAACCTCGTGTCCAGGCGAGGCGGCGCGCAAGGTGTCGATCTTGACGTTGCCGCCGACCGTCTCGAGCCAGACGACCGTCGAGGCCGCGACACCAACCGGCTCTTCGTAGCCGGTCCGGCCGCGGGCCACCCGCGAGCGCTTCCCGGAGGCCAGATCGGCGACGACGACGTGCTGCCCAACCCAGGCGAACCGCGGCCCGTTGAGGCCGAATGCAATGGCCGCAGAGTCGAGCTTAAGCAGCATCCTCGGCCCGGTCTGGGAGCCGCTCGACCAGCCGCCGACGACGACTGCGACCAGCGCGAGGGCAAAAACTAGCCTCCCTCTGTCCTGTGTAGCTGCATAAGCTCTATGCATGCAGCGGACACGTGTACTGATCGCGGGCGCGGCCGGTCGCGACTTCCACAACTTCAACCTCGTGTATCGCGGCCGCGAGGAGTTCGACGTGGTCGGCTTCACGGCCACGCAGATCCCGAACATCGAAGGACGGGTATACCCGGCTGAGCTTGCCGGCAACCTCTATCCCGACGGGATTCCGATCCGGCCCGAGCACGAGCTCGAGGCGCTCATCCGGGAACAGCGAGTGGACGAGGTCGTCTTCGCCTACTCCGATGTCACACACGAGCACGTCATGCACATCGGGTCGCGCGCGTTGGCCGCCGGTGCGTCGTACCGCCTGATCTCTCCGCGCGAGACGATGCTCACGTCGTCGAAGCCGGTCGTCGCTGTCTGCGCCGTGCGCACGGGCTCCGGGAAGAGCCAGACGACGCGGCACATCGCGGCGCTGCTGCGGGAATCGGGCAAGCGCGTCGCTGTGCTGCGCCACCCGATGCCGTACGGCGACCTCGCGGAACAGGCAGTGCAGCGATTCGAGCGCTACGAGGACCTCGACGCTGCCGACGCGACGATCGAGGAGCGTGAGGAGTACGAGCCGCACCTCGCCGAGGGCAACCTCGTCTTCGCCGGCATCGACTACGGCGCGATCCTCGACCGGGCCGAGCAGGAGGCTGACGTCATCCTCTGGGACGGCGGCAACAACGACACGCCGTTCATCAAGCCCGACGTGCACGTGGTCGTGGTCGACCCGCACCGGCCGGGGCACGAGCTGCGCTACCACCCGGGCGAGACGAACCTGCGCATGGCCGACGTCTGCGTCGTCAACAAGATCGACAGCGCGCCGCAGGAGGGCGTCGACGCCGTGCTCGACTCGATCCGCGATAACAACCCGAGCGCGCGGATCGTCCTCGCCGCCTCGCCGTTCGTGGTCGAGGGAGACGCGGCAGAGATTGCCGGAAAGCGCGTCCTCGCAATCGAAGACGGCCCGACGTTGACCCACGGCGAGATGACCTACGGCGCCGCGGTGCTTGCTGCGAAGGCGAACGGGGCGGCCGAGCTGATTGACCCGCGCGAAGCCGCAGTCGGCACGATCGCGGACACCTTCGAGCAGTACCCGCACGTCGGCGCGCTCCTTCCGGCGATGGGCTACGGGCGCAAGCAGATGGACGACCTGCGCGCAACGATCGAGGGCTCGGGCGCCGAGCTCGTCCTGATCGGGACGCCGATCGACCTGCGCCGGCTGATCGACTTCGACGTTCCCGCGCTGCGCGTCACCTACCGCCTCCAGGAGGTCGGCGAGCCGACGCTTGCCGACGTCCTCGCGGAGCGCGGGTTGATCGGCGACAAAGCGCTGGTTTGAGCGTTGTAGTCGCGCTGGGCGGCAACGCCCTGATGCGGCCCGGCGAGCGCGGGACTGCGGCGGAGCAGCGCGCGAACCTGCGCGAGGCCTGCGAGGCGCTGCGGCCGCTCCTCGGCGAGAACGAGCTCGTGATCACCCACGGCAACGGGCCGCAGGTCGGCAACGAGCTGCTCCGGCACGAGCGCGGCGCCGAGGAGGTGCCGCCGCTGCCGCTCTACCTCGCGGTCGCACAGACGCAGGCCGAGATCGGGGCGCTCATCGAGAGCGAGCTGGCACCGGTCGCGAGCCGGCCCGTCGCGTGCCTGCTGACGCACGTCGTCGTGGACGAAAACGACCCCGCTTTCGACGAGCCGACCAAGCCAATCGGGCCGTTCTACGACGAGGCGAAAGCGCGGGAGCTCGAGCGCGACCGTGGCTGGCAGGTCGTCCACGACTCCGGCCGCGGCTGGCGGCGCGTCGTGCCTTCGCCGCTGCCGCTCGACGTCGTCGAGCTCGACTCGATTCGCTCGCTCCTGCGCGGGGGCGCGATCGCGATCGCCTGTGGCGGCGGCGGGATCCCGGTCGCGCAGCGCAACGGGCGCCTCGCAGGGCTCGATGCGGTGATCGACAAGGACCGGGCGTCTTCGCTGCTCGCCCGCGCCCTGGGCGCCGACCGCCTGGTGATCCTCACCGAGGTGCCGGCGGTCTACCGCAACTTCGGAACCGACAAGCAGGAGGAACTACGCGAGCTACGCGCCGAGGAGGCAGAGGCGTTGCTGGCCGAGCTCGCGGCCGGCTCGATGCGGCCCAAGGTCGAGGCGAGCGTCGAGTTCGCTCGTGCAACCGGCCACCAAGCGCTCATCACCTCGCCATCTGCGCTCGGCGAGGCGCTGTCGGGTGAGGCCGGGACGCTGATCGTGAGCTAGCGAGGGGAGGCGCCGGACGCCTCCCCTCGCCTGCGGTCTAGTTGGGGTTGCCGAGGTACGGGAAGCTGCTGAGGAACGTGCTGTCGTTTCCGACGCAGTCCGTCGTCAGGCCCCCGTTCGTGATCAGGTTCAGCTCGGCGTCGATCACGTCGTCCGGCAACTTCCGTCCGTTCAGGAAGCCGGCAGCGCTGGACGTGTCGTAGGTGAGGAGGTCCGGCAGCAGCACGTGCGCGAGCCCATTGGGATCAGCAGCGCCGAGCGCCGTGAGCGTGTCCACGAAGCTCGAGCCGAAGTCCCGCCAGTCGTTCACGGGATTGCCCGCGTTGAAACGGTTCTTGTCCTCGCCGTGGTTGAACACGGTGTTGATCGCCGGCCGTCCCATGCGATCGATCTGGGTGTTGCCCGCATCGACGGCCGCCCAGACGCCGATGTTCGGGCTCGAGCCCCGCGTGAGCATGCTGCTCGGCAGCTCGAACACGATCGACGAGACGTTCCTTCCCGCGAAGAAGTCGGTCTGCTGGCCGTCACAGAACGAACGGCCGTTCAGCCCGAGGAACGCCGCCAGGTCGAAGAAGAACGGATCGTCACGCCGGCCCGCGAAGGCGGTGACGCCGCCGTCCCGGATGATCTCGGGCGGTGCTCCGAACGCGGTCGAGCGGCCCTGTCCGAACGGGATCACGACCCGGCCGTTGCGCCGGAGCTCGAAGTGCTGCGACCCGTCTCGGTGCGGAGCTCCGAACACCACGTCGAGATCGACATCCGTGACGGCGTCGCCCGTGTTGTCGACGTTGAGGTGGTAGTGGACTCCCCGCGTGGCGCCCACGCCGGGGATGCCTCGAGCAAACGTCGCGTTGGTCCCGGCGGTCCCGGTATCGACGTTCAGGACGAGGACGCTCTTCGCCGGGTTGGCCGGCGACTGGAACGCGTACAGGTCGGTGATGTCCGTCTGCACGCTCCCTCCAGGCGGAGCGAGCCCGGGCGCGTCCAGGTGATCGGCCGCGCGAGCCGCGGTGGGCCCGCCTCCGTGCAGGAGGAGGATCGCGAGAACGGTCGAGGCTGCCGCCGCGACGAGCACCGCCAGCCCTGCCGTTCTCCTGTTCGTCAACCTCGCTGATCTCATTCCCATCTCCCTTCCCGTCGAGGGGTTGACGCGGCTTGTTCGCAGGCGCCGACGTTTCGGTTCGTCCGGGTGAACCGAACACGCGGCCAGCGCGAACCAGGGGCGGTGATGGGCACACGGAGGATCGTGATCGGGATCGCGGCGGCCGCCGCCGCAGCCGGGGTGGCGCTTCTGGCCGGCGGCTTTTCGGGCCCTGCGAAGGTAAGCCCGCTCGAGATCCTCTCGGCCAACGCCGCCGGGACTCCGGATCAGCAGGCCCTCGGACGGCTCCTCTCCGGGTTGTCGTCGGGAGACACCGCCGGCTATGTGCGGAGGCTCGAAAGGCGCGTCGGCAGTAGCTCACGGGACGCGGACACGCTCGCAGTGCTCGGGCTCGCGTACCAGCAGCGAGCGCGTGAGACCGGCGATCCGGCCTACTACCGGCTCTCCGGAGCCGCGCTGGACCGCTCGGCCGCGGCTCACGGCCCGGCAGCGCTGATCGCGCAGGGCAAGGCAGCGCTCGCGAACACGCGCCACCGGTTCGGGCAGGGCCTGCGGCTTGCCCGCGAAGCTGTTCGGCTCGATCCCGGAAACGGCGGAGCGTACGGAGCCCTTGGCGACGCGCTGCTCAACCTCGGCCGCTACGGCCCGGCCTTCCGCGTCTACGACCGGATGGCCCTCCTGGCACCCGGCGTCGCTTCATTCACCCGGGTTGCGGCGGCGCGTGAGCTGATCGGGCGCCCTGCAGCGGCAGCCGAAGCCGACGAGCTCGCGCTCGAGACCGGCTCGTCGGTTCCCGAGAACGTCGCCTGGACGATGGTGCAGCTCGGCAACGTCCGCTTCAACACCGGTCGGCTCGCGGCCGCGGCAGCCGCGTACCGGCGGGCGCTGCGCCGTCTCCCGGGCTACGTCCACGCGGAGGCGGGGCTTGCGCGGGTCGAGGCGGCCGAAGGTAGGTATGGACCGGCCATCACACGGCTGCGCCGGGTCGTCGACGTCCTCCCGATCCCCGCCTACGTCATCTGGCTCGGCGACACGCTCCACGCGTCCGGCCAAGAGCAGGCGGCGCGGCACGAGTACGCGCTCGTCGCAGCGATCGAGCGGATCTTCGCCGCAAACGGCGTCCGCACGGAGCTCCAGACCGCGGTGTTCGACCTCGACCACGAGCGCAACGTCCCCGACGCGCTACGGCGCGCGCGGATCGCCTACGACTCGGCCCCGAGCGTCTATGCAGAGGACGCCCTTGCGTGGGGGCTGTTCCGAGCCGGGAGGTGCGAGGAGGCCAGAGCGCACTCCGTCCGGGCGCTGAGGCTTGGCACCCGCGACGCGCTCCTGGTCTTCCATCGCGCGATGATCGAACGCTGCCTCGGGAGCGCCTCGGCGCGGTCGTGGTTCGCACGCGCGCTCGCGATCAACCCGAACTTCTCGGTTTTGTGGGCGCCCGTGGCGAGGAAGGCTCTTCGATGAAGCGGCTCGCCTTCGTCGCGGTCGCGGTTGCGGCGCTCGCCTGGCCGGCGCTGGCCGCCGCGCATCCGCTCGGCAACTTCACGATCAACCGCTTCAGCCGAGTCGAGGTCTCGGGCCCGCGGCTCTACGTCCGCTATGTGCTGGACATGGCCGAGATCCCCACCTACCAGGCCGGTCGCATCGACAGGAACGCGTACGCGCAGCGAATTGCGGAGAACGCCCGGCTGGCCGTCGATGGCCGGCCGGCCAAGCTCGTCCCGCTACGCAGCGCGCTCGCGCACCCGCGCGGCGCCGCGGGCCTGCGAACGACGCGGCTCGAGGTGATCCTCGCCGGGCCGGTGCTTCAAGGGCGGGTCTCTGTTTCCTATCATGACAACAACTATACGAACCGGATCGGATGGAGCGAGATCGTGGTCGGCAAGACGACACCGAGCACGAGCCACGAGCTCCGCGCGTATCCGAAGAACCTGCTCCAGAGCCCACTCGACGTGACCTCGACGCGAGCGACCCTCGCGCCCGCGAAGGGGCGGGACGTGCCGCCGGCGCTCTCGAGCGGCGCTGTCCTGCAGGCCCCTGACCGCGTCGCGGACTCCGGCTTCGCGTCCCTCGTGGGCCGCTCGCACCTGAGCGCACTCGTGATCCTCGCGTCGCTGGTAGCAGCGCTCTTCTGGGGTGCCGCCCACGCGCTCTCGCCCGGGCACGGCAAGACGATCATCACGGCGTACCTCGTCGGCCAGCGCGGCACGCCGCTCCACGCCGCCCTACTCGGCGTCATCGTGACGATCACCCACACGATCGGCGTCTTCGCGCTCGGCGGCGTGACGCTCGCGCTCTCGCAGCTGATCGTCCCCGACACGCTCTACCCGTGGCTGAACCTCGCTTCCGGCCTGCTCGTGGTCGGAATCGGCGCGGCGGTGCTGCAGGCCCGCGTGCGTCAGAGGAGAGGCCACGCTCATCACCACCATCACCACGAGGCTCCGTCGCTTCGCTCGCTGCTGGCAGTCGGCGTCTCCGGCGGGCTGCTTCCCTGCCCTTCGGCGCTCGTCGTCCTGCTCGCCGCAATCTCACTGCACCGAATCGCGTTCGGGCTCCTGCTGATCGTCGCTTTCAGCGCTGGTCTGGCCCTGACGATCACCGGGATCGGCCTGGTCGCGGTTCTCGCGAAGAGCGCCTTCCGTCGCGTGAGCTTCGACGGCCGGCTCGTTAGGCTCCTCCCCGCCGCGAGCGCACTCGTGATACTCGGAGCCGGCTTGGCGATGACTCTCAGAGCAGTCCCGAAGGTGAGCTGAAGATGTTCGGCCTCGACAGCTGGATCGCGGGGTTCTCCGACGGAACGACGCTGCTCGTCGTGGCGGTGGTCGCGCTGGTGCTAGGCCTTCGCCACGCGACCGACCCGGACCACCTCGCGGCGGTGACGACACTCATCGCCGGAGCGGAGGAACAGGCAACCAAGGCCGCTGCGCGGCTCGGAGCGGCCTGGGGCCTGGGCCACGCGACGAGCCTGTTCGCGTTCGGCGTTCCGATCGTCCTCTTCAACGCCTACCTTCCGTCCGACGTGGAGCAGGGCGCAGAGGCGGCCGTCGGGGTGCTGATCGTGGCCCTGGCTGTGTGGCTCCTCTTGCGCTGGCGGCGCGGGCTCTTCCACGGACACGTCCACGCGCACCCGCGGGTGCGACGACCCGCGCAGGCCTTCGGGATCGGGCTCGTACACGGAGCGGGCGGCAGCGCCGGCGTCGGCGTCCTCCTGCTGGCGTCGATCCACAACCACTGGATCGCAGTCGCCGCGCTTGCGCTCTTCGCCCTCTGCACTGCACTTTCCATGACCCTGCTCTCGACAGGCTTCGGCCGTGCCCTCGGGGCCGTCTCGTTCGACCGGCTGGCGCCTGCGTTCGGCTTCTTCAGCCTCGCTTTCGGCGCGTGGTACGCGCTGGGCGCATTGAATGTCGCGCCATACTTCTTCTGATGACGAACGAGGTCCACGCGCTCGTCGGGCCGTACGCGCTCGACGCGCTCGAGAAGGGCGAGGAGCAGAGCTTCGAGGAGCACCTGGCCTTGTGTGAGCGCTGCCGCGAGGAGCTCGCGGGGCTCCGTGAGGCGGCAGCGTCGCTCGCCTACGGCGCTCCGGCAGCGGTGCCGCCGCCTGAGCTCAAGCAGCGGATCCTCGCGCAGGCCCGCGCCGAGCGGCCCAACGTCGTGCCGCTCAAGCGGCGCCGCAACTGGACGGCTCCGCTCGCGGCGGCAGCCGCCGTTGCCGCCTGCGCCGCGGTCGTGCTCGGGATCTGGGCGGCCTCGCTCCAGAACTCGCAGGACCCGCTCGAGAACGTGCTCTCCAAGCCGGGCTCGCGGATGGTCTCGATGGGCCGGGCCGGCGGTGTCGCGGTCGCGCCGGACGGAACCGCCGTCATCGCCGTCGCCGTCCCGCCCGCCCCCGCGAACAAGACCTACGAGGCGTGGGTGATCGAAAGCGGCCGGGCCAAGCCCGCTGGGCTCTTCCCGGGCCGCGCGGGAACCTCGATCGTCGAAGTCCCGCGGCGCGTCCCCTCCGGTTCGGTGGTGGCGGTCACGCTCGAACGGAAGGGCGGCGTCCAACAGCCAACGTCGAAGCCGCTTGCCCAGAGCGAGAAGGTGACGACGTGATCGCCATGACGCTCGAATCGAGCCCCAGGGAGCTCGCGCGCCTCTCCGACGAGGCACTCCTTTCGCTCGTCGCGAGCTCCGACGAGGAAGCCCTGGCCGAGCTCTACGACCGCTTCGGCGGCATCGCGTACGGCCTCGCCCTGAGGATCCTCCGCGACGAGGCCCTCGCGCAGGACGCCGTCCAGGAGGCCTTTCTCTCGGTCTGGCGCACCGCCGACCGCTTCCTCGCGGAGCGCGCAGCCGCCAGGACGTGGATCCTGACGCTCGTCCATCGCCGCGCCGTCGACCTCGTCCGCCGCGAGGACATCCGCCGCGGCGAGCCGCTCGAGGCAGCACCCGAGCCCGCGGCGCCCGAAACGGTCGAAGAGGAGGCCACGCTCGTCTACCAGCGCCGCGTCGTCCAGGAGGCGTTGCGGCGGCTCCCGCCCGAGCAGCGCGAGGCGCTGGAGCTCGGCTACTACGGCGGCCTGACCCAGTCGCAGCTCGCGGAACGGCTCGACCAGCCACTCGGAACGATCAAGAGCCGCATGTTCACCGGGCTATCGCGCTTACGGGAGCTACTCGCGCAGGCGGGCCTGGAAGAATCCTTCTCGAACTGATGGCAGTCGTCTCCGAGAGCCTCAAGGGCCGGAACTTCACGCGCGTCGCCGACTGGAGCGGCGAGGAGCTGCTCCGCGTCCTCGACCTCGCGGACGATCTCAAGGAGCGACAGCAGCGGCGCGAGGACCACCACCTCCTCCCTGGCCGCGCGCTCGGGATGATCTTCCAGAAGCCGTCGACCCGTACCCGCGTCTCGTTCGAGGTCGGGATCGCGCAGCTCGGCGGCCACGGGCTCTATCTCGCCGCGTCGGACCTACAGCTTGGGCGCGGCGAGACGCTGCGCGACACCGCGACCGTCCTCTCGCGCTACCTCGACGGCCTGATGATCCGCACCTTCGCGCAGGACGACGTCGAGGAGCTCGCCCGCCACGCGACGATTCCCGTCATCAACGGTCTCACCGACAGCTCGCATCCGTGCCAGGCGCTCGCCGACGTGATGACGATCCGCGAGCGGCTCTGTCGGTTCGAGGGCGTGCGCGTGGCGTACCTCGGCGACGGCAACAACGTCTGCGCCTCGCTGATGGTCGCGGCCGCGAAGCTCGGCATGGAGTTCGTTGCGGCGACCCCCGAGGGCTACGAGCCGCCGGCTCAGGCGGTCGAGCTGGCCAAGCCGGAGCTCACGCACGACCCCCGCGAGGCGGCGGAGGGCGCGGATGTCCTCTACACCGACGTCTGGACGAGCATGGGCCAGGAGGAAGAGCGCGAGCGGAGGCTGCGCGACCTCGACGGCTTCGGCATCGACGACGAGCTCGTCCGCCTAGCCGGCGAGAACGCGATCGTCCTCCACTGCCTCCCCGCCCACTACGGCGAGGAGATCACCGAGGACGTGCTCTACGGGCCGCAGTCCGCGGTATGGGATCAGGCGGAGAACCGCTTGCACGCCCAAAAGGCGCTCATGGCGCTCGTCATCCCGTAGCCTCCTCGCTCAGTGCTGCCGCTCAAGGACAACGTCCCGACGCGGACGTTCCCGATCGTCACCGTCGCGCTGATCGTAGTCAACTCGATCGTCTGGATCTGGGAGTGGAAGACGGGCGTCGACAAGGAGGTGCTGCACTACGGGTTCTACCCGTGCTCGGTGCAGGGGCCGTGCGTGATTCCGGCCTCCGAGTTCTCGCACGTGGCCTGGTACGAGGGCTGGCTCACCGGGATGTTCATGCACGGGAGCTGGATCCACATCGGCGGGAACATGCTCTTCCTCTGGATCTTCGGGAACAACGTCGAGGACGCGATGGGCAAGGTGCGGTTCCTGCTCTGGTACCTCGCCGCGGGGATCGCCGCGTTCGCGCTGCAGACCTTCGTGACGCTCCAGTTCTCGACCGCGGCGGGCGCGAGCATCCCGAACGTCGGCGCATCCGGGGCGATCGCGGGGGTGCTCGGCGCCTACTTCCTGCTGCTCCCGCAGGCGCGGGTACTGACGGCGTTCTTCGTGATCCTCATCTTCCTGCGGGAGATCCCGGCGGTGTGGTTCCTCGGCATCTGGTTCCTGTTCCAGCTCTGGGACGGCGGCTGGGCGATCCTGCACCCGGAGGAGGGAGGCGGCGTGGCGTTCTTCGCACACGTGGGCGGCTTCGTGTTCGGGTTATTGACGGTGTACCTCGTGGCCAAGCGGCGGCCCCTGCGCCCGCGCTGGTGAGCTCCGGCCTGCTGACGGATATCGCGCTGGCCGCCGGAGCGCTCGGCTTGCTCGTCGTGCTGTTTTTCTTCTTCTCCTCCGGGGATTAAGGAATGTCTACGAGGGTCACATCGTTCTACTGGACATGACTACTCTCAATGAGATCCACGCCGAGATCGAGAGCGCGACCGAGCGCCGCTCCGAGCTCTGGCACCTTCTTTCCCAGGGTCACGACCAGACGCTCGCCGATGAGCTGCACGAGCTCGAGGATCGAATCGCGCGGCTCTGGGACGAGCAGCGATCGCTGAAGGCCCGCGCGCGCTTCGGCGACCGTGACGAGATCATCAAGCGGGCCCGACACGAAGAGCGGCTCGCAAGAGCAGCCTGACCTGCATGTCTCCTCCACGGGCCGGCGGCCCCAAAAGGCCGCCGGCCCCGGGTCTCGAGTCAGCCGCCTCCGCAGCTCGCGCCATGAGCGACTGCGGCCAGGAACCAGAGCGGCAGCGCCACGCTCGTCCAGATCACGAGTAGCAGGATGCTCGCGACAAGGCCGGTGGTTCGGTGCTGTCCGCCGCGCGAGGTGAAAGCGAGCCCAGGAAGCGCAATGAGTGGGGCGACGAAAAACCAGTTCCCGGTCCAGAGAGCATGAGGCCTGCAGGCGTCGGCGGCATCGGGGGAAAGGGCGAATGAGAGAAACACGACGCCCATGGCGAGCCACGCCGCTCCGGCCAATGCCGTTCCGATTCGCGTGGTTCGGTTCACAGCGAAAACATCGGCCGCCCGCAACCGCCGCCTGAGCCGCCTCTACACTGTGACTCGCCCGGGGCGTTAGCTCAGCTGGGAGAGCGCCGGCTTTGCAAGCCGGAGGTCACCGGTTCGATCCCGGTACGCTCCACAAGGAAAGGGCCTGGAAACGGGCCCTTTCTTGTTCTCAAAGTAGGCGACTGCTTAAACCCGCTGCCAGCGTTCCTGCCAGCGCTGCGCTCGCCGCGCTTACTCGATCGATCGCTTGAAGACCAGCAGTGTCCGTCACGCGTACCTCGGAGATCCGCGTCGAGGCGGGCTGCTGGTGGAGGCGAGCCTCGAGGGTTACGGTTAGACGATGTGGTGGCCTGAGCGGCTTCGTGCGCACCTACCTGCTCAGCTTTTCGGCGCGCTCCTGTTGCTCGGCTGCGTCGGCTGCGGCGGTGTTGCGACTGGAAGCGCACCTCACAGGATGCTGCGACCCGCCTCCGCGCATCTGATCGTGCCACCGATCGTCACGCTCGACCAGGTCGTCTCAGCGAACGCTTGGCGCAACATGAATGAAGTCGGGGGGACCGCCTGCGCGTCGGCACCCGACTGGAAGATGAAGTCTCCGTGCCCTCCCGATATCAGTGAGGAGCCGCCGGACGCACAGGCGACGACCAAGGTCTACGCAGCACTGCGAAACCCAAGTGAGACCGGCTTCGTCGCCTACTTCATCACCTACCACTCGCCGCACAAGGGCCTCTGCTCGGAGCTGGTGAGGGATCTCGAAGTCGACTTGGGCGGGCCGCCGGACTGCACGGCTTCGGAGACTTGTGAGGTCGACCTCGACTGCGTCACGTGGAGCACGCCGGACGACATGCGAAGGGGGGACCGCGTCCTCTCGACCATCGCCCCTGCCAAGGCGCGCTCGATTCGGCTGACGTTCAGCAGCGGCCGGACTGCTGAGTACGCACTCGATGGCCCCCTTTATCCGGGCTTGCCCGACCGGCGCATCTTTATGGTCGACATCGGGCGGGAGCGGCTTAGTCGGAAGCAGCCTGGCCAGCCGTGGCTCGAGGTGACCTATTGAGAGCCGCTGGCCTGGGCCAGCGCGCGGGAATGTCACCCGACTGTGCGTGCTTTACGGCCCGCGCTGAGGTCATGCAATCTGGAGTTGCTCCTTAAGCGCCGCAACTGTGGGCCGGTACTCGCGTCGGTCTCGCATCCGGATTTCCTTAAGGCGGGGAAGTCCTAGAAGTGGCGAGAGATCGCCCTCTTCAATGCGTGTGCTGCCCCATGCGAGCAGGACTTCGAGCTTCGCGAGATTTCCAACTGGCTCAATCGATCGGATGCGGCCACAGTCCTTGATCCCAAGCAGGTGAAGCTCGCTTAGCGCGGCGATTGGAGTGATGTCGTTGAGCGCAGGACAACTCTCCAGATCCAACTTCCGAAGCGTTTCCCTGACCGACTGGACGGCGTCAAGGTCGTGGAATTGCCGAGCGGCCGCGATCGCAAGCGACGTCAGCGTTGGGAACTGCTCGATACCCGCAAGCGTTTCCAGCTTGTGAGCCGTCTCTAGCCTGATCGTTTGGAGAGAAGGCTGAAGCGCGAGAGGCTCGAAGTCCGGCTCGTAGTAGCCGAAGGTCACGATTTCGGTGAGGTAATCGGGGCCATGCAGCGCGTCCCGGATGGCATCCCACCCAGCCTCTAGCGAGCGAAGGTGCGGAAGAGCCGTGAGATCGATGCGAGCATCCGGTGCCGCTTCAACATAGAGGCCCTCAAGCGTCTGCCCCAGTCGCGCTAGGGGCGCTAGGTCAGAGATCGTTCGGTCGAGGACGAGCAGATCCTTGATCGGCCACGCTTCGATGAACGAAAGGTCCGGCTCGTGGTAGCCGTGAGCGTGGTTGAGTGAGACTCCAGTTACATCTGGCCGCTGCACAGCTGTGGTCGCTGCTGATGTCCAGCGGCCGGTAACGACGAGCGTGATCCCCGAAGGATGGTCTTCGATGACATAGCCATCACCGCGTTCGCCAGCCATGTCGTCATTATCAATCGGCCTGGCCGCGTCTCACTTGGCTGGGCCAGCGTGCGGGAATGTCACCAGAGGCGGCTAAGAGGGACCGGCGATCCGCTTTGCGGAGCCTTCGCCGATGAGCCATGCCGCCAGGCTCTTTCCGCAGTGAAAGCGTTCGCCCGGCTCTAGCCAGATATCCCCAAAACGGAGTCGTTCTCGTGCAATCAGGCCCACGGACTCGAACTCGCCGTTGCGCGCGGCCTCAACGAGACCTTTGAGTCCCGGGCTCTCAGGATTCAGTCGTGCGGGCACCGTGCTCGCATGGTCGCATAAGAGGCTCATGCGTCGTCTGGGCCAGTGTGCGGGAATGTCACCAGAGGGCGATCGGGGGGTTGGCTTCTTCGGCTTGGCCGATGAAAATGAGCAGAGATGAGGTGCATCGGCCGATTCGCTCGCTGTTGTCTCGCCGTGACGGCCATTGCGTGCCTTGTTGGTGGAGGCGCAGCTGCGACGGCTACTGCCCGGCAGCCGAGCTTCAAGGAGCGTGAGGCGATTACAGCCGCCCTTCCGGGTGGCTTCGACAGGACCCGGTCGGCTGCGTCTGGCTCAGGATTTCGGTCTCGAACAATCCGAGGTTCGCGAAGGTCGCCCCAGCGTTCCTGAACGCGACGCGGTCGCCCTGTGTTCGCTATGCCTCGGACGGCATCTGGATACTCAAGCGGCTCGCCAAGTGGAAGATCATCTTCAACGGGTCGGATCTTCCACGGTGCTCATTGCACATCCCCCCGGGACCTGACCCGCTGCCGCCGTTAGTGCGGCTACAAAGGTGATGCCCTAGGCCAGCGTGCGCGAATGTCACCCGGCGGTAGGGCGGCGGCGCGTCAGCTTGTGGACTGACGGCGCCGGCGGCCGGATGCACGAATCAAGACGAGCGCGCCCACAAGCTCCAAGCCGAGGAGGGCTCCCCAGCTGCTAAGCGCAAGCGCCGACGGCTCAAGCTGGAGCGATAGTGGTACGACGCGCCCAATCCCGTGCCTCGTCAGCGTGGGCCTCGTACCGAGGGCCAAGGCCAAGTCGCTCGTACTCAGGAAGCCGTGGCGATGGAGACAACGTGCCAGTCGGATAACCGACGGCCGGTCGGCGGAGGTCGTGAAGACAGCCGGTTCAGACTCACCCAGTAGTCGTTGCATCCCTAGGCAGGGCACGTTTACCGTGCGCGAAAGGCCCGGCGGAGGTTCGGCGACGCTCTTGAAGACAGCCTCTATACCGCCGTTCAGCACGTAAAAATCGGGCGGAGCCGGGGCGGTACGCCTCGTTGTCTGATGGGCGGCCAGCATCGGGATCCCCAGCAGCACTGCAGCTAGGGCGCCAGAGGCGAGTCCCGCTACCCAGAGCCGCGTTCTCACGCGGGAAAGTATGCCGCGCAGGGACCGCTGGAATGGGCCAGTGTGCGGGAATGTCACCCGACAGCAACCAGGTGGAAGCTAGGTCGGTACGGTGAGAAGCGTGGGAAGAACGAAGCGCGGATGAAGCTGCATCCTCTGCCTGTCACGCGGCGAGAAATCGCTGCGTCAGCGCCGGCTGGCTGGCATCTGCTTTGCAGCGAGAAGGAGTTAATCGGCGAGAAGAACAATGGCTGAGAGGCGCGCGGTGCGGGCGAAGCGGGCGATGTTGAAACCGCTGGTAAAGCCCAAGCGCCACCAGAGCGGCGTTGTCGTCGAGCAGCAACGACGCTTGGGGTCGATGTATACGAAAGGTGGCGGTTTCCGTGCGTGCCTGACCCCTGAGGAGGCGAGCGAGGAGTACGCCGCGATGGTCAAGAGACTCAAGAAGGCACGCTTGCCGTATTCGTCAAATGTGAAGCTCTTTCACTTTGGTGAACTGAAGGACGAGACCGTAATCGAGTCGGCGTCAACCAAGGGACGAGTCAAGCCGACGGACTGAAAGGCGCCGCAGGCCTCCTCCTGCAAACGAGTCAGGTCTGACTTGGGCCAGCGTGCGGGAATGTCACCCGACGTTTACTGGTGCGAGCGGTTGCTGATCCGATGAACGAGGTGTGCCGCCACGGGGCCGACGAAGAAGAGCAGGAAAGCTACCCCGATTAGGAGTGCCAGCACGTTCCCGTTCGCCAAGACGACGAAAGCGACTCCAATCGCCACGAAGATGAGCCAGCGATGAACCCCCAGCCCTGAGAAGAGCTTCGGCACGTCTCTCAGTCTAGGCCGCGCCAGGCGAGGTATTGGACCTATTCGGGCTACCGTGGGCCAGCGTGCGGGAATGTCACCAGAGATGCCTGCACGTTGCCTTCTGGTAGGCCGTTCTGTCACGCTCTGAACGTGTCCACGATCGAACGCGAGACGTCAAGAGGCCGGCTGCAGATCGTCTGGGGCATCAATCGGTGGGTCCGCGTCGAGACCGACGGCGGCGGCGTATTCCAGCGCCGAGTTCGTTCCTGGCAGCAACTCCAGACCTTCTTCGAAGAGCTCGGCCTTCCGGAGGATGAAGCCCTGGAGCTGGCTGTGCGCGAATGGGGCGACCGCCCTCCGACAGCCGCCCTGTCGAGTGGCGACACGGAGTTCGGTCCCTCACGATTCTTAGGCCTTTCGGCCTGGGTCGCATTCCCAGTCGTGCTCGGTCTTGCGGCGCTGGGGATCTTCGCGACGCTGCATTACTGGTTCCTTCCCGCGCTGGACAAGTGGCGGTATGGACCGCACATCAGCAGGGCGGCAGACCGGCCGGTTGCGATCCGATTCGTTCACGCTTACTACGACATCCGAGATCCGAACGCCGCCTATCGCGTCGTGAGGCAACTGAGCAACGGGTCGATCGAACGCTCTGAGTTCCTGGAAGACCGGAAGCACAGGCGCCATCCGGTTTCTGGGCCCCGGCCGTGCGGGCGGCTCTGCTTCCGTTTCACCGTCCACGGCGACCCTGTTCCCGATCCCGGCAATCCTGGCTTCGCCACAATCAGTTTCGGAGAAGTGGACGTGTATTTCCGCTCCCGAGGGCACCGGCCAACTGTCTGGGGGCCCGTAGGATTCAGTGGCGGCTTTGGAGGCTGTCGGATCGGTGGAAACTGCAAGACGGTGCCTGAGAGGTACCGTCCTCCAGTTCATCATTGAGCCGGGCAACTGACGCGTCGCCTGGGCCAGCGTGCGCGAATGTCACCAGAAGCGGCTCGAAAAGAAAGGCGCTACTGGCGTCGCGAGCGGTCGTAGCGGGGAACGTTGGCGAGGAACTCAGTGAATGTGTCGCCCTGCCAAAGAATGTCCTCCTCGCTGATGCTGTCCCTGACCATCGCGATCGTCACTTGGTCGCCTCGCGCATCGAACACGAATTCCTCTTCCGCCCCGTCACCGCCGAACCGGTAGAGGCCGGGCAAGTACGGAAGAGCGGCGTCGCCGGGTGCCATGCCCTCGATCGGATCGATCTCGATGAACATCCGGCCGTTGTCTCCGCACCCGCCGTTTGAGCGAAGCATGAACTCGACGTAGTCGGGTGGGAACGAGATACCTAGGGCGCGCTCGCGGTCGCGGATGGCTGCAAGTGATGCGCCGGGTCGCTTCTCCCACCCTGCGGTGAGAGCGTCGAGTGTTTCTTCCACTTGCAAGAGGATGCCAGGCGCAGACAGCGTTGTTTGGGCCAGCGTGCGGGAATGTCACCCGACGCCGGGGCAGTGGGTCAATACGAAGGCAAGCGTAAAACGCGAGCTGCGAGAAAACGAATGAGCCGCGTAAGCTTCCTAGCATGGTGCGACTTGGTGGCCTCGTAGCCGTGGGGATCGCCGCTCTCCTCTGTACGACAGCTGCACTCGGCAATTCGCGGCAAGTTGGCTCAAGCGGAACGATCCGCTGGGTGCTGGATCATGAGCCGCGCGGTCAGTCGCTACGTGCGGCGCATATCTCCGTTGATGCTCTTGTCGGCTCGCATTGGCAGCCGGTTCGCTTTGCGCGTGTGCTTCGGCCCGATCCAAGAACGAATGTCCGCATCGCGGTGTCGCTGGTTGGGAAACACGGCCGGAATATGTGCATGACCGCATTCCTCGGGCGGGTGCACTTCGGCGGATGCGGCGTCGGGTCAGGGCTCCGACCCATCAGCCCCATGATGCTCGGTGACCACGTGGTGGTGGGGCTGGCCAGAGACGGCGTCTCGCGAGTGACATTGATCGATTCGAACGGACGACGACATCATGCTGCACTCAGGGACAACGCGCTGTCCGTCGCGATTCGTGGCGCTCGCGCCCTCAAGCTGCTCGCCTACGATCGCCAGCACCGCCTGGTCGGGACGACCGTTCTTCGCTGACGTCTTGGACTGTCACCTGGGCGGGCGTCCTCTCACTTGATTCTTTTCGGGTCAAGCTCGAGCAGCTGCCCAACCTTGCGGAGCACATCGACATCGCCGACCCGCGGGGGAAGACCCTGCTCGACCGCGGTGCGCTCAGCCCACGATCCTGCGAGCCTTCGGATGTCGGCCGTCGTCCTGGCGGAGGTTGTCTTCTTTCTCACTTGTGTCAGCGATGTCTTCCGCACCTCAGCCCTTTCAAATCAGCTATCGCTGCGACGGCGACCTTTTGGATAGTCACTAGGCGCTCTGTCCGTTGGGCCGGGCGGCGAGCCGAACGCCTAGGACGCTTCCCACGACCCGGCCCGTGCTTCAGGCTATCCCTAGATTCCGGGCTCGACTAGTGGCTCGATCGGCCGCGGCCTGAAGTGTCAACGCCGCATCCTGATAGCGGTCTCCGACGAGGGCGGCGAGGCAGGAAGCGACCATCGTGGCTTCATCGATCGTCGCCTCGTCGCAGTCCTCGAGGTAGCGCAGCAGCCAGCGAGCGGCGACGCGCGGATGCCGGCGAGGCTCCTTGCGAGCGATCAAGATGGTCAGCTCGAGCGCGTCCGCCAGGTTGAGGCGCGGCAGCTCGCGAGCGGCGGCCTCGGCCGTTGGCAAGTTCCTGCGCTTCAGCGCGCGCTTGAAGATCGAATAGGGACGGCCCTCCGAGGTCGACGCTCCTCCTCCCCGGGACCGGACGGCGTACCAAGTCTAGGCGAGCGCCGGGGGCCAGCCTAAGTTATGTAGGTGCGATCGAAACAGAGCGCGCGGGTCCTCACAGCCGTTGGAGTGGCAGGCCTTGCCGCGGCGGGCGTTGCAGTGGCGGCTCACTCGAGTCTGATCTTGCCGACGCACACGCTGGGCCTCCGCTACTCGAAGGTGACGCAGGCGACCATCCACGCCACGATCTGCGTCAAGGGGTGGACGAAGACGATTCGGCCGCCCTCGAGCTACACGACCGCGCTCAAGAAGGCCCAGCTCGTCGAATGGCAGTACGCCGACAAGAGGCCCGGCGACTACGAGGAGGACCACCTGATCTCACTGGAGCTCGGCGGCGCGCCGTGGTCGAAGAAGAACCTCTGGCCGGAGCCGTGGTCACAGGCCCGCCGGGACGACAACGGGATCGAGGCGAGCCTCCACGGGCAGGTGTGCGCTGGCACGCTGAAACTCTGGAAGGCGCGCGCGCTCGAGGTCGCGTACAAGCACGCGCACGGCTGACGCGGATACGGTCGCAGGATCGGCGTCCGGCGCCAGGGCGCACGGTGAGGCCCAAGGCGACCAGACGAGCCGCCGATGCTCGTGGTCGGAGCGGTTACGGGCTCCCGGTGACGGCGCCCTTCACCCGCTCCCATGGGTTCGTCCGCGAACGGAACGTCGAGCAACCGCCGAGCCGGTGAAGGTATCCACGGCCGGCCGGGCGCAGGAGGCTCGTCGAGGGAGGACTGCAACGCGTGGTCGATTTCCAGGCCGGACCCGTCGCGTACAGAAGGGCGACCGTCACGAACGCAGCCGCGCCGACGAGCAGCACAACGAAGTGCCTCATGTCAGCTCGAGCGACGCGCTAGTCGTGGCGCCGACCACGACCGATCAAGTACGCGGCGACGAGAAGGCAAAAGAACGATCCCAGCAGCGCGAGGTACGAGCGCGGCGGGAGAAGCAGCCAGTCGTGGAAGATCAGGCCGCCGGTCTTCGCTTCGGCGAGACCGTAAACGCCGGCACCGATGCCGACGATGAGGAGGCCCGCCTTCGCCCAACCCACGTCGACGAGCCTAACCGCGAATGGCCGACGCGCTCAAGCACATCACCGGAGTCTGAAACGGAGGTCGACCACGGCCGGTGCGCCGCACGCGATCACAGTGGCCGAGGTTTTGCTCAAGGACTGTCAGACGAGTGAACCGGCGAGCTCGGCGACCCAGGGATCGAGGTCGTCCTCGCGGACCACAGTCGCATCCAAGCTCTCGTAGACCCGTTGTGCGTCGTCGAGAATCTTGCCCCTCCCAATGGTGGCGACGGTGATCGGGAGGCGGGATCGAGCACGACGAACGTCGTCGATCGCCCACGCGACCGCGTCGACCTCAGTTCGGAGCGCGCGACGATCCGAGGTCTCGAAGCTCATCGTCTCGACCAGGTGGCGGAGGCGGCCGTTGGTGAGCGCGTAGTCGAACGTGTGCTCGTCGAACTCACCGGCGATCCTCTCGTCCTGGTGAATGATGTCGTCCGGATCGCGCTGAGCTTCGGCGACTGCATTCCGCAGGCGCGCTGTGACCTTACGCTTGACCCATCGCTTGTCCCGCGCCCGTTGCCGCCGCCGGCGTGGAGGCACAACGTAACGAGCGAAGAGTTCGTCGAGTAGCGGCTCGAGCTCGTCGACCTCGGCGGCGCGAAGCTCTGAAAACTGGATCGCGTTCGCCCATTCCACGGCCGCCATGTCGATCGTCTCGAGCTTCCAGGGCTCGCGCTGCTTTCCTAGCAGCTGGGTCTGCGCTCCGGAGGCGCCTGACGTGATCTCCTCTGCCAGCTCACCGATGAAGCCGAAGTCTTCGGCAAAGCCCAATCGCTTCAACCTGCTGAACTGGTTGCGGCCGAGGAAGCGCGCGCCAAAGGAGCGACCGTCCGTGTCGCCAGCGACGACTCCGACGTTGAGCTGTTCGCCGCGGACCGGGTCCGGTACATACCTCACGATCGAATACCGGAAAACGGTCACGCGGCCTCCCCCACACCGAACAACTGGATCACCTGATCCCGGCGGAACCAGAGGTAGGAGGCTACCGCTTCGCGCGCAACCAGGTCTACGCCCCATTCGTCTGGTGCGTACGAGACGAGCTTCGCGATGGCCTCCGGCATCACTCGCCGCAGCTGCTGAACCGCGGATGCGCGGTCCGCTGATCCGAGGGCGAGAGCAGCGAAGACCTGGTCCTGCTGCACGGCCTGCGCTCCGCCTGCCACGCTCTGGACAGTCCAGTCCGGGCCGGAGGGCAAAAAAGCGCTGTGGTCGACCGACAAGACGTCGCGTGTCGGCTCGTTGCTGTAGATGAACTGGTGGTCGCCGGCGCAGAAGATCCACGCGTACAACACGTCGAGCGCGCCGAAGCGTTCGCGGTTCGAGTCAATGTGATCGACGGTCTGGCGGTCGGTGTGATTGTCTGCCCACTTCGAGGCGTGATGCACGCCCGCCTGCGGGACGAAGCCCAACTGTGGGTCCTGGGCGACCTCCGCGGCCAGCGCGGCGGAGACTTCAACGAGAGCGACCTCGGGCACCGGGGCTCCGATGAGGCGACCGGCCCGCCCCACCAGTTGTTCGCTGAAGATGCCGTGACCGTCGCCGTGGGCGTTTTGCGCGAACTTCACGGCGTACAGCAGCTGATCGTCGCAGATGAACTTCTGCGGCTTCGACGCGCTCGGAAGTCCGCCGTCAAACCGCTTCGCGGTCCGTTCTACGTCACGCGCCGCGCACGCAGCAGCGATTAGGTCGTCCCAATCGACGCCGTTGCCCTGAGGCATCGCGGCGTACTTGCTCACATTCCCACGCTCCACGTCAACCCGCGCGCGTTACGAAACGCCGAGCCGCGCAACCCGTCCGGATTGCTGCCGTATTAGGGGTCGCGACCTCGTGGGCTAGGCTCTTGGCGTCGTAGGTGATCCAGCTCGCTCGTAGCCGGGCGATGCCGGGAACTGTCGAGGCCGGGCGCTAGCGGGCGCCCGGCTCTCGTTTCGAGGGACTCCAGCGCCTCGTGCTACAACTGGCCGGACAGTTCCACCGAAAGGCACGGCTACGTGACCGCGAACCTCGATCCGCTAATCGAGCGCGCACTGGAGAAGCTCAACGCCGAGCTTGGCACTGCGTTCTCCTTCCGGCTCGAGCCGGCGCCGCGAAGCGGAGATCTCGTCTGGGAGCTCTGGAACGGCGAAGTCTTCACCGGCCACGAGGTTCGCGATGGGAGCGGTCGGCCGCGGATGCCGACGCTCGCCGACGTCAAAGAGATCGCCGCCGGTCACCGCCGCGCCCGCGAGCGGCTTCGTGCGTGGGCAGAGCCGGAACCGCAGCGTCGCCCTGTTCGCGCGGACGCTCACCGCCCGCGCGTCGAACGAGCGAGACCTCGGGAGCGAAGGGCGCGTCCGCAGCGCCGCGCTGGCCGCCGTGCGGGATCGCGAGCGTCCCCGGGGCCTGACTCCGACCCATCTGAACCACCACCGCCCCACCTAGCCCGCCGGCGAGCGGGCCGTCTCGGCGTGCACCGTCGCGGCCGCGCGACGTCGCGGATACGGCCGCCGAAAAGCGCGAACGCGGGTGGCGACCCGCGTTCGGGAGTCCCTTCGACTCCACACGAAAGGAGCGGCCATGCTACCCCAGGCATCGCCGAGCGGCGCCTCCATGGGCGGCCGGACGGCCTACCAGGGGGCCTCGAGGCACGTGACGGAACTCGTCGACGCGCTCCTGGCCCAGCTGAACCCGCGCGAGCAGCTCGGCCTGCTCGACCACTTGAGCGCAGTCGCGACGACGCGACGCCGCCAGCTCGCCTCCGGGCGCGTGCTCGCGATCGAGGAGGGAGGCGGCAGCCATGAGCGGCCGCGACCTTCGCCACCCAACCCACTGTCTCTGGTGCGGTACCCCGCTCGTCCAAGCATCGACGGGTCGGCCACCGCTCTACCACGCGAAAGCCTGTAAGCAGGCGAGCTATCGGTGTCGGCTGAGAGAACGAGAAGCGGCCGCGCTCGAGCATCTGCTGCGCCGGTACGAAGCGGCTCTCCCGCTGCTGCCCTCGCTGGCGATGGAGGAGCGCTTCGACCTCCTGGCGGCCGTGGTCTGGCCTCAGGATCCGCGCCTGCTGGAGGCCGCGTGAGGCGCGTGACCGTCGAATCGCCGGCGTTCTGGACCCTCGCCGACCAGGCTGAGCTCGAGCTGCTCGTCCATGAGCTCGTCGACGTCGCGTTCGTCCACCGCGAGCGCTGCCCGACGTGCTCGGCTCGCCACCGCGAGTATCTCGAGACGGGCTGCAGCGAGGGCCCGTGCGTCGCGATCAGCGAGGCGATCGAGTCCGTCATCGCGTGGCGGGACCGCCGTGCGCTTCTTTCGCGGACGATCCACCTCCGGGCTCATCAGGACCTCGACGAGGCACCGCTTCGAGCCGCCGCACGGACCGAGCTGCGCGAGCTCGAGCGGGAGCGCGAGGAGCTTGTGGCGTGACCGATATCGAGTTCGCGCCCGACCTGGCGCCAGTCGGCCTCCCTGAGCCTGAGCTCGTCCCGGTCGACGAGTTCATCGCCGTCGAGGAGGAGGGTGCCGAGGCGCTCGTCGGCGGTCCGGGCGCAGCCGTCATCCCGGAGGGCGGCGACGTGATGCTCTACGGGGACGGCGGCGCTGGTAAGACGACGCTCTCGATCGACCTCGGCTTCCACCTTGCGGCCGGCGACGACTGGCTGGGCCTGCCGATCGCTCGGCCGGCATCGGTGCTGATCATCGAGAACGAAGGTCCTCGGCCACTCTTCCGCGCGAAGCTCAGACGTAAGCGTGAGGGCTGGGCGGGCTCCGCTCTCGACGACCGCCTCCACGTGCTCGAGCGACCTTGGGGCGAGTTCAGCTTCGACGACCCCCTCTGGCGCGAAGCGCTCGCCGCGCAGATCAAGGCGTTCGAGATCGACGTGCTAATCGCCGGGCCGGTGACGCGCTCCGGGATGAACGAGGCCGGGACGCTGCAGGAGGTTCGCGACTTTATGATGCTGGTCGACGACCTTCGGACTCTGACCGGCCGGCGCCTGACCGTCGTGCTGATTCACCACGAGTCGAAGTCGGGCCAGGTCTCGGGCGCCTGGGAAGCCGCCGGCGACACGCTCTGCCATGTCCAGGGCCAGGGCCACGGGCGCACGCGCCTCTTCTTCCAGAAGGCGCGCTGGGCCAGCGCGCAGCATGGCGTCGCGATGAGCCTCCTCTGGGCAGAGGGCGAGGGTTTTGCCGTCGAGGAGCGCGAGGAGCTCGACGACGAGGCGATCGCCGAGCTGATCTGCGAGCAGGTGCGCGAGAACGCCGGCACCGGCTGGACGAAGGTTGAAGCAGCGGTCAAAGGTGCCCGCGCTGATCGGGTGCGCGCCGTGCGCGACGGACTCCTCGCAGCAGGCAAGATCGTCAACGTCGACGGCGACGAGCTCCGACCGCTTCAGGAGCGCCGTGCCGCTCATCTCTACCTAGCCGGAGACCCGACTATCCGGCACCTGCGTCCGGCTCGGGACGCAGACGGGACGCAGGCTGCGTCCCTCTGGGCGGAGGGGGAGGCAGCGGAGTCTGCGTCCTGCGTCCTGCCTTATAGAGGACGCAGGGACGTAGACGCAGCAGCCGCTCCGCCCCGGCAGGAGACAGCGCCGGCGCCAAGAGCAGCGCTGCCAGGAGAGCCGATGTTCCCGGTCTTGCTCGCTGAGGTGCCGAAGGCGGGGCACCTGACCGAGCTCGAGGCACAGGAGCGCTACCGGCACCATCGCCTCGTCGAGCGCGCGATCGCGGCCCGCGAGTTCGAGGGCGACGAGCCTCCACCGCCTGACGACTCTCGCGCGCGCGCGCGTCTGGCCGGGCGCGCACAGCCCCAACCCCAGCCCCAAGACGGAGACGTCTCGTGGTAGGCGCCGAGGTCGAGCGCCTGCTCGACCAGCTAGCGGCCGCGGTCGCAGAGCGCGTTGTAGCGACCCTCGCCGCGGAGCATCCGCCAACACCGCGGGCCGAGGACGAGTGGCGGCTCGTCGACGAGACCACGGCCGCGGGACTGCTCGGGCGTTCGCCGCGCTGGCTGCGCGAGCGGCGGAAGCGCGGGACGCTCAGCTATGTACGGCTCGACGGCGGCCGCCCGATGTACCGGCTCGAGGATTTGAAGGCATTTGCTGCGGCGAAGCTCGTGCCGGCGGCAACCGAGGTTGATGGCCGACACCTGCGCGCCGTCGACGACGATGAGCGGCGATCCTGATGCGCTGGCAGGCGCTGGCTTGGCGAGCCACGAACCCGCTCCCGAAGCGGCGATCGACGCCGTGCAGCGGCTCTCAGAGCCGGAGGTCGGAGGGGCCGTGAGCGTGTCGTCAGTCGAGCCGCGGGGGCCCCACGAGCGTGAGCTGCGCCGGCTGCGGTTCAACGGCGGCCCAGACGATCTCGAACGCGATCGCGAGACGATCGCAGCTCAGCTGGCGCTCGCCGCGGAAGCGGCCGCTGCGCTCGAGCGGCTCATCGAGCTCATCGCTCAAGGCGAGCTCCAGTTCGGCCGCGAGGCAGGGGAAAGGGAGCGGCGCCGACTCCAGGTGAGCTGCGAGACCTTCGCTCGCCTCGCCGAGCGCGATCGCCGGCTGCTCGCTGCCCTCGACGCCTTCCGTGCCGCGAGCGAGGCCGCCCGAGAAGGGCCCCCAC
>DATDFL010000265.1:0-2236 GCA_036522595.1 Gaiellaceae bacterium
CTGCTCGGCAAGCCGATTTCCGAGTCCAGCGCGCTCTGCATTCCCACCGGGGTACAGCCCTTCCCCGGCGGGCCTGAGCACGTCTACCGGTTCATCAGCGGAGCAACCCGCAGCCCGATGTGCGGCCTGGGCTGGAAGTCGGTGGGAGTGCTGGAGCTCACTGCGCTGCCCAGCATCAAGGACGAGTACTGGATGCCCGCTGTCCAGGAGACCGACGCCCTGCTGGTCTGGGGCGGCAGTCCCTTGTACCTGTGCTACTGGATGCGGCAATCCGGCCTGGCCGACCTCCTGCCGTCGCTTCCGCCCGAGACGGTCTACGTCGGCACCAGCGGCGGAGCGATGGTGGCGACTCCCGACTTCGGTGGAACGACCTACGACGAGAGTGAGCCGCTCACCGCAAGCGACGAGGCACTGGGGCTGGTCGAGTTCTCCGTGTTCCCGCACCTCGATCGCGAGGATGGCTTGCCGCCCACCCCGCTGGAAGAGATCGAGGCATGGGCCGCCGGGCTATCGGTGCCGGCTTACGTGATCGACGATGAGACGGCGATCAAAGTGGTCGACGGCAACGTCGAGGTAGTCACCGAGGGCCGCTGGGAGCTGTTGAACTCCTAGGAACCGCGGTGCCGTTCACGCTCATCAACATCAAAGGAGACCTCGAGGACATCGGCCCGAAGTTCGACGGCGCGCCGGACCTGGAGTTCCGCGCGGCGACCAAGGCGCTCGAGCTCGTGAAAGCCGCCCTCAGCTACCAGCGCGTCCCGCCCGGCTATCGCTTTCCGTACGGCCACACGCACGTGACCCAAGAGGAGGTGTACCTCGTCCTGCGCGGCGGCGGGCGGATGAAACTCGACGACGAGATCGTCGAGCTCGAGGAATGGGACGCGGTGCGGGTACCACCCGGAACGTGGCGAGGCTACGAGGCCGGTCCGGACGGCCTCGAGATCCTCGTCGTCGGCGCGCCCAATCTCGGCGAGGACCCGCGCGGAGACGTCGACGGCCGGCGCGACTGGTGGGCTGACTAGCCGTCGAGCTCGCCTGCGAGCTCCGCTACCTGTGACTTGGGCGAGGCTACGCCTCCACCGCGATCTCGTTCACGCACTCGTAGGCGCGCAGCAGCCACCGTTCCGGTTCCGCGCTCGGGCGTACGTCCGCCTCCAGCACCGCGAACACATGGTTGACCCACAGGTATCCCGGACTGGCCGAGGCCAACGTGAGCACGGCCAACGCGCTCCGATGCTCGTACTCGAAGGGATCCGTCACTCCCTTGTTGTAGCCGCTGAAGGAGAAGAGGATCTCAGCCGAATCGTTCGTCTTGATCACACCCTCGAAGCTCGGTAACCAGGTGCCATCCGCGCGCCGACGGGGGTGGTTCGTCCAGCGGAGCTCGCCCGCCAGCCGTGCGCCGGACACCGCGCCGTCACCTTCGACGTAGGCGAGCCAATCGCCGTCTTCTCCATGGGTTGGAAACCCGACCTCGGTGGCCTCGTCGAAGCGCAGTTCGCCTTCGAAGAGCGGGACAAGCTTCATCGCTCCCTCCTTGTTCTGATGCAGGCCGCTCTAACCGTAAGTGGCTTCCTCGCTCCGGCAGTCGACGGATCGCGGGTCAGCCCATTTGCTCGGCCAGCCCGATGAGAATGCCCTCGGGGCCTCGGACGTAGCAGAGCCGATACACGTCTTCGTACTGGACCACCTCGTCGACGAGCTGCGCGCCGTGTCTGCGGAGCCGGGCGAGCGTATCGTCGAGGTCGTCCACCGCGAACATGACACGCAGATAGCCCAGCGCGTTCACCGGGGCGTTCCGGTGATCAGCGACCACAGGCGGCGCGAGAAAGCGCGAGAGTTCGATCCGGCCGTGGCCGTCCGGCATACGCATCATGGCGATCTCGACGCGCTGGTCGCGCAGTCCAGTGACCCGCCCTGACCAGTCTCCTTCGATCATCGCTCGCCCTTCGAGATCGAGGCCCAGCTCGGCGAAAAACGAGATAGCGGCATCAAGCGATTCCACCACGATGCCGACGTTGTCCATCCGTTGAAGCGCGACGCGGCCATTATCGCGGTTCGCAAAGATTGCCCATGTAGTCGCGTTGTAAAAGCGCCATGCTTCGCACCACGCACCGCGCACCGCGCACCGCGCGCTGGCGCAGCCGTCGCGGTCGACGTCGGTCCCCGCGTGTGGCCAGGTGAGTCGGTTCTGGGTCGACTTGCGTGCACAAGGCGCACGGAGCAAACAAGCGAG
>DATDFL010000266.1:0-4921 GCA_036522595.1 Gaiellaceae bacterium
TGCTCGACCGCACGATCGCTCATACGGCTGGGATCGACTTACCTCGTAAACCGCTCCATCCCTCCCCGGAGGGAAGGACGGAGCGGTCGGTGCTTCAAAGCAAGCTCGGTGGCTAGCGCTCGACGGGCTCCTCGCGGCGCCGGCGGCCGAAGCGCGGCCGGCTGGTCGCGCCGTCGCCGTCCTCGCTCGCCTCCGCCTGCTCGCGGGCGGTCGGAGCCGTGGCGTCGTCGTCGGTCGTCCGAGCAGCACCGGCACCGGCCGGAACCGCGGCGCCGCGGCGACGGCGGCCGAAACCGGCACGTTCGTCGGGCGGAACGGTGTCGAACGAATAGCCGAAGACAAGCCCGATCCCGAAGGCGAGCACGGAGACGTACTCGGCGAGGTCGCGCACGACGTTGAGGATCGAGATGTCACTGGACCAGCTCGTGATGTGGTTGCGGAACCAGTTCGGGTGCGGCTGGTGCGCAACGACGACCCAGCCCGCGGCGATCAGGGTCGGGATGAACGCGAACAGGAAGACGTTGATCGCGAGGCGTGGCATCCGCCCCTTCGTCCAGCCGCCGAGCAGCTGGGAGAGGGCCATGACCAGGCCTGCGCCTGCGATGAGTCCGTAGACGGCCCAGTAGCCGCCCGTGGTCGTGTCATTGACCTGCGTCGCAAACCAGACGAGCAGGCCGGCGACGGCGGCTCCGAGGAGCGTCACCATCCCACGTGTCATGTTGTACATGTCACCACCTCCGGTGGCCCTGTACCCCCTGTAGAGAAACTGAACCTAGAGGCTCAGGCGGCGCGAATCGAAGCGCCCCGAGTAGAGCTCGTTCGTGAACTCGTCGACGACGCGTCCTGCATCTGCCGGGAAGACGTGCTCCACGACGCCCACCTCGGCGTCATTGTGGAACGGCAGGTCGACGTGCTCGGCGGACACCAGGTTCACAGAGACGCTTCCGCAGACGGGACAGCGGACGGCGATCCCCACGCTGCTGCGATCGTCGGCCGGCGCCAGCAGGAAGAACGACGACGGGAAGATCGGGCGGGGCCGCTCCTCCGGGTAGCAGAAGAAGCTCCACGGCCACTCCCCGGCCTGGATCCGCCGCGCGGCTAGATCGGCGAGCTCGTCCTCGAGCGGGTCGAGCTTCGCGGTCATCAGGTTCAGGAAGACGCCCTCCCCCAGTCCGAGCGGCGCCCAGTCGAGCTCGTCGTGCGTCACCAGGCCCGGGTGCCGGCCCCCGCAGCCGCAGTCGAACGCGACCTCGTAGACCGCCGGGTGCGTCGCTCCTGGAAGCTGCTCGATGCGGCGGAACGAGGAGAGCGCCACGCGCGCCTCCCCCCGCTCCGGGCACGAGAACTCGTACCGGGTCGTGAACACGTCGTACATGGCCTCTTATTAATCGGCCGGCCGGACGGGGTCTAAACGACTAATACGTGATCAGCGAGTGCACGTCGTACTGCTCGAGGTGCTTGCGGCCCTCGAGGAACTCGAGCTCGATCGCGAACGCGAGGCCCACGATCTTGCCGCCGAGCTGCTCCACGAGATCGCAGATCGCGGCTGCCGTGCCCCCGGTGGCCAGCAGGTCGTCGTGGACCAGGACGCGCGCTCCGTCCGTAATCGCATCGGCATGGAGCTCGAGGGTGTTTTCGCCGTACTCGAGCGCGTACGTGGCGCTCACGGTCTTCCAGGGCAGCTTCCCCGGCCTTCTCGCCGCGATGAACCCGCAACCGAGCTTGTAGGCCACCGCCGCGCCGAGGATGAACCCGCGCGCCTCTGCGCCGAGGATGAGGTCGGGCTTGCGGGGCTCAATCCACTCGGTGAGCTGGTCGACCGCCTCGTGCAGCATGGCCGGGTCGGCCAGCAGCGGCATGATGTCCTTGAAGACGATCCCGGGCTCGGGGAAGTCCGGGACGTCGCGGATCTTCTCTGCCAGGTTCATCCGGCGGCGAACTGTCTCAGATCGCGCCAGAACAGCAGCTGCGAGAGCTCCTGGGCGAGCTCCGCCAGCAGCTGCAGCTCCTGGATCCCCTGATCCCGCCGCTCGGGATTGCGAGAGCGAAGCGCCGGCGCGACGAGCTGGTTCAGGAGCCCGGCCTCGCGATCGGCGGCGGTGCGAAAGGCGCGGAGGTGCCGCGCCGAGATTCCGTAGCGTGAGAGCTTCGCGCAGGCGACCGCGATGTCGACGTCGCCGACCGGGTAGCGCTTGTCGCTGCCCTCGCGTCGGGGCTGGATCAGCCCGTAGTCCTCCAGCTCCCGCGCGAGCTCGGGCGTGATCGCCGCGCGCTCGCAGAGGCCGCCGAGGTCGAGCTCGTCGTCCTGCTCGGTGATGCGCCGCGAGGATTGCCTGCGACGGCGCTCCTTTCCGGAGGCCAGCTCCTGGCGGATGACGCGCAGCGGCAGGAACTCGTCGCGCTGCAGGCGCAGGATCGTCTCCAGCCGCTCGACGTCGTCCTCGCCGAAGAGCCGGTAGCCGCTCTGCGTGCGGCGCGGCGCGAGCAGGCCCTGGTCCTCGAGGTAGCGGATCTTCGAGATCGAGATGTCCGGGAACTCGGCCTGCAGGCTGCGGCAGACCGCGCCGATTGTGAGCAGCCGCGTCCGTTCCTGCCGTTCTGCCTGCGCCGTGCTCACTAGTTCTCCAGGAAGGTCAGCTTGTACTTGCCGATCTGGAGCTCGTCGCCGTTCTCGAGCTTCTCGGACGACTCGATCCGCTTCCGGTTCCGGAACGTGCCATTGAGGCTTCCCTGGTCCTCGATGTAATGGCCGTCGTCCTTCTGGAGCAAGACCGCGTGCTTGCGGGAGACGGTGACGTCGTCGAGGAAGATCTCGCAGTCCGGCGAGCGGCCGATCGTCGTGCGCTCGCCCTGTGGCACGAAATGCTCGCCCGCGCGGCCGCCGCCCGAGCGGACCACGAGCGCAGGACCCTCCGCGCCGAGATCCTCCAGCGACACCGCCCCCTCGGCCGCGTCGCCCACCTCGTCGGGCGTGTAGCTCATCGTCGTCTCCGAGCCCGGCTCGTCCTTGACGAGCAGCGCGCCGCAGCGGGAGCAGTAGTTGGCGGCCTCCGGGTTCTGGAAGCCGCACTCAGGGCAGTAGACGTGGCTCATTCCTCTGCCGTAGGGGCTGCCTTGCCGGCGAGGATCGCCGCGAGGCGGTCGACGTCCACCTGCTCGAGCACGCTCTTGCCCCCCGTCTCGCGCAGCCGGGCCTGGAGCTCGGCGCGCAGCAGGTCGATCTTGCCGTGCAGGATCCGCCGCCGGTACGAAACCTCGTGCTCCTCCTGGGTCAGGTCGTCGATCAGCTGCTTGAGATCGTCGTCCGAGAGCGAGGCAAGGTCGGGAAACGCTTCCACAGAGGTCCTTTCGTCGGAGGAGCGGGCGTTCCTAGTCTACGCCGATGCGGCCAGAAGGGTCAACCTCAGCTTGAGACTCCGGCTTCTGCCCCTCCGGCTTGCATGATCCCTTCTACGAGCCCGCGCAGCTCGGCCTCGAGCTCCGTGGAGCGCTCGCGGGTCTTCCCTTCCGCGTAGATGTGGACAACCGGCTCGTCCGGGTCGGGCAGCACCTGCGCCCAGCCGTCTTTCTCGATCACCTTGATCCCGTCGAGGAGATCGAGCTTGCGGTCGCGTAGCCGCTCGGTGAGCACGCGCATCACCGTGCCCTTCAGCGACCAGGGGCACGGCAGCTGCCGGTGGACGAGCGTGCTCGCAGGAAGCTCCGAGACGAGCTCCGAAAGGGGCCTGTCCATCGGCGCGAGCAGCTCGAGGAGCTTGCAGAGGCTCGCGACCGCGTCGTAAGCGGGCATGAACTCCGGGAAGACGTAGCCGCCGCCGACGGCGCCCGCGAAGATGACGCCGTCCTCGGCCGCCGCCTTCGTCAGCTCCGCCAGCGAGGCAGGCGTCCGGATCACCTCGAGCTTGCTGCCCTTGACCATCTCCTCGACCCGGCTCGTGACCGTGACCGGGAACGCGAGCTTGCCGCGGCGGCCGTTCGTGCCCATCAGGCGCAGGAAGAGCAGCAGCGCCTGCTCGACCGGAATCTCACGGGCCTGCTCGTCGATCAGGAAGAGCCGCTCGCCGGCCCGGTCGAACGCGACGCCGAGGTCCGCGCCAATCGCGTTGACGAGGCGCTTCGCCTGGCCGACCGACTCACGCAGCGAGGGGATTCCCTGCGTTCCCTCCTGCGAGAAACCGTGCGCGCTGACCGCCTCGACGCCGAGCGGCCCGAGCACGAGCGGCAGGACGAACGACGTGGCGGAGTACCCGTAGTCGACGACGATCCGGAAGCGCCGCCCCTGGATCGCGTCCTTGTCCAGCGCGGAGAGGAGATCTTGCGCGTAGCTCTCGCTGACGCGGGCCGGGTAGGTCACGCGCCCGACCGCGTTGAAGGCCGCGCGCCGCAGTTCGTGGCGGGTGAAGTGCTTCTCGACCTCCTTCTGCAGGCCCGAGGTGAGTTGGATCCCCGGCTGCTCGTAGAAGCGGATCTGGAGCATCTCCGGGTCGGCGTAGCTGACCCCGACATGGAGGCCTGCGTCGTAGCCGTGCGTCTTCAGCAGGTGGCGGCTGACCGCCGACGGGAGCACCCGCAAGTCGGCGACGTCGACCCCGGTCGAGTTGAGCCCGGAGATCATCGCGCGCTTGATCAACCGGCAGGCTGCGGGCGATTCGCGGCTCGCGACCACGCGGGCACCGCGCTTCAGGGCCGTGCCGAGCGCTGCGGCCAGGCGAACCGCGGTCTCGGGCGTCAGGTCGACGTTGACCAGGCCCGAGACGCCGTCGGCGCCGAATAGCTGCGACGAGGCGCGTGACTCCCAGATCAGGCTCTCATGGATCTGCGCGCCGGTCTCGACCTCCTTGTACGGATAGATGCGAACTCCCGGGAAGACGGCGCTCTGAGCCCCGAGGGTGACCTCGTCGCCGATCGCCGCGCCCTCCTG
>DATDFL010000267.1:0-2569 GCA_036522595.1 Gaiellaceae bacterium
GTCCCGTCGAGCAGCTCGCGGTCGTCGTCGAGCGACTCCAGGTAGTCCTGCGTGCGGAAGACGCGGAGGATGTGCTCCGAGGCTTGCTCGAGGCGCTCCAGGTTGACGCGGTCGCGCCGAAGCCAGTTCCGGCCGCCGGAGCGCCGCCGCAGGATCACCGCGCCGTGCCCGATCGCCTCGATCCCGAGGCCGCGCAGGTAGTCGAGCCACTCGTCGAGCCGGCCCGCGAACTCCTCCGGCTGGTCCCGGGCGACCGGCCTGAGCCACTCGGACGCGTGCGTGACCGGATCGTCGCTGCCGAAGTAGAGCAGCCAGGCGTCGCAGCCGCGACCCTCGACCCAGGGCTCGAGCGGCCCCCACCAGTCGCCCGGCGGATGTGCCCAGCTGAAAAGGATGTGCGCGAAGCCGCCATCCTCCAGAAGCGTCGGCGCCTGCTCGACGACCATGCGCGAGACCGTGTCGCCCGGGAGGCCGCTGTCGCGATAGGCGTACCTGTTCTCCGGCGAGATCACGTAGGGCGGGTTGCAGGTGAGGAGGTCGAAGCGCTCACCCTCGACCGGCTCGAAGTAGCTGCCCTCCCGGAGCTCGAGGTTCTCGACGGCGTTGAGCGACGCGTTCAGCCGCGCGAAGTCCAGCGCGCGCGGGTTGACGTCGGTCGCGACAACCGCATCCGCGTGGCGGGAGGCGAGCAGCGCCTGGATGCCGTTGCCGGTGCCCGTATCCAGAGCCCGTGCGATCGGCTCGCGGACGGTGAGCTTCGCCAGCGTCACGGAAGGCGGATGGATGCCCGCCACCCAGTTCGCGTCGGCGCTGCCGTCGTCCCGATCGGAGGCCAGCAGCAGGTCTCCGTGCGGGACGAGCTTGACCGTCGCGCGGACGTCGCTGCCGGAGGCCTCGAGCAGCTCGTCGGCTTCGAAGGCTGCCGCGTCTGCAGCGGCCACCTCCGCGCCCAGGAGGAACAGCCGGACGGCGGTGCTGAACGGCTCACCCGGCTGGAGCCGGCGCTCGTGCACTGCGAGATCCGCCGCGCCGAACGAGATCCGCCCGGCCCCGAGGGTCTCTTCGATCCGCTCGGTCGTGTACCCCGCCTCGAGGAGCCGCGCCCGCAGCGAGGCGCAGGCGCCTAGGTCGAGCTCAGATCTTGACGTTCTTCTTGACGTCCCAGCCGGCCCGCTCGGTCCCGCCACGCTGCGTGCTGTACTCGATCTCGATCCGTCCGAAGTCGAACGCGATCAGCTCGGTCGGCGCCTCGGGGCCCGCTTCCTCGTGTAGCGAGGTCACGAATACCTCGGTGAACTTGATCTTCAGGTACTCGAGCGACTGCTTGCCGGCGCGGCGCACGCTCAGGGTCGCCTCCTTGAGGTGCTTCCCGGTCACGCACGACAGGAAGAGCTGCGGCGAGGCCTTGTTCGTGAGCATCGTGAAGTGGAACGGCTCGAAGCGCGGCCGGCCCGAGCCGCCGCCGCCTTCTCCGGCTCCCCTCGCGACGTCGACTCCCCAGCCGAAGGAGACGAGCTCGATCTCGCCCTTGTGCTTGGCGTCCTGGCTCTCGCCCTGGATGCCGTCGATCTTCAAGAAGTAGTCCACTGCGGCTCCCTCAATCTAGTCGATCAGCTTCCGCTCCATGGCATGGATCGCGATCCGCCAGAGAACGAGCCCGAACACGATCAGCACACCCACGCGCAGCAGGTCGGTCCAGCCGTCGTACCCGAACACAGCGTGGCGGACGAGCTCGACGCACTGGTGCAGCGGGTTGACCTGCGCGAGGTCCTGGGCCCACTGCGGCAGGCGGCTCAGCGGGAAGAACGTGCCGGCCACGAGGAAGAGCGGCGTCAGCACCGCGCTGACGATGTAGTTGAAGTTCTCGAACGACGACGCGAAGCCGGCGACCATGATCCCGAAGCACGCCCAGCCGAACCCCGCGAGCCACGCGATGAACGGCACGGTCAGCATCCCCCAGGAAGGGTCGAGCCCGAAGGCCATCGCGACGAGCATCGGGACGCAGCCGTAGACACCGGCGCGCGTTGCGATCCAGAGCGCCTCGGCGGTGACGAGCTCCTCGGTGTCGACCGGCGCCGCGAGGATCGCGTCGTAGGTGCGCTGGAACTTGTACTTGACGAACGTGCCGAACATCGCCGGGAATGCGGACGAGAACAGCACCGCGGTCGCGACCGTGCCCGTGCCGACGAACTCGACGTAGCGGTAGCCGCCGATCCGGCTGACGAGCGACCCGAAGCCGAACCCGAACGCGAGCAGGTAGATCGTCGGCTCGACCGTCGACGAGAACGTCGTCGAGCGCCAGTACGACGAGAAGTTGACGACCTCGCGGACGAGCACGCCCGTGAGCGCGCTGCGCTCGAGGCGGCCGAGCCGCTCCCGCCGCTCCACGACCGCGCTCACTCGATCTGCTCTCCGGTCAGCAGGACGAAGACGTCTTCGAGGTTCGAGGGCCGCCGCTCACCTTCGGGAAGGTTTCCGCCGCCGTCGATGCCGAGGATCGAGACGCTCGTCCCCGTTCGCCGGGTGCGGAGCCCGGCGGTCAGCGCCTCCGCCTCGACCTCCGCGAGCC
>DATDFL010000268.1:0-3399 GCA_036522595.1 Gaiellaceae bacterium
CGGGCATCTGGAGGTTGCGGGGGAACGGCTGCGGGATCAGGCGCGCGTCCACGCTCGGAAGTCGAACCCTTAACCGGGCGTCCGTCAGCGAACAGTGACAGTCACTGTGACTGTCACTGTTTCCACAGCGTGCGGGGACGAAGTCACGCTTGCGGCACGAAGTCGTGACAGACACGTGACGCGTCCGCGCGTAGCCTGTCGGAGGGCGGGAGTGGTGGGCACCCGGCACTCGCGCGTGAACCTTCAGGAACGCGGATGCGACCGGTCGTAGACCTTGCGCAGCCGGCGGGCGTCGACGTGGCTGTACATCTGCGTCGTCGAGAGCGAGCTGTGTCCGAGCAACTCCTGGATCGTCCGCAGGTCGGCGCCGCCCTCGAGTAGGTGCGTCGCGAAGGCGTGGCGCAGCCGGTGCGGGTGGGGCAGGAGGCGTCGGAGCGTGCTCGTGTCGAGCCGCCGGCCGCGAGCCGACAAGAACAGCGCGTTGTTCGCGCCCCGCGCGAGCTCGGGCCGCGCCTCGCGAAGGTAGACCGCAAGTCGATGAGCGGCTTGCTCGCCCAGCGGCACTACGCGTTCCTTGTCGCCCTTGCCGCGGACGTGGACGAGCTCCTGCTCGAAGTCAACGTCAGCGAGGTCGAGGTCGACCGCTTCCTGCGAGCGCAGCCCGGCGGAGTAGACGAGTTCCACCATGGCGCGGTTCCTGACGGCCAGCGGCGACGAGCCGTCCAGCGCGTCGAGCTCGCCGTCGACTTCCTCCGGTCGCGGAGCGTCCGGCAGGCGTCGGGGACGGCGAGGCGCGAAGGAGGCATCCGGCACGCGTTCAGGCCCGAGCGCATGGCGCAGCAACGCCCTCACGGCAGCGAGCTTTCGGCCGATCGTCGTCGGCGCGAGCTTGCGAGGCCGGGCGCGTCCGAGCTCCGCCGCGTAGTCCGCAAGCACGCGAACGTCCACGTCCTCGAGCCGGGTCCCGCGGCGCTCGAGCCAGCGTGCAAACTCGCGCACATCCACGCCGTAGGCGCGTCGCGTCGAATCCGACAGCGCCGGGCTCGCGAGGAACCGTTCAATCGCTTCCACGGATGGGGGTTCGCCGGGAGCCTCGCGATTCCCGCGCAAACGGGTTAGCGTGAGCCGGTGGAACAGGCAGAGACGCGTTACGCGCGCAGCGGGGACGTGCACATCGCGTACCAGGTCACGGGCGAGGGCCCGTTCGACCTGGTCTTCGTTCCGCCGTTCGTCTCACACGTCGAGCTTGCCTGGCAGGTGCCGTCAACGGTAAAGCTCATCGAGCGGCTGTCGTCGTTCTCACGGCTGATCCGCTTCGACAAGCGAGGCACGGGAATGTCCGACCGGGTCGAAGGGCTGCCGACGCTCGAGACGCGGATGGACGACGTCCGCGCCGTGATGGACGCCGCAGGTTCCGAGAAGGCCGCGATCCTCGGCGCCTCTGAGGGCGGGCCCATGAGCACGCTCTTCGCGGCGACGTATCCCGATCGGTGCTGGGCGCTCGTGCTGTTCGGGAGCTACGCGAGCCAACGACCCGCACCCGACTATCCGTGGGCGGCATCGGACGACGAGTTCAAGGCGATCCTCGGCGAGTACTCGCGCTGGGGAACGCCGCAGGACGCGCGAGAGACTGCCGACGCAATGGCGCCGAGCTCCAGCGAAGCCGAGCGAGAGGCGCTCGCGACCGTGATTCGGCAGGGCGCCAGCCCCGGCGCCGCAAAGGCACTTGCGCTCATGAACCGAGAAATGGACGTCCGTGGGATCCTCGGCGCGATTCGCGTCCCGACGCTCGTCATGAATCGGACCGGCGACGGCCCGCGCATCGTCGGTGGCTCGAAATACCTCGCCGAGCACATCCCCCAAGCCCGGCACATCGAGTTTCCGGGCGTCGAACACGCCATGTCCGCAGGGAACGCGCCGGCTGTCCTCAGCGAGATCGAGCAGTTCCTCCGCGAGAGCTGGGACGCGCACGTGCACGAGGAGTCGGAGCCAGACCGCGTTCTGTCGACCGTGCTTTTCACCGACATCGTGGGCTCGACGGCCAAGGCCGCCGAGCTGGGAGACCGCGGCTGGCGGAAGCTCCTGTCGGAGCACCACGGCCTGATCCGCCGAGAGCTCGCGCGCGGACGCGGGCGTGAGCTCGACACCGCCGGCGACGGGTTCTTCGCAAGCTTCGACGGGCCGGCGCGCGCGATCCGCTGCGCCAGGCGCATCTCGGAGGAGGTCAGCCGCCTGGGCATCGAGATTCGCGCGGGCCTGCACACCGGCGAGTGCGAGGTGATGGAAGGGAAGGTGGGCGGAATCGCCGTCCACATCGGCGCCCGCGTTGCGAGCGAGGCCGGCCCCGGCGAGGTGCTGGTCTCCTCGACGGTGAAGGATCTCGTCGCGGGCGCGGGGATCGAGTTCAGCGACCGCGGGGCGTTCGAGCTGAAGGGCGTCCCAGGGGAGTGGCGGCTCTTCGCGGTCGAAAACGCCTAGGCGACGGCGGCGATGATCTCTTCGCTGAGGCTCGGGAACTTCTCGAGGAACTCGACGCGCTCGGCCTTGAAGCGCTCCACCAGCGCGCGGTACTCGTCATCGCGGCCCTGCTCGGAGTAGAGGCGCCGCGGCTGCAGGATCTCGGCGTCGTCGATCCCCGGCACAGAAGAGGCGACGAGGTAGCCGAAGTCCGGGTCGCGCTCCCAGTCGATCGTGCCCTCCGCGATGCCCTTTACGACCGCGGATGAGTGCTTGATGCGCACCTTGCGCGAGCGCTCGTCGTCCTCGGGCCCGCCGACGCGGCCGGTGTTCATCACGTAGACCTCGAGCGGGTGCTCCGCGAGGAGCTCCAGGAAGCGGTTGCCCTGCAGGTCGTGCGGCATCGGGAAGAACGGGTTCGTCCCGGGCACGCGGAGGAACTTGCCGGCCTCGTCGGCGCCGCCCGCGCTCGTGCCGGTCGTCTCGCCGAGCATGAAGAAGGCCGCCGCCTGCGGCCCTTCGAGCTTCGCGACCGCCGGGACGATGTTCTCGTTCTTGTTCAGGATCAGGAGGAAGTGCGCCTCGTCGATCTCGTCGCCCGCGGCGGACTCGATCACCGAGAACGGGAAGGTCGCGCGGCCGTTCGAGGTGTAGTTCGTGTCGTAGAAGTCGACCTCGTCGCCGTGCTGGGAGACGTTCTCGAGGTACGAGTCCGGCTGCGTGACCGCGCCGTAGATCGTCGGCTCGTCCTCGGGGTTGAGGCCAAAGGTCTTCGCGAAGCAGCCATTCTCGGTCGCGTAGACGCGGCCGTTCGGCATCCACGCGACGAAGTCGTCCTGCACCGGTAGCGAGCCGTTCTGGCGTGTGAACGTGGTCGTCGTCTTGCCGGTGCCGGAGAGGCCGACGATCAGGCCCACGCGCTTGCCGCGCTCCGTCGGGATG
>DATDFL010000269.1:0-6002 GCA_036522595.1 Gaiellaceae bacterium
GCACGTGCTCGCCTGCGGGAACTCAGCTCCAACCCCGGACACGAATGGGACGAACGCTTCGCGACCGAGGAGACGACATGACGGAGAAGCTGCGAATTCCAGAGCGACGGGAGCTGCCGGCGACGTGGATCGAGCTGCTGCGGGATCACCTGGCCGACGAGCTCGCTCCCCGGCGGCAGCGCAGGAGGCGGCTCGTGATCGCTCTCGTACCCGCGATCCTGATCCTCCTCGCCGCGACGGCGTTCACGACCTACAAGCTGACCCGTAACCCGACGCACCTCGAGAGCGTCGGCTGCTTCGACCGCGCCTCGCTCAGGGCGAACACCGCGATCGTCGACGCGGACGGGCGCGACCCGGTCGCGATCTGCACCGAGATCTGGCAGCAAGGCGCGCTCGGGAAGGACGTTCCGAAGCAGCTTCAGGCCTGCGTCCTGCAGACGGGCGCGATCGGCGTTTTCCCGGGCCGCAACGCGTGTGCCGCGCTGGGCCTGGCGCCGCTCCCGGCGAGCTACGCAATCGAGGCGAGGCGCTTCGCCGCCCTTCGCAACGCAATCGTCGCGCGCCTGGGCGAGCCGGCGAGCGGCTCCTCGAGACGAGGGTCCCAGTGCGTCGGCCGGCCCGCAGCCGAGAGCTTCGTGCGCCGACAGCTCGACGCGCGGGGCTACGGGGACTGGCAGATCAAGGTGGCCGGAGGAACGTTCAGCACGAGTCGCCCATGCGCCGAGCCGTCCTTCGACACCGGCTCGAAGACGGTCTTTCTGATTCCCGCCTCACGCTAGGCGGCTACTGGATCACGTTCGACTGCGTCGTCGCCGTGGCGGAGGCGGAGGTTCCGGACATGTTTCCCGCGCCGTCGAGCGCCTTGACCGTGTACGTGTAGGTGGTCGACTCAGTGAGCTTCGGGTCCTGGTAGGTCGTGGTCGCGCCGGAGACATGTGCGATCTCGGCGCCGTTGCGGTAGACGACGTACTCGGTGACGGCGACGTTGTCGGTCGATGCGGTCCACGAGAGGTCGATCTCGCTCGTGCTCACCGCGGTGGCCTGCAGGCCCGTAGGCGCCGTCGGCGGCTCCTTGTCGGCGGCGGCACTCGTCTTCGCCCTGGCTTCGCTCGACTGCGCCGAGCGATTCCCCGCGGCGTCGATCGCCTGGACACGGTAGGCGTAGGCGGTCGACGCCGCCACACTCGTGTCTCGGAAGCGCGTCTCCGTGCCGGTGACCGCCGTCAGCTTCGAGCCGTCTCGGTAGATCACGTAGCCCGTGACCGCGACGTTGTCGGTGGAGGGCGACCACGTGAGATCGATCTCGCTGGCGCCGGCCGACTTGGCGCTCAGGCCGGTCGGCGTCGTCGGCGCCTGGGTGTCGCTCGCGCGACGCGTGAAGACGGCGCGCACGGTCCGGTCGCGCCCGACCCGCAGTGGGCAGTCGGCATTTGCGCAGTTGGCGCCCTTCCAGGCCGCGAATGCGGAGCCGGGCCTCGCAATCGCCCTGAGCCTCAGCCGGGCGCCCTGGTCGACCAGCGTCGCGCAGTCCGCCGGGCAATTCACGCCGTCGCCACGGACGAAGCCCGTGCCCGCCCCATCCACCGCGACGCTCACCCTCGCGACGGGTGTCCCGGCCGGGGTCCGATGGTGCGTCCGGTGAATCGAGAGCGCGATCGCCGAGCCGCCTCCGCCGCCGAGCAGGACGAACCCGGCAGCGATCGCTGCCGAACGCAGGAGCCGCCTCGAGGGCGGAGGGGGTCTGTACATGGCGTCGCGGCGCGCCGAGTCGAGGTTGTGCCGCGTCGCGCACTGGCCCGTCAGGTCGCCGATCTGGCTCTGGAGGCGGAAGGCCTCGTGGAGATGACGCTCGGCCGCCTCGGTTCGGCCCGCGCAGAGATTCAGCGAGCCGAGCTCGTGATGCGCGTACGCCTGCCCGGCCGCGTGGTTCGCCGCCTTTGCCGACCGCAGCAGCGACCGCAGCGACTGGATCAGATCGAGCCAGCGGAGCGTCAGCGCGAGCACGCCGTTCAGCGACCGCATCAGCTTCAGCTCCTCCTCGAACCGTCCGGCCCGGTCGAGCCGTGAGAACAGGTCGAGTAGCGCGTCGACCTCGCCGGTGACGTTGCCGAGCTGGAGGAGGTCGCCCGCAGCCGCGGTGCGGAGGAGCTTGTCGGCCTGCTCGACCCTGCCGGTGACGTCCTCGGCGGTCTCCTCGAGCTGCTCGAACGCGACGATCGCCGCCGGCGGCTTGCCCGCCTCTTCCTCCAGCGCCGCCTCGAGCGCCTGCGCGTTCTGGCTCTCCGGCTCCGGCTCGAACTGCGCGAACGACCCGCCGAGGGTGGCGACCTCCAGCGAGTAGGCACCCACCCGCACGGCGCTCACGGTCGGCGAGCTCCCCCAGCCGCAGCACGAGACTCATGTACGAGCACTTTCCCTCCCGTGCCGATCCTGCCTCGAAGGTACGCCTCTCGGCGACTCCGGTCAAGCCGACGCATCGAAACCGATATAAGCTGCCGGCTCCGGGTCTTCAATTTCAGGGGGAGGTAGGTGTGAAAAGCGGCATTCTGGCCCTCGGCATCGCGATCGCCGTGGGCGTCTTTCTCGTGACCGTCGCCACGGCGGCGCGGCCGAATGCGGGCCGAACCGGAGTTGGATCGGTGTTCGTCTCGAACCCGGTGCAGAGCCTCGGCATCGAGTCGCTCACCGACCAGAAGGACTCCGACGCGGCCGTTCCGGCGGCCGCCTACCACGACGTCACGCTGACGAATCTCGACGGCAGCGGCTACCTGCGCGGCGACTACGCCGACGTCTACAGCTCGACCGGCAATCTCGCCCACTCGTCCACGAACACGTTCCGCTACACGCGGCACCAGGACGAGTTCGAGCAGGTTATGGCGTACTACTGGATCACGCAAGCGCAGAGGTACATCCACCACCTCGGCTTCGGCGTGACGCTGCGAGCGATCGACAACCGCCCGCAGCGCGTGCGGATCAACCAGTACGGCGTCGACAACTCGTTCGCGACCGACCATCCGAAGAACGAGCTCCGCTTCGGCAAGGGCGGCGTCGACGACGCGGAGGACGCCGAAGTGATCCTCCACGAGTACGGCCACGCGATCCACTTCTCGCAGAACTTCAGCTTCGCCTCCGAGGAAGCGGGCGCAATCAGCGAGGGCTTCGGCGACTACTGGGCCGTGACGGTCTCCGACGTGGTCGCGCAGGACCTCGGGGTGCCGGAGCTCGAGCCGCTCCCGTGCGTGGCGGACTGGGACTCGACCTCGTACACGAGCGAGGTGCCGCACTGCCTGCGGCGCGTCGACGAGGACCTGCAGTACCCGGACGACCTGAGCGGCGAGGTGCACCACGACGGGCAGATCTGGTCGCACGCGCTCTGGAGAATCCGCCAGGCGCTCGGCCACGACGAGGCCGACACGATCATCCTGCAGGGCTCGTTCGACTTCCCGGGCGGCTCGATGCCCGACCTCGCGAACGCGACGGTCGCGGCTGCGCGGCAGCTGTACGGGGACGACGCCGACCTCGTCCAGCAGGCCTTCGAGGCCCAGGGGATCCTCTAGACCGTTAAGTGCTCAACCGGGCCGGGGCGCGTTGCCTCGGCCCGGCGTCCTTTCGGCAGGCACCCAACCGGCGGGGTGCTCGGATTCGCCTCGCCGGTGCAGCTGCGTGCGCAGCTCGTCCAGGAAGCGCCTGCAGTCGGCGCGGAGTGCCTCGGAGACGAACTCGCCAGGCGGCTCAGGCTGGCCTGCGCGCTGAGATTCGGGCTGGTTGCCCGGTCCAGAAATCAATCCCCACCCCTTGTGGACATTGTGGAAAACGTTCGGATGACCCGCAGACGCCGGCCGTTCGACGCCGAGGCGACTCTACGCCCTTCGGGTGGCACCGTGGATCACTCGAAAGGGGTACGCGACCGAAGATCCTCGGAAAGAGCGTGAACTTCGGCAACGGAGTAGGGTCCGGCGCATGACGGCGACGGCTGCCGGTGCCCAGCGCGGCGCGGTCGGCGAGACGCGCTCGATCGGCCTCTCGATCCTCTGGTTCGTCCTGACCCTCTCGATCTACGGCTTCTACTGGGTCTACAAGACGCACGAGGAGATCAAGCGCTACTCGCGCAACGGCGTCGGCGGCGTGGTCGGCCTCGTGATCTTCATCGTCATCTCGCCGGTGACCTTCTTCGTCGTCCCGTCCGAGGTGCGGTACATGTACGAGGAGCTGGACGGCGGCAAGAGCCCGGTGAGTGGGATCTACGGCCTCTGGTTCCTGCTTCCGATCCTCGGACCGCTGATCTGGTTCGTCCAGGTGCAAGGCGCGCTGAACCGCTACTGGGAGTCGAAGGGCGCGCCGGCACCGTAGAGCTTCTCGGCAAGCGCGAACTGCTCGTTCTGCTCGATCACGACCGCATCGGCGATCTCGTGCCCGGCCACGGTCAGATAGCGGCGAGGGTGCGACCGAAGCTCTGCGTACGCCTCGAGGGTCAGCTCGAGCCGGGCGAAGCAGCGCATGTCGGGACACTCACACAGGAACGGCCCCGGGAAGCGCCAGCCGAGCTGGGATCCCTTCTCGGCGATCCGGTCGTTGACGCTGCGGAAAACGTCTTCGGCGCGCATACCTGTACGCCAGATGCAGGCGCGAGGAGAAACATTCGCTCGAGGGTTCCCGCTAATGGGCCCGCCTGGATTCGAACCAGGGACCAACGGATTATGAGTCCGCTGCTCTGACCAGCTGAGCTACGGGCCCGGTAGTCGACGTTTTAGCGTAACGCCGACCACCGAGCGACTTTCGTTCAGCTTGCCTTGGCGATGATGGCGACGCCCTTCACCTTCGGCTTGGTGCCAGTGCCGATCGGTGCCTTGGCGATGATGGCGACGCCGACCACCAGTACTGCGAGTGCAACGAGGACCCGGCCGATGAGCCCACGGTGCATGACGAACCTCCCTTTCGTGTTGAGGGGTGGTACGCGGCTTCCGTCTGGTCGGATTGCATCGGTTCGACTCGACGCGCGGGGCAAGAACCCTCACAATAGGCGCTGCCCGCACTCCCGCGGCCGTCCACGAAGGAGGGTGAGCGTACGGTGAAGGTCTTCCAGCACGAGCGACAGCTTCGAACGACCGGCGGTCTGTCCGTCCGTGACATCACGGAAGAGGTGAGCGAGGCGGTCAGGGAGAGCGGCGTCATCGACGGGATCGCCTGCGTCTACTCGCCCCACACGACGTGCTGCGTGCGCGTGAACGAGTTCGAGAGCGGCTTTCTCGAGGATTTCGCGAACCTGCTCAAGCGGCTCGTGCCGAGCGAGACCTACTACGCCCACGACGACTGGGACCGCCGCACCGAGAACATCTGCCCCGAGGACATGGACTTCGGCAACGGGCACTCGCACTGCATGGCGATGCTGCTCGGGACCGCTGGCGAATCGATCCCCGTGCGCGACGGCGAGCTCTGCCTCGGGACGTGGCAGCGCGTGATGTTCCTGGAGCTCGACCGTGAGCGCGACCGGCGCTGGATCGTCCAGGTCGTCGGCACGTGAGCTAAAGGTTTTCGGGCCCTCGCGCCTCTCACCGGTAGCCATGGACGGCGCGGCGAGAGAGCTCGAGGCCCTGTACGAGACACGGTACGTCTCGTTTCGCAACGCCCTCGCGACGGTCACCGGGAGCCGCGAGTCGGCCCGGGACGCGGTGCAGGAGGCATTCGCCCGCGCGCTCGCCGCACCGGCGCGCGAGCGGAGCGAGGCGCACCTGGCCGCGTACGTCTGGAAGATCGCGTTTCGCGTCGCGCTGGAGCAGCGCCGACGGATTGGGCCGCCGCCGGCCTCGCTCGACCCGCAGCTGCTCGAGCCCGAGCGCGACCCCGAGCTTGCGGCCGCTCTCCGCACGCTGCCCCCACGCCGCCGGCTGATCGTCTTCCTCCGGTACTTCGGAGACTTCTCGTACGCCGAGATCGCGGCGGCCTGCGAGGTCAGCGAGGGAACGGTCGCGGCAGCCCTGGCACAGGCGCACGCACAGCTGCGC
>DATDFL010000270.1:0-4603 GCA_036522595.1 Gaiellaceae bacterium
TCAAGCTCTCCATAGGCCGCCGCTAACCCCTTACTGGCACTCTGCTTGTCGTGGCGGTCGTCGTTCGCGCGCGCGGGCTCGTCAAGGTCTATGGACAGGGGCGCGCGGCGGTCCGCATCCTCGACGGGCTCGATCTCGACCTGCACCCCGGCGAGCTCGTCGCCGTCACGGGCCGGTCGGGCTCGGGCAAGTCGACGCTCCTGAACGTGATCGGCGCGCTCGACCGCGTCGACTCGGGCTCGGTCGAGCTGTGTGGGATCCGGCTCGAGCAGGCCTCGGAGCGGGAGCTGGCGCCGGTCCGGCGCGACCGGGTGGGCTTCGTCTTCCAGTCGTTTCACCTGCTGCCGGAGCTGACCGGGCTGGAGAACGTCCTGCTGCCCGCCCGGCTGAACGGGCGGCGGCCGTCGCGGCAGCGTGGACTTGCGCTCGTCGAGCGGCTGGGGCTAGGCAGCGCCGCTGAGCGGTTGCCTGCAGTGCTCTCGGGCGGCGAGCAGCAGCGCCTCGCGATCGCGCGGGCGCTCGTCAACGACCCGCAGCTCGTGCTCGCGGACGAGCCCACCGGCAACCTCGACGCCGAGTCCGGCCGGACCGTGCTCGACCTCCTGCGCTCGATCGCGGACGAGGGCCGGGCGGTCCTGCTCGTCACGCACGAGCGCGAGGCGACGCGCCGGGCGGACCGCGTCCTCCGGCTCGAGGGAGGGCGCTTGCGGTGAGGGCTGTCCTGGCGTACGCGCTTGCGCGGCTGCGGGTTCGGCGGGGGCGCGTGCTGCTCGCAGCGGGCGGAATCGCCGCTGCGGGTGCGATGCTCGGCGCCGCCGTGACCGCCGCGTACGGGCTCGGGACGGCATTCGACCGGACTGCAGCCCAGGCGCAGCTGCCGGACATCCTCGCGACCTTCTCGCCGGTGCAGCGCTCGCAGGTGGCGGCCGCCGTGTCGAGCCTCCCGAACATCCGCGCGAGCTCGTACCGGATCCAGACGGGCCATCAGTACGTCGCGGCGGGCGGGCACGAGGTGTTCGACGCGACCCTCGTCGGCCTGCCGAGGGGCGGGCCGCGCGGATACGCCGTCGTGGCCGGCCACGACCTGGCCTCTCCGAGAGACGTCCTGGTCGAGCAGGGCCTCGCGCGCACGTGGTCCCTCAGGGCCGGGGACGATCTCCGGATCGGCGGGGACATCCTGCGGGTCGCCGGGGTGGCGGTCGCCCCGGACAACGTGGCGTTCCCGCTCGCACGCGGCCCTCGGGTCTGGACGAGCTACGACGAGGCCGCCCTGTTGACAGGCACGCCTGCCGGCACGGTCAACGCGGTGGATGTCTGGCTCCGGAATCCGCGCCTCGTCGACGTGACGCTCGCCCAGGCACGCTCGGCGAGCTTCGGCGTCAGAGGCCTCCGCTTCACGACGCGCACCGGCCTGCACGCGCTCATCGGCCAGGCCGCGGGGCTCGTGATCGCGCTGCTCGTGGGGTTCTCGCTGATCGCGATCGCCGTCGCGGGGACGATGCTCGCGGCCTCTGCGAACGCCGAGGTGCAGCGGCGGCTCGAGGCGTTGGGCCTGCTGCGCGCCCTCGGCGCGTCGCCCGGCGCGGTCGTTGCGGCCGGGGTGGCCGAGGGGGCGCTCGTCGCGGTGCCCGCGGGGGCGATCGGGGTCGTTGCGGGGTGGCTCGCCGTCTCCTCGCCGCTCGAACGGCTGCTGGCGAGCCTGAGCGAGCTCGGGCCCGGCTGGTCGGTCGCGCCGCTTCTGCTCGCGTCGTGGCTCGGCCTCGTCCTGCTTGTTGCCGCTGCTTCGGCGTTTCCAGCCTGGCGCGCGACTCGGGCTCCCGCTGCGACGACGTTGCGGCGCGGCGACGTGGTGGGGTCGGCAAGGCGCCTTCCGGGCGCAGGCGGGCCGGCCGGCCTCGGGCTGCGGATGGCGCTCGCTCGGCCGGTGCGGGCGGCTGCTGGAACGCTCGTGCTCGGCTCGGCGGTCGTCGTGATCCTCCTGATCCTCTCGATCGCGACGCTCCTGCTGCGCCTCGACAGCAATCCGGTCGCGATCGGCAAGCGCTACCAGCTCTCGGTCTCCGCGCCACCTGCGCAGGCTTCGCGGATCGCCCGCCTTCCAGGCGTGCAGGCCGCGGCGCCGCGCTACGACGTCAACGCCGTCGACTCGTTCCAGCTCGGCGAGCCGTTCACGATGGTCGCCTACCCCGGCGACCACACGCGGTTCGAGGCACCGGCGCTCGCGCAAGGACGGCACGTTCGGCGGGCGGACGAGGCGGAGGTCGGGCTCGGACTGGCGCAGATCCTGAATCTCTATCCCGGCTCGACGCTGGCGGCGCAGCTTCCGGGCGGCAGCGAAGTACGGTTCCGCGTGGTGGGAGTCGTGCGCGCGCTCGAGCGGCAGGGGCGCGTCGTGTACGTCCAGGCCCGGCGGCTCATCGAGGCCGAGCCGTTCGCGCCGTCGGTGATCGCGGTGCGGACGAAGCCCGGTGCGGGCGCCGCCGTGCGGAGCGAGCTCCGGCGGCAGGGCTACTTCACCTCCACGGCCGGCGGGATCACCGGCGAGTCGGTGCAGGGCTGGGCCGGCCGTTCGAGCGGCTTCATCGACGTCCTCGTCGCGCTGCTGCGCGCAGTGGCCGTGATCGACGGGCTCGTCTGCCTCTACGCGATCGTGCAGCTGCTCGCGCTGACGGTCTGGGAGCGACGCGTGGCGCTGGCAGCCGTGCGGGCGCTCGGAGCCGGGAGGCAGCAGCTCGTGCGCGTGCTCGGCGCGGCCGCCGCTCCCGTGGTGCTGCTCGCGATCCTCGTGGGCTTCCTGCTGGAGCGGTTCCTGGTCGGGCCGGTCGTCGCGCGGCTCGCCGCGAGCTACGTCACGCTCTCGTTGCGGCCCTCGGCCCCGGCGGTGGCGATCACCGCCGCAGGGCTCGCGGCCGGGGCGGCCCTTGCGGTTCTCTGGACGGCGAGGCAAGCGCAGCGCGTGCCGGTCGTGGACTGGCTACGGGAGGTATAGCCGCGCATTCCGGTCGCGTGGCGCGCCGGCGAAGTGCTGCGGGCGGCCGCCCTGGAAGTCGAGGTAGGCGAGCTGGCGCGAGATCGCGGCGAGCTTGTCGCCGGGATCCGGATCGATCATCCAGGTCTCGAGCACGAGGCGTCCGTTCGCCGTGCGGTAGAGCGCGAAGGCGCGTGCCTGCTGCGGGTAGTCCGCGAGCGACGAGGTTCCGACCACCCAGTAGTGGCCGCGCGGCTGGAGCGAGTTGCGGTGCGTGTCGCCGTGTATGGCCGCGACGACGTGCGGATCGCCGTCGAGCACCGCGAGCGCAGCCTCCGAGAACGGCTTGTGCGAGAAGACGACGACCGGCTCGTCGCCCGCACCTCGAAGCAACGCGCGCAGCCGGCCGCCCAGCACGATCCCGCGCACATTCGGCCCCAGCGGGAACGAGTCCCGGAGGCCTCCAAGGCGGCTCACGACCTCTGCACGCGAGAGCTCGCGCCGGCTCGGATCGGGAGCGACGTGGATCGACCGGCCGGGCAGTCCTCCGCGAAGCAGGGCGCTGATCGATTCGAGCCGCCGGCTTCTCACGATCTCCCGAGCCGCCTCGTCCAGCGTGACGAGCTTGCGGTCGCCCTTCGCGATCGCCTGGGTTTCCGGGGTCGGAGCGACGTTTCCCTGCACGCCCACCTCGTGGTTGCCGATCACCGGGTACCACGGCGCCCGCAGGCCGGGCGAGACGAATGGGCGCTCAGCGGTAGCGAGGAGCCCCGGATGCCGCGGCGGGTCGACGTCCGGGCGGTAGTAGTAGGGATCGGCGTCGGCGGCAGCCTGCACGCCCTGGTACCCGGGCGCGCCGCTGTTCGGGTCGACGCGGCCGCCGCGGAGGATCTCCAGGGCCTCGCGCAGCTCGTTCGACTGCGCGTTGTCGATCAGGTCGCCGGTCTCGACGACTGCCTGCGGATGGAGCTCGTTCAATGACCGCACCGCGGCGGCGAGCACCTGGCCGCTCAGAGCCTCCTGCGGGCGGAAGGCCGAGTTGAATGGCGGGCCGAGCCGGTCCAGCATCTCCAGCCGCGCGGGGGATTCCTCGTCGACGACGTGCACGTCGGTGATCTGCGCGAACAGCGCGAGCCGCCGAACCGGTTGGGAGACGGGCGCGAGCTCGGTGCGGTCGACGAAGGGCTCCCCCGGCCCGCGCTCCAGAACGCCGTCGTGGTTGCGATCGACGTAGGTCGCCTGCAGGGACGAGCCCCACCAGCGCGCGCCGCCGCCGGCCGACAGGACAGCCGCGAGCGAGGCGCTTCCGGCCACGAAGACGACCGCGAGAGCGGCCGCGAGGCGTATCCGGCTCAGCCGCACGGGCTCCCTGATGGTGCCCGAAGCGGGTACCTACCCGGTAAATGCCCCGCGCGCCCACGAAGCCACGAGTGCTGATCGTGATCACGCTCGCCGAGGCCGGCGGCGCGCAGTCGTCCGTCTCGCTCCTGCTGCCGGCGCTGGCCGACCAGTTCGACGTGACCCTCGCAGCACACGGCGACGGGCCTCTGCGGGAGGCCGCACGGGCCGCCGGCGTGCCGTTCGTCGCGCTCGAGCACGTGCGGCGGAGCATCAACCCGTGGCGCGATCTCCTCG
>DATDFL010000271.1:0-5811 GCA_036522595.1 Gaiellaceae bacterium
GGCCGGTAAGACCAGTGAGTGCGCAGACCGCGATGGTGAGGGATCCCAAAGAAATGCCTTTCATGCGCGACCAAAATTACTGCGAATCGTCTGGCGATACCAAGAATCGCTCCGGTTGGCGTTCGCGCCACAACGTTCTGAGGCCGCAGTTCTCCCCTCCCAAGACGCGGCGCACTCGCCTGGGCGAGCGTGCTTGGACTTGACGCTAGACGGTGGCTTCGGCTCGCGCTACGAAGCGGAGCTCTGGGACTTCGTCTAGCTCGCCGACATCGCGGGCCAACTCGAGGAAGGTGAGCAGGCCGGCTCGTTCTCTCGGGCCGAAGCGATAGCGCAGCTTCTCGAAGTACCGCGCCAGGAAGCCGGCTGGATAGCCATAGCGCTCGCTGGACTCGTACGCGAGCTGCTCGGGCTCAGCTCGCGCGGTCAGGACCGATTGCACCAGCGCGTCCTCCAGCTCGAGCAGGCCCGATGAAAGCGGCTCCGGACAGGCCCACACGGCGAAGACCATCGGCAGGCCGGTTCGCTCGAGCCACAGGCGGCCGAGGTCATGGTGCGGGGTTGGGTCCTCGAACGCGCTCTTCAGGGCGGCGTCGCCGATCAGCAGCTTCGCGTCGGCCTCTTCGCCCAAGGGCACATGACGCGCTTCCGGAAGCAGCACCTTCGTCAGGACGACCGACGTTGCGCTCTCCGGCGTGACCGCGACTGTGCGCACCTGCTCCAGCGGCTTGCGCGCCACGAGCTGGATCGAGTCGACCGCGCCCTCCGACGAAACGCAGAGCCGCGGCAGAAGCCGCAGCCGGTCGGCGTGGCGCGCGTACTCGATCGAAGAGATCGGCGCGAGGTCGAGCTCGCCCTCGAGCAGCCTCTGGTTCAAATCGGTTGGGACACCCTGGTACTCGTCCACCTCGGCCTCGAGCCGGTAGAAGACGGGCGCCATGTTCACGTAGCTGATTCGGCCGAGCCTGATCACGACTCGCGATCCACCACTGCGTCGGTGAGCGCCTCGAGCTCGTCGCGGCGCAGGTGGCCGTCGAGGCAGGCGCGGGCGCGGCGCGCGTAGTCGAGGGCGACGTCCCGCGCCTCGTCCAGCGCTCCCGTCTCGGCGACGCGGACGAGCGCACCGTTCAGCGGCCCGCCGGCGAGCGCGCGCCGCACCGACGCGTCGGCGCGAGCCGCGAGGATCAGCGGCAGCGTCGGCGTCCCTTCCCGGAGGTCGGTGCCGGCGATCTTGCCGGTCTCGGTCGTCTCGCCCGAGCAGTCGAGGATGTCGTCCGCGATCTGGAACGCGATCCCGAGCGAGAGCCCGAACACGCCGAGGTTGCGATCGCCGCCGCTGCCGAGCAGGCACGCGGCCTCGAAGAGCTTCGCGGTCTTCAGGGCGCAGCGTTCGAGGTAGCTCTCGACGGTCGTGTCGGGGTCATGTGCCTGGCGGCGCTGCAGTGCCTCGCCCCGCGCGAGCGCCAGTGTCGCCGCCGCCAGGAAGCGCACCGCCTGCTGGTCGCCCGTGGCAGTCAGCTCGGCGAAGGCGCGCGCAAAAAGGTAGTCGCCGGTTGCGCGCGCGGCGTCGTCCCCGTGCGTCGCCCACGCAGCGGCGCGGCCCCGCCGGTACGCGGCGCGGTCGATCAGGTCGTCGTGGACGAGCGTCGCGGTATGGACGAGCTCGACCGCCGTTCCGGCGGGAATCGGGTCGACTCCTTCGGGCGCGGTCAGGAAGACGAGCAGCGGCCGCAGGCGCTTGCCGCCCGCAGTGAGCGCCTCGGCGCCGACCGTCGCGACGAGGCCGGGACACGCATCGACTGCGGCGGCCAGCCGTTCCTCGAGGCCGTCCAGGAACTCGTCGAGCCCGGGGCTCTCGCGGATCGTCGCCAGGCTCACTCGGCAACCCCCGTGTGGAGCGCAACGATCCCGCCCGCGAAGAGGCGATACCGCACGTCGGAGAAGCCCGCCTCTCGCAGGAGGCCGGCCAGGTCGTCTGGTCCGGGAAAACGCTTCACGCTGGCGGGCAGGTAGGTGTACGCCTTTCCGCCAGGGAGCAGTTTCCCGAGCGCCGGTACGACCCGGTAGAACCAGACGTCGTAGAAGCGCTCGAGTACGCCGCTGGGCCGCGTAATCTCCAGCACGCCGAGCTTCCCGCCCGGCCGCAGCACCCGCGCGAGCTCGGCCAGGCCGCGCTCGAGATCCTCGAGGTTCCGCACGCCGAACCCCACCGTGGCCGCGTCGAACGAGTCGTCCGCGAACGGCAGCGCCAAAGCGTCGCCCTGAATCCACTCGATCTGGCTCGACTTCCGCCGCGCCCGCTCGAGCATCCGCTCCGAGAAGTCGAGCCCGGTGACGACCCCACCGGCCCGCAAGTCTGCTAGCGCGAGGTCGCCGGTCCCGCAGCACGCATCGAGAACGCGGTCGCCGGCCGAAACGACCGCCTCGGCGGTCTCCTTCCGCCAGCGCCCGTCGAGCCCCGCGGTCATGACCCGGTTCATCGCGTCGTAGACCGGCGCGATCCGGTCGAACATCGCGCGGACTCCCTCGGCGGGAAGGGTGCCCGCCTCCACAGTCATTCTTGGCCCCAGCGGCGAACCAGCGCGTGGTCGAGCCCGAGCTGGTCGAGGCAGCGGCCGACGATGAAGTCGACCAGCTCGTCCACCGAAGAAGCGCCCGCGTAGAACCCCGGGGCCAAAAACATCACCACGGCACCGGCCTGCCGGACGCGGAGCATGTTCTCGAGGTGAATCAGCGAGAGCGGCGTCTCGCGCGGGCACAGCACCAGCTTCCGGCCTTCCTTCAGCGCGACGCTCGCCGCCCGCTGGATCAGGTTCGACATCGCCCCCGACGCGACCGTTCCCAGGGTCCCCATCGAGCACGGGCAGATGACGTACGCGTCGACGCGCGCCGAGCCGCTCGCGTAGGGCGCGTGCCAGTCGCGCTCGTCGTAGATCGTCACCGCATCACGCACCGGCTCGGTCAAGCGAGCCAGCGTCTCGTCAGCCGAGAGCCGCGCGTCGCCGTAGAGCTCGGTCGCGAGCACCTCGATCCCGGCCCGCGACGCGCACAAGCCCACCTCGCACCCGGCCTCGCCCAGAGCCTCGAGCAGCCGCGCCGCGTACGGCGCCCCCGACGCGCCGGTGACCCCGAGGAAGACGTGCACTACTTCCCGCCCTTGGAGGCCTCGAGGAAGGTCGCGAGCTTCTTCAGGTTGTCCTCGCCGAGGTCGGCGAACGAGGGCATCGGCGAGCCGGGGTTCACGCAGCTCGGGCACTTCAGGTGCGAGATCTGGAACTGGATGCCCTTCTTCTTCGCGCCCTCGGCCGAGAGATCCGGCGCGCCGAGGTTCGAGGACCCGGTGCCCAGGTAGGTGTGACAGTTCGTACAGGCCGAGACCGCAAAGAGGTTCGCACCCGCTAACGCGTCCTTGTTGTTCGCAAAGCCCTGCTTCGCCGCCCAGCTCGGCACCGCCGCCTTCACCTCGGCCGCGATCGCCTCCTTGGCCGTCGCGCCCTTGTAGGTCAGCACGCCCATCGAGATCACGACCAGCACCGCCGCGACAACCGCGACCGGCCGGCGCGAGAGCCGCCGCTCCATCCGCAGGTCGACGAACGGCAGGGCCAGCAGGATGATCAGCAGGATCGTCGGGATGCCGACGGTTGCCAGGATCACCGACTCCGGCCACTTGAAGATCCGCAGCAGGTAGAAGAGGAAGTAGAAGTACCAGTCGGGCCGCGGCACGAAGGACGTCGTGCCCGGGTCGGCCGCCGGGCCGTTGAGCTGCCCGAGAGCGTCGCCGAACCAGCCGTACCTCCAGATGACGGCGAGGAGGAAGATCACCGTGACCACGACGAGGCTCATCACCGTGTCGTGGAACATCGCGTACGGGTAGAAGGGCTTCCCGCGCTCCTTGACGTCGGCCTTGTACTGCTGGAAGCGGGAGCGGCGATCGTCGAGCGAGCTCACTCGGTTGGCCTCCCTCGGACGGCGGTGCGGGGGCGCGGGCGGACGAGCCCGGCCCTCGCGGTCGACGACGGCGCCGGCGGCGGCCCCTCACCTGCGGCCTCGTCCGACCAGGGCGGCGAGGTCACGCCGAGCCTGATGACGAGGTAGAGGTGCAGGGTGATCAGCCCGATCAGCGCGCCGGGGATCAGCAGCATGTGCAGCGAGTAGAACCGCGAGAGCGTGTCGGGCCCGATCTCGGCGCCGCCGCGTAACAGCGACGCGAGGAAGGGCCCGAGGAACGGCGCCGTCCCGTTGATGTTGATCGCGACCACGGTCGCCCAGTAGGCGGTCTGGTCGAACGGCAGCAGGTAGCCGGTCAGCCCCTCGAAGAGGCCGGTGGCGAGGAGCAGGACGCCGATGATCCAGTTCAGCTCGCGCGGGTACTTGTAGGCGCCGAACAGGAACACGCGCCCCATGTGCATGAACATGAGGATGATGAAGACGCTCGCGCCCCACTTGTGCATTCCGCGCACCAGCCAGCCCAGTGTGACGTCGTGCGTGATGTGGTCGATCGAGGCGTGCGCGTTCTTCGGGTCCGGCTTGTAGTACATCGCGAGGATCACGCCCGTCACGAGCTGCACCAGGAACGCGGTCAGCGTCGCCGAGCCGAGCGTGTGGAACCAGTTCGTGTCGCCCGGGACCTTGCGGAAGAGGAAGTAGCGGACGCCGCCGACGAGGCCGGAGCGCTCCTCGAGCCAGTCGAGCGGGTACATCGCCGCGCGCTCGAGCTGCTGCCGCCTGTCTGACTTCTTGCGCGCCATCAGTGGGGCGGCTGGATCGGGTAGAGCCAGGCTTCGGGGCCGTCGATGTGCTGGCCGGGGCCGGTGGTCGTGTAGCGGTGGATCTTCGCCTGGGCGCCGCTGCCGCTGACACTCGCGACGCTGTAGGTGCCGGCGAGGATCAGGTGGCCGTCACGGATCAGGAACCGGTAGCGGTCGAGCGCGCGCACGGGCGGGCCGGCCGTGCGGTTGCCCTCCTGGTCGTAGGCGCCGCCGTGGCACGGGCAGATGAAGCCCGCGGCCGGGAGGGCCGGGATCAGCGTGACCTCGGCGCCGCCCTTCGTCTTGACCGTCTGCTTCTTCGAGTCGAAGACCGGGCCGCCGGGCTGCACCGGGCAGCCGAGGTGCGCACAGCGGTTCGAGATGCAGGTGAAGCTCGGCACGCCGTTCGCGCTCCCGTTGTTGCGGATGTAGGCGGTGCGGCGGGAGATCTCACCCTCGGAGGGGTTGCGCATGAAGGTCGCGACGACGAACTGGCCCTCCGGGAAGTCGCCGATCGGCCCCACGTCGATCTCGGGGCTGTGCTGCTTCAGGAAGGCGGGCAGCACCGCAAAGCCCAGCGCGGGAACCGTGACGATCGCGCCGATGACCCCGCCGAGGCCCAGCGTCGACATCTCGAGGAAGACGCTCCGCGGGAAGCGCTCCGCGGGCTCGGGCTCGGGCATTGCCGGCCCGCCCTTCTGCGCGGGCAGCGGCGGAGCCGTCGGCCGGCCGTCCGGTTCCGCCTTCTCGGGCAGCGTCGGGCCTTGGCCTCCAACGACGACGTCTCGAGCCCAGAGGAAGCCGAAGACCAGCGCGAGCGCCGCGCCCACGGCTGCGACGATCCAGCTGACGATCAGCCCGACAAGCAGGCAGACGACGCCGACTGCGAACCCGACGGGCCAAAGGCTCGGCGGCGGCTGGTGCTGCTCCATGTCCCCTCGCGGGTCTTCCAACCGGGCGCCTCCCCTTTAGTCCTCTCTGGCGACGGGATTCAATCGTCGCGAGTCTAGGGCGTCAACGACGTAACAGTTGGCGCAACGCGCTTCTGCGCCCGTTTTCGGCGATC
>DATDFL010000272.1:0-4918 GCA_036522595.1 Gaiellaceae bacterium
CTACTCACGCCGGGCCAAGAAGGGGTTCTTCGTCTCGCCGCCGAGAATCTCTTTGGATCGCTCTTGCTCCGACAATCCTCCGTTCGGCGAAGGATCGCGCAGCGGGACCGGCCTGGCCGTCGGGCCGGAACCGGCGGAACCCTCCCGGCTGAGGTACATGATCGCCAGGAAGCTGATTAGGCCACCGACGAATGCGCCCACCAGCATGAGCTCAACGACGCGCTTCTTTCCGGTCGTTGGCCCGACGGGCAGTCTTGCCGGGTCGAACACGCCCGCCGTGGTCGGGAGGCCGGTGCCGCCGTTCACCGCTGCCATCGCGGTGTTCATGACATTTGCCGCGTCCCGGAGTTGCCGAACCGCCTGAAGCTGGGCGCTGCTCAGCGCCGCAAGCTCGGGATCTCCGGTGGCCGTGGAACCCGGATGCAGGTTGCTGTAGGTCTTCAGCTGGGTTTGCGCCTTCGAGAGCTCGGTCCTAGCCTTCGTGAACTCCGTCACCGCCGCGGTCAGCGCACTTCCCTGGAGGCGCTTGCGCTCGGTGAGGAACTCGTTGATGAGAACGCGAAGCGTCGCCCGCGCCAGGAACGGATCGGGGGCCGTCAAGCTGACCTCGAGCAGGTCGGACCCTGACGGGATGGACGTCACACGCTTGGCGCTGAAGGCCTCAGCGATCCGGTCGTCGAGCGTCGGCTTACCCTTGACAAACCGCTTGAGCAGGGCCGTCGGCGTCCAGCTCGTTGAGTCGTGCGTCCTCAAGTACTGCTGCATCGGGCTCTTACGCGCAATAGCCTCCGGGAACCCATGTGTCGCGAGAAGCTCGTTCAGCATCGCCTGGTTCTGCGTGGCCGGCGGCGTACCGAACTGGCTCGAGGCGGTGTCGAGAGACCTGAAGACCAGCGTCGCATCGGACCGGTAGAGCTTGGGCGAGCCCAGGCCGAACGTCAGTCCCAGGAGGGCGCCCAGCGCCACGGGCACCAGGAACAGCAGCCGGTTACGGTCGAAGGTCTCGCGATAACGTGGATTCACCGGTGCTTCGTTCCTTTCGAGACGGCCGGGCCAAGTACAGAGCCAGCCTCGTTTTTAAGCGAGCTCATAGTGTGCCTTGCGTACCGAGAATCAGACACTCGCCTTTTGGTCAGGTTTGCCCGCCAACTCCGCCTCCAGAAGCGTTTTCTTGCGGATCTTGCCCGAGTCCGTGTGGGGCAGCTCCGCTGCGAAGACGACTTCCTTCGGGACCATGAAGTTCTCGAGCTTGGCGCGGCAGGCGCGGATCACCTCGAGCTCGGTCAGCTGCGCGCCGTCGTCCAGGAGGACGAACGCCTTCACCGCCTGGCCGAGGAGCTCGTCCGGGACGCCGATGACCGCCGCCTGGCGGACGCCGTCGATGTCGTGGAGCACGTTCTCGACCTCGACCGAGCTGACCTTCTCACCGCGCGTCTTGATGATGTCGTCGCTCCGGTCAACGAAATAGAGGTCGCCGTCTGCGTCGACCGTGAAGTGGTCGTGGGTCGACATGACTCGCTCACCGGGTAGCGCCCCCTGCTTCAGCTTCTCGGCCGTCAGCTCGGGCGCGTTCCAGTAGCCCATCATCAGGTGCGGGCCGCGCACGTGCAGCACGCCGGTCTCGCCGGCTTCCACCGGGCGGCCGAGGTCGTCGAGGACGAACGCCTCGGTGCCGGGGATCGCCTTGCCCACGGAGGTCGGCTTCGCGTCGACGAGGGCCGGGTCGAGGTAGCAGATGCGGATGCACTCGGTCTGTCCGTACATGCGGTAGAGGTCCGCGTTCGGGAAGACCCGCGCGATCCCCTCGTGGAGGGCCGGCGGCAACCCGGCCGCCGCGTTGGTGAGGCAGCGCAGCGAGGGATACGTCGCGTCGGCCGACATCGAGAGGATCGTCGCGTAGACCGTCGGCACCGCCGGGAACACGGTTGGCTGCTCCTCGCGGATCCGTGCGAGCGTCTTGGCCGGAAAGGTGAACGAGCGCTCGAGCGACAGCGTCATCCCGAGCCGCGCCGCGAGGAGCAGCTGGCTGAGCCCATACGTGAAGGCCATCGGCAGGATGCTGAGGATGCGGTCGTCCCGGGTCAGCTGCAGGTACTCGGCGATGCTGTCGACCGAGAAGACGAGCGCGCCGTGGCTCATCATCACGCCCTTCGGGTCCCCGGTCGTGCCGGACGTGTAGACCAGCGCGGCCATGTCGAGCGGGATCGATCCGGCCGCGCGCGGGTCGGGCTCCGCGGCCGCGATCGCCTGTTGGTACGCGTCGGTCGTGAAGGTCCGCTGCACCCCCGGCGCGTTGCCGACGGCCTCCTCGACGATCGCCGACGAGTGCGCCTCGGCGACGAGGAACTTCGCGCCGCTGTCGTTGAGGATGAACGCGAGCTTCGGCGCCTTGGTCTGCGGGTTCACGAACGTGAAGGCGCCGCCGGCAAGCAGCGTCCCGAAGATCGCGCTCGCCGCCAGCGCGGTGTTGTCGAGGTACAGCGCGACGCGGTCTCCGCGCTCGAGGCCGCTGTCCTGCAGCAGCCGCGCGAAGCGGGCCGCGTCGTCTGCGAGCTTGGCCCAGGTTCGGGAGCCGTACTCGTCGACCACGGCCTGCTTGTCAGGGACTTCGGCGGCGGAGTTGAGCAGGCTCTCGTGCACGAGCCGCTGAGGCGGTTCCCACATCAGACGGCCTCGGCCACCGCCTCCGGGCGGATCTCGTCGCCGACGACCACGCGCGTCGCCTGCAGCGGCGGCGCGAGCTCGGGCCTCGCGACCAGACGCTCGTGGAGGAGCATGATCGAGATCGCGCCCACGACCGCCATCTCGTCGGTCTCGCTGACCGCCTTGCCTGCGCGGAACTTCGCCACGACGCGATCTACCGCGGCCGGCTCGAGCACGCCTGCTTCGTCCACGTGCTCGGCGCGCAGCACCTCATCGACGTAGTCCGGAGCCTGCGGGCCGAAGAACACGTCCTTGATCGGGGCGCGGTACGGGATCTTGGGGCGAGAGTGGATCTCGGCCGGCAGGAAGCGCTCGCCGACGCGGCGGAGCGCGTACTTCTCGCGCAGGCCGCGCAGCCGCAGCGAGTCCGGCAGGCGGGCCGCGAGCTCGGCGAGCCGGTAGTCCACGAACGGGAAGCGTCCCTCGATCGAGTGCCCCATCAGCATCCGGTCGCCCTGCGCGTGCAGGAGGTAGCCCTCGAAGAAGGTCGCAACCTCGAGGTACTGCGCCTTCGCGAGCGGCGAGAACTCGCCGAACGCGGCAGGCAGCGAGCGGACGAGCCGCTCCGCCGGGTCCTCCCCCGCGGCCCCGGCCACGAAGTCGGGCCGCAGCAGCCGCAGGCAGCGCGCGGTGTTCGCGAAGCGGACGCGGTGGCTGTAGAGCGGGTCGTCGGTCGCCTGCAGGTCGCGGCCGTAGAACTGGCCGAGGAATGCCCCCGCGCGCGCGGGATCGGTCGCGAGCCAGCGGTTGAGCCGCCGGAAGAGCAGCGGCCGCAGGCTCGACTCGGGGTCGCGCGCCCAGAAGCGGCGCACCTTGTCCTCGCGGAAGATGTCGTAGCCGCCGAGGAGCTCGTCGGCGCCCTCGCCGGTGAGGACGACCTTCAGCCGCGCGTCTCGCACAGCGCCCGCGAGCCGCAGCAGCGGGGCCGGAGCGGTGCGCAGCAGCGGCTTCTCGGCGAGCTCGACGACCCGAGGAAAGACCTCCGCGATCGCGGCCGAGTCGACGGTCGTACGGTGGAAGTCGACGCCGAGGCTCGCGGCGATCGCATCCTGGGCCGCGCTCTCGTCGAAGTGCGCGTCGGCGAACCCGACGCCGAAGGCGTGCAGCCGCTCGACCTCGCGCGCGGCCATCGCAGCCGTTACCGACGAGTCGAGCCCGCCGCTCAGGTACGCGGCGACCTCGACGTCGGCCCGCAGCCGGATGCGCGTCGAGTCGAGGAGGATCGCCTCGAGCTCGTCGATCAGCTCGTCCTCGGGCGCGTCGACGGGCGAGAACTCGAGGTCCCACCAACGCGTCGCCGGCCCGATGCCGTCGCGGCCGACGATCACGTAGTGCGCCGGCGGCAGCTCGCAGACGCCGACGAAGGCGGAGCGGTCCGGCAGCGTCGCCCAGGTCGTGAAGGTGTCGACGATCCCGACCGGGTCGAGCTCGCGGCGGGCGCGCGGATGCCGCAGCAGCGCCTTCGCCTCGGACGCGAAGCAGACGTCGCCGCCGTACTCGGCCAGGAACAGCGGCCGCACGCCGAAACGGTCGCGCGCGAGCAGGACCTCCTGCCGCTCGCGGTCCCAGACGGCGATCGCGAAGTCGCCGTTCAGGCGCTCGAGGAAGCGCGGGCCCCATTCCTCGTACGCGTGTGCAATGACCTCTGTGTCGGAGGACGTGGAGAACTCGTGGCCGAGCCCGCGCAGCTCGTCCATCAGCTCGACGTAGTTGTAGACCTCGCCGTTCTGCATCACCCAGTAGCGGCCCCGCTCCTCAGAGAGCGGCTGGTCGCCGCCGGCCAGGTCGACGATCGCGAGCCGCGTGTTCGTCATCCCGAAGGCGCCGTCGAGGTAGAGCCCGGTGCCGTCGGGACCACGGTGGCGGAGCTCGCCCGCCATCTCGAGCAGGAGCGAGCCGTCAGCCGGCTTGCCGGCTGCGCGATAGAGGCCTGCAAGGCCGCACATCTGCTTGAAGGATAGGGCGAGTTCGCCGCCGATTCCCTACCGGAAAGCAGAGTCCCAATTTCGAGACCTTGTGCCAAGATGCGATCTATCGAACAGGCGATTCGTGATTTCCTGGCGACGAACTTCTTCTTGGGGGACGACCCGGCGGGCCTCGCCGGGTCGGCGTCGCTCATCGAGGCCGGTGTGATCGACTCGACCGGTGTCCTCGAGCTGGTCGGATTCCTCGAGGAGCACTTCGAGATCCGGATCCAGGATGACGAGCTCGTGCC
>DATDFL010000273.1:0-7362 GCA_036522595.1 Gaiellaceae bacterium
GCAGGTCAAGGAAGCGATCCGTCAGACGCTCCTGCAGAACAAGCGCAACACCGAGATCCAGAAGTGGGAGAAGGACATGGTCAAGCGCTACTGCAAGAAGATCGCTTACCAGACGGGCTACTCGCCGGCGCCCGGCCAGGACCCCTGCAAGAAGCAGGACACGACTACCGCTTCTTCCACCGGCTAGCGGGTGGCCCTCGAGAGCGCGCTGGTCGAGCTGCAAAGGCTGACCGAGCGGCTGCGGCGCGACTGTCCGTGGGACCGCGAGCAAACGGCTCGCACGATCGTCCCGCACACGGTCGAGGAGGCCTACGAGGTAGCGGATGCGGCACTGGCGGGCGACCGCGAGAAGCTGCTCGACGAGCTCGGCGACCTGCTCTTCCAGGTCTACTTCCTCGCGCTGCTGCTGCAGGAGGAAGGCGCGGGCGATCTCGAGCAGGCCGCGCGCCTCATCCACGAGAAGCTCGTTCGGCGGCACCCGCACGTCTTCGGCGATGCCGAGGCGAAGACGGCCGGCCGCGTGCGCGACCGCTGGGAGCGCATCAAGTCCGAGCAGGAGGGCCGGGAGGGGATCTTCCACGACGTGCCCAGAGGGTTGCCGGCGCTGCTCTATGCGCGGAAGATCCAGCGGCGCGCGGCGACCGTCGGGTTCGAGTACCCGGACGCGGCAGGCGCGCTCGCGGATCTCGACGACGAGCTGCGCGAGCTGAAAGAGGCGCTCGAGGAGATCGGGGAGCCCTCGCCTGAGACGGAGCCCGACCCGCACGTCATGGAGGAGATGGGCGACGTCCTCTTCGCAGCCGTGAACGTCTCACGCCGGCTCAACGTCGATCCCGAGCTGGCGCTGCGCTGGATCAGCGACCGCTTCGTCTCGCGCGTTGAACGGGCAGAGCGGCTCGCGGCAAACGAAGGGAAGACCTTCGCCGAGCTCGGGCTGGACGAGCAGGACGCGTACTTCGACCAGGCCAAGGAGGCTCTCCGTTGACAGCTATCGCCGCTGTGTCCGGCCGCTGGATCCTCGACTCGCGCGGCAACCCGACGGTCGAGGTCGACGTGAGCCTCGAGTCGGGCGCGCTCGGGCGGGCGGCGGTCCCGTCGGGGGCGTCGACAGGCGTGCACGAAGCGCTCGAGCTCCGAGACAAGGGCCCGGAGTGGGGCGGCAAGGGCGTCTCGCGCGCGGTCGAGCACGTGAACGGCGAGATCGCGTCCGCCGTTCGCGGGCTGGACGCTGCCGACCAGCGGGCGCTCGACGAGAAGCTGATCGAGCTCGACGGCACGCCGAACAAGGAACGGCTCGGCGCGAATGCGATTCTCGGGGTGTCTCTGGCTGCTGCCAAGGCGGCGGCGATCGACGCGGGGGAGCCGTTGTTCCGGTTCCTCGGCGGTGGCGACGCGCGCACGCTCCCCGTGCCGCTGATGAACGTGATCAACGGCGGCGCGCACGCGCAGAACTCGATCGACCTCCAGGAGTTCATGCTCGTCCCGGCCGGCGCGGAGACCTTCGCCGAGGCGCTGCGGATCGGCTCGGAGACCTTCCACGCCCTCGGCGCGCTGCTGCACGAGCGCGGCTTCTCGACGGGCGTCGGGGACGAGGGCGGCTTCGCGCCGGACCTCGGCTCGAGCGAGGAGGCGATCGACGCGCTGCTGGAGGCCGCCGAGCGCGCGGGCCACCGCGACCGGATCGCGGTCGCGCTCGACCCCGCGGCCACAGAGCTCTTCGACAACGGCCGCTACGTCTTCGAGGGCCACGACGAGGACGGCGCCGGGATGGTCGCGTACCTCGGCGGCCTCTGCGAGCGCTACCCGATCGTCTCGATCGAGGACGGCCTCGCCGAGGACGACTGGCAGACGTGGGCCGAGCTCACGAAGCAGGTCGGTGAGCGCGTCCAGCTCGTCGGGGACGACATCTTCGTCACCAACCGCGAGCGGCTGCAGCGCGGGATCGACGAAGGCATCGGCAACGCGATCCTCGTGAAGGTGAACCAGATCGGCACGCTGACCGAGTCGCTCGACGTCATCCGCCTCGCGCAGGAGCGCGGCTTCGGCGTGGTCGTCTCGCACCGCTCCGGCGAGACCGAGGACACGACGATCGCCGATCTCGCGGTTGCGACGAACGCCGGCCAGATCAAAACGGGCTCCCTCTCGCGCACGGACCGCGTCGCGAAGTACAACCAGCTTCTCCGAATCGAAGAGGAGCTCGGCGAACGGGCCGCCTATCCCGGCTGGGATGCGTTCGCCCGTTTCGAGCGCTAGCGGCGACGCGAGCTAATCTCAGGGTGTGGCCGCCATGCCGCGCCGCACCAAGATCGTCGCCACGATCGGCCCCGCCTCAGCCACGCCCGAGCGGCTGCTGGAGCTTGCGCACGCCGGGATGGACGGCGCGCGCCTCAACCTCTCGCACGGCACCCACGACGAGCACCGCGAGCGCGCCCGCGCGGTTCGGGCGACAGAGGCCGAGATCGGACGGCCGATCGCCCTGATCGCCGACCTGCAGGGCCCGAAGCTTCGCATCGGCGAGCTCGACAGGCCGGTGACGCTCGCTCGCGGAGAGGACGTCGTGGTGGCGGGCGGCGAGCGCTTCGACAACGGCGAGCTCCCGGTCAGCCCGGCCGTGATCGGCGAGGTGCTCCAGCCGGGCCACGAGGTGTTGATCGACGACGGGCTCGTCCGGCTGCGGGTCGAGGCGATCGAGCAGGGCCGGGCGCGCTGCGCAGTGGTCACCGGCGGCGTAGTGACCTCGCACAAGGGAGTCAATCTTCCCGGCGTCCCGATCCCGATCCCGTCGATCACGCGAAAGGACATGGACGATCTGGAGCTCGCGCTGGAGCTCGGCGTCGACTTCATCGCCCTCTCGTTCGTGCGCTCTGCCGCCGACGTGCGCGACCTGCGCGCGCTGATCGAGCAGGCGGGGTCGCACGCGCATGTGATCGCGAAGATCGAGAAGTCCGAGGCGGTGGACGCTCTCGACGCGATCCTGGCCGAGGCCGACGCGGTGATGGTCGCGCGCGGCGACCTCGGGGTGGAAATCGGCGTGGCGCTGGTGCCGCTGGTGCAGAAGCGGATCATCGTTGGGGCGCTCGAGCGGGGCAAGACCGTGATCACGGCGACGCAGATGCTCGAGTCGATGGTCCACCAGGCCGAACCGACTCGCGCCGAAGCGAGCGATGTCGCGAACGCAGTGCTCGACGGGAGCTCGGCGCTGATGCTCTCCGGCGAGACCGCGGTCGGCGAGTTCCCGGTCGAGTCGGTCGCGTACATGGATCGCCTTGCTCGGGCGGTCGAGCCGAGCCTCGGCTACCGGCACCAGATTCCGGAGGCGAGCGAGGAGCCCACCGTCGGCCAGGCGATGTCGAACGCGGCCTGCGACGTGGCCGAGGTCCTGCAGGCCTCGGCGCTGCTCGTCCCGACCTACACGGGCCGCACGGCGTCGGTGGTGGCGAGGCTGCGGCCGCGCCGCCCGATCCTCGGCCTCACCCACCACGACTACGCATTGCGGCAGATGGCGCTGGAGTGGGGCGTGACCCCGCTGCTGATTCCGGAGAGCGCGGACGTGGAGAACCTGTGGGAGGTGTCGATCCACACGGCGCGCAAGAGCGGCCTGGTCGCGGAAGGCGACCGGGTCGTCATCACCGCGGGCACCGCGGTCAATCTCCCGGGCACCACCGATCTGATCAAAGTCGCCATCGCGTAGAGGAGGGCGGGGCGCGGCGCCGAACCGGGCCGCGTGGCCAAGCGGAAGCCTCCACGCCGAAGGCACCTCATGCGCTGGCTCGCCGTGGGGGCGATCCTGCTCGTCGGGCTGCTCTACGCTCGGCCGCTGAAGAGCTACCTCGGCACGAAGCACGAGCTCGCCCAGCGCTCGGCCGACGTCCAGGCGCTGAAGGCGGAGAAGCGCGACCTGCAGCACCGGCTCGCGCAGGCGAGCACCCCGGAGGCCCTCCAGCAAGAGGCGCGCCGGCTCGGGCTCGTCCATCCGGGCGAGAAGCTCTTCATCGTCAAGGGCATCACGGCCTGGCTGCACAAGAAGACTACGATCGCGAGGGGTGGATGACCGCGCGATCGTCGAGAGCCAGCTAGGCCGGCCCCCGCGAGCGCTGCGGCGGGTCGTCGTGCGCTGCCCGTTCGGCCGGCCCGCGGTCACCGAGCAGGAGCCTTTCGACGAGTCGGGCCGGCCGTTTCCGACCGGCTACTACCTGACGTGCCCGCAGCTGGTCGCGAAGATCTCGCGCCTCGAGGCCGCCGGGGGCGTCGAGCGCTTCAGCCGGCTCGCCCGGGAGGACGCACGGCTCGACGCGAGCGTGAAGGCTGCCCACGACGAGCAGCGCCGCCTCCGCCCGGAGCTTCCCGGCGGGATCGGCGGCCAGACCCGCACCGGGGGCCTGAAGTGCCTGCACGCGCACGCGGCCTTCGCGCTCGCCCGTCCCGGCTATGAGCTGGGTGACCGCATCCTGGCGGAGGTCGAGCCGCTCTGGCCGTCAGCGGGTTGCTGCACTCCGGGCTCGCAATAGTCGGACCGAGCAGAGTCCGGCTAGCATCGAGACCGATGCCGTCTGCGACGCTCGACGCGACTCGCCATGAGTGGGAAGAGGGTTATCGGAGGCTCGAGTCCGCCTCCGGAGACCGGCCGCGCTACCTCACGCTGCTGGCGGAGCAGGAGCTCGTGCTCGCCGAGCTGCGCCGCCGGATCGGCCAGACCTTCACGCTCGACGAGCTCGCGGAGGCGTACGCGGGCGCCGACCGTTGGGTGCAGGAGGCGCTTTCCGAGCACCATTCCGCCCCAGGCTGGCCGACGCGGCTGACCACCGTCCAGGACGCTGCTTTCCACGTCTATTCCCGCGGCGCCGTCGACTACCGCCCGTGACGACCGGCGCGCGCCGGCGGAAGAAGAAGAGCTCCGCGCCGAAGTGGATCGCCTGGGGGCTGCTGTGCGCGCTCGTCTTCGCGGTCGGGATCGCCCTCGGCCAGGCGCTCGAAGACAATCCCGGCCCGGGTCACACACAGACGCTTCAGCGGACGTTCAAGCTGGCGCCAGAATCGGCAACAGTGACGGTCACCACCCCTTGACCAGGTTAGAAAGAACGAGCTTTGGGTAGATTCGCCCGCGCGTGGCTCGTAACGAACATCGCCTTGCACCGACAGGCGAGCCGGACTGGCTCACTCTGGGGCAGGCTGCGAAATACCTCGGCGTGGCGCAGAGCACGATCCGCAAGTGGTCGGATCAAGGCCGCGTGCCGGCCTTCTACACGCCCGGCGGCCATCGCCGCTACCGGCGCCCCGACCTGGACAAGTTTCTCGAGCGCTCCGGGCCGGGCGGGCCGCCTGCCGATTCGCCGGTCGTGCTGATCGTCGACGACGACCCGCGCCTGCGCGAGTACGTGCGCGTCAACCTCGAGATGGAGGGCTACGCCGTCCGTGAGGCAGGCAATGCCGAGGAGGGCCTGAACGTCCTCGAGGAGGCGTCCCCGGACCTCGTGCTCCTCGACGTGATGATGCCCGGCGTCGACGGCTGGGAGATGCTGCGACGCGTGCAGGAGCGCCACGGCGTCGGCGCGATCCCCGTGATCATGTTCAGCGGCAAGGTCGACGAGCAGCCCCCGGACGAGGTGGCCTCGCGCGGGGCCCAGGCCTTCGTGGGGAAGCCGTTCAGCCCGCAAGAGCTGATCGACCAGACGAAGCAACTCCTGCCCACCTGATCTCGGCCGACCGCCACCTCGAGCGCTGGGTCGTCCACCACCGCGTCGGCTGGCTCGACTGGCTGTTCGTCTTCCTCTCCTGGGTCGGGACTGACGGTGCGGTCTTTCTCGTCGCGGCCGTGGTGCTGGCGCTGCTCTGGCGGCGTCCATGGCTCCTGGCGCTCGTCCTCGCATCCGACCTCGCCGCGCAGCTGCTCTCCTACGGGATGCGGGACTGGATCGGCCGTCGCCGACCGCCGCTCGTCTACCCGGAGCCGAAGCCGCTCGTCCACGTGCCGCACTCGGGCTCGTTCCCGTCGGGCCACTCGACGGCGGCCTTCGCGTGCGCCACGGTGATCGCGTGGCGGGCGCCTCGGTTCGCGTTCCCGGCCTTCGTCCTGGCGGGGGCGATCGCCTGGTCGCGCGTCTACGTCGGCGTGCACTGGCCGCTGGACGTGCTCGGCGGCTCGGCGCTCGGGATCCTGATCGCTACAGCTCTTCTGACGCTCTCAGGAGCCCTGCGACGATCACGGCGAGCGAGGCCAGCAGGCTGATCCAGATGCCGATGCCGCGGCCGGCCGGCGGCGGGATCGAGTCCGGGATCGAGATCAGGCGGATCAGGACGAAGATCGTCGCGAGCGACCCCAGCGCGATCACGACGAGGCTCTCCGGCACCGAGGGCGGCAGCTCGAAGCCGAACTCGCGCAGGATCACGAGCCCGAGCAGCACGAGGCCGACGAAGAAGACGAGCTTGCCGAGCGCGCCCGTGTGCCAGCCGATCACCGCGATCGTCGGCCCGGCGAGACCGTGCTCCGCGTACCAGTCGGTGAACGCGGATAGCGCGAGCACGAGCGCCGCGACCCAGGTCAGCCGCCCGCCGAGGGCCCAGAAGCCGCCGGCAGGCCGGATCATCACGTCCTGCTCGGTCTCGTAGTAGAGCTCCTCGCGGTCAGGCGGAAGCGACGGCTCAGCTGGCTCCACGGGCGGAAGTATCTGCGATTTCAGCTCTTAAAGCCCAAAGAGGCGGTGGATCTGGTGCCAGATGACGATCGCGAGGCCGACGCTCGTGCCGATCACGATCACCACCGCGAGCCAGAAGCGGAGCGCCGCCAGCTGCCGCTCGTACGCCCGCTGTTCGCGGTGCCGGCGCTTCAGGCGCTGTCGTCGGTACTCGCGGTGAACGGCTGTCGGGTCGAGAAGATCGTCCTCGACCTGCTTCCGTTCAGGCAGAGCCATGCGCGGCAGTCTAGTGGCGTTGCGCGATAATCGCGGCGGGGGCAACGTGCTAGCGGCCAGGGAAACGAGCGACCTCGACGCGACGCTTACGGCGATCGTCGAGCGCGCTGCGCGCCTTGCGGGCGCCGACGTGGTGATAGCGCGGCTCGCCGACGAGAGCGGCGGGCTCGTGGCGCACGCGGTGCACGCGCGCTCCGAGTCGCTGCGCGCCGAGCTCGAGGGGTCGAGGCTGGATGCGGCGTCTGCACCTGAGCTCGAGGAGGCCGGGCTCGAGGGGCTTCCTCGCGCCCTACGCGAGGCTGCCGGGCGCGTGGCTGCGGTCGATGCGCTGCGCCTGCCGGTGCGGGACAACGGCGCGCTGATCGGCTCGGTCGAGCTGATGCGGAGCCGCTCCGGGTTCGACGAGCTGCAGTTCGCGCTGGCGCGAGCCGCCGCCGACGAGGTCGCCCTCGCG
>DATDFL010000274.1:0-9122 GCA_036522595.1 Gaiellaceae bacterium
CCTGCAGGCGCTCATCGACGCGACCCTGCCGATCGTGGCGGTCGCGAGCAACAAGCCGGGCGTCCGGGCGCTCGAGCGGGCCGAGGCTGCAGGCATCACGACCCGGATCTTCGAGGTGGACGACTACCCCGACCGTGAGGCGCGCGACGCGGCGATGGCCGACTGGCTCGTCGAGCACGGCGTCGACCTCGTCGTCTGCGCCGGGTACATGCACCTGCTGCGGGGTTCGTTCCTGGAGCGCTTTCCGGGGCGGGTGGTCAACACGCACTCCGCCCCGCTGCCGGAGTTTCCCGGGCCGCACCCGATCCACGACGTGCTCGCGGCCGGCGTCCCCGAGACCGCGGCGACGGTGCATTACGTCGACGGCGGCGTCGACACGGGCCCGGTGATCGCCGCCGAGCCCGTGCCGGTGCAGCCTGGCGACGACGAGCACAGCCTTCGCGCGCGTGTGCAGGCCGTCGAGCACCGGCTCCTGCCGCAGGTGATCCGCGGCTTGATCGGTGCCCCTTCAGGCGATGCTGCCTAGTCTCTGGGTCGCGAGCACCAAGCCAGGGGCCGCACTCGTCCGCGGCCAAGGCTGGTTGCCTTGGCAAGGGCGAGGGTGGTTCCTGGCGCAGCGTGATCGCGGGCCAGAGGCAGGCGTGCATCGGCTGGAGGGGCACCCATGAAGCGGGCGCTTCTCTCGGTCTACGACAAGACCGGGCTCGAGGAGCTGGCGCAGGGGCTGGCCGGGCTCGGCGTCGAGCTGGTCGCGAGCGGCGGGACGGCCGCGTTCCTAGAGAAGCTCCGCATCCCCGTGACACCGGTCGAGGAGGTGACCGAGGTGCCGGAGCTGCTGGGCGGGCGCGTCAAGACGCTGCACCCGCGGATCCACGCGGCGATCCTCGCTCGGCGCGACCGGCCGGACGACCAGGCGTCGCTCGACGAGCACGAGATCGAAGCGTTCGATCTCGTTTGCGTGAACCTCTATCCGTTCCAGTCGGTGGTCTCGCGGCAGGCGGTGAGCGAGCAGGAGGCGGTCGAGATGATCGACATCGTCGGGCCCGCGATGCTGCGTGCAGCGGCGAAGAACTTCGCGCACGTGGCGCCGGTGTGCCGGCCGGAGCGGTATCGCGAGATCCTCGTGGAGCTGCGCGCCAAGGGGGAGCTGTCACTGGACACGCGGCGGCGGCTGGCGGCGGAGACGTTCGCGGTGACTGCCGCGTACGAGGCGGCGATCGCGACCTGGTTCTCCGAGGCCGACGTCTTTCCCGACTCGTTCCTGCCGGTCTTCATGCGCGAGCTCGACCTCTCGTACGGCGAGAACCCGCACCAACGGGCTGCCTACTACGCAGAGGTCGGCGCGCGACGGCACCTTTTGTCGCGCGTCGAACAGCTTCACGGGCGCGAGATCTCGTTCAACAACCTGAACGACCTTTCGGCGGCGCGGCTCCTGGCGCGGGAGTTCGAGCTGCCGGCCTGCGTGATCGTCAAGCACGCGAACCCGTGCGGCGTTGCGGTGTCGGGCTCGATCGAGCAGGCGTACGAGCGGGCTCTGGCTGCCGACCCCGTGTCGGCCTACGGCGGGGTCGTCGTGCTGAACCGGCCGGTCAGCGAGGCGCTCGGGGAGCGGCTGTCGGAGCAGTTCGTCGAGGTGCTGTTCGCGCCGGGTTACGACGAGACGGCGTTGCAGCGGTTGCGGGAGAAGCCGGCGGTGCGGATCCTCGACGACCGCGAGCGACGGCTTTCGAACCCGGGCGAGCGGGACTACCGGCGCGTTCTGGGCGGGCTGCTCGTCCAGGAACGCGACGCCGACGTTGACGACCGCGAGGGGATGGAGGTCGTTTGCGGTGAGGCGGACGAGATGATGTGGGGCGACCTGCTGTTCGCGTGGCGTGTGTGCAAGCACGTGACGTCGAATGCGATCGTGCTGGCGCGCGACCTGCAGACGATCGGGATCGGAGCCGGGCAGATGAGCCGCGTCGACGCGGTGCGGATCGCTCTGGAGAAAGCTCGCGAGAACGGCCACTCGACCGCAGGCGCCGTGCTGGCCTCGGACGCGTTCTTCCCGTTCGCCGACGGGCCGCAGCTAGCGCTGGGCGCGGGTGTGACGGCGGTGATCCAGCCGGGCGGCTCGAAGCGCGACGACGAGGTAGTCGAGGCGGTCGAGGGAGCGGGCGCCACGATGGTCTTCACGGGCCGCCGGCACTTCCGTCACTGACCCCTGGTTAGGAGTACGAAGCGACCAGCGTAACCCGGCCCTTCAGGCCGCTCAGGTCGATCGTTCCCGAGCCCGCGTCGTAGCGTGCGAACGCCTTTCCGCCGAGCGCCACGCCCGTGATCAGCTTGCCGACCGGGAGGCGAAGCCGCAGCTGCAGCGTGCGGGGCGGGACGCGCCGCGGGACGGTCAGCTGCACACGCACCGCGCTCTTCCCCACCCGCAACGAGTACGAGAGGGCACCGAAGCTCGTGCGCATCCCGCGAACGACGATCCGCCGCCCCGGCAGCAGCCACCGCCGCGGGGTCGAGTACGCGAGCTCCAGCCCATCGGGCGTACCGTCCGCGGCCCGCGTCTCGTGCACGAGCATCAACCGGAGCGTCTCGAGGAAGAACGCGTTGTTCGCAGCGTTCGGCGGCCGGAACATCGAGCGGTAGTACTCGCCGTCCACCGGCCCGATCGTCGAGCCCTCGCCGGAGACGAACGTGTTCGCCGTCATGTCGGCGCCGAGCTTCCCGTAGAGGCTCAGGATGAGCTGGTCGGCCTGCCCGTTGTCGGCCAGGAACCGCGCGAGATTCGTCCCGTAGACGTCGTCCGACCCCGGCGCGCGATAGCCCGGCTTGCCCACGTTCGGCCAGGCGCGGAAGCGAACCAGCCCGAGGAACCGCGACCCGTGGGCCTGCATGTACCGCAGCACCCCCGTCGCCGCCGCGCTCCCGGGCGGGAAGAACCCGGACCCAAGCGCGTACGGCATGACGAGGTTCCAGTAGCTCCCGTCCAGCGAGTCGGTGACCGAGCCGTACGCGTGCTCCGTGCCGTCGAGCAGCGCGATCGGGACGAACAGCGAGCCGTCCGGGAGCCAGGACGACGACGCTCCCACCGCCGCCCGCAAGCCCGCCTCGAGCTGGTCGGCCGCGGCGGTCGCCTGCGCGGCGAGCAGCGTGTTCCCGGTCTTCAGCCAGACACTCGCGATGGCGCGCAGCCCCTGAAGCGCCAAGGCCTGGTCGTGCAGCCCGTAGACCGGACGCGAGACGTCGACGCCGTAGCGCTCGCGGTCGAGCAGCCCGTTCGGGCTCCTGACGAGCTGCGCCTGCAGCTTGCCGAGCAGGATCCGCAGCGCGGGAGTCATGCGATCGACGAAGCGCCTGTCGCCGGTCCGCCGGTAGTAGTCGGCCACGCCTGCCATTCGCACCCCCGCGGCGCGGTTCGGGAAGAGGCTCCGTCGGTGGAACGACTCCTTGACGATCTGCCGCTCGGCGCCCGTGTACCCGTACTCGCCGAGCACCTCGGCCACGTCGATCATCTCCCACGAAAAGCGCTCGTACGCGTTCGCGAGGCTGTAGCGCCACGTGTGGAGGAGGTTCTGGATCAGGAGATTCCGCTCGGCGTTCATCACGCGCCGGTCCGGAACCTCGACCCGAGCCCCGGCCACCAACCGCCGGTTCCAGTACCACGCCGCCGATCGCCTGGCCTGGTCGTAGAAGGCGCGGTCGAGCCGGAAGGGGCGCGTCAGCGACGGCCGCGAGAGCCATGCCGCGTAAACCGTCAGCGCCTTCTTGCGCCCGGCCCGGTAGAGCACCGAGCCGGAGTCGAGCCTCCCGCCCGCGCTGAAGACCAGGTACGTCTTCTTCCTCGACCGCAGCTGGTTCCCGACTCGGCGCAGGCCCGTCACCGACGGCAGGAACCGCACCGATCCGCGCGGCTTGACCGTGACCTTCACGAAGCTCACCAGCGCGCGCGTCTGCGGGATGCGCGTCGCGAACGACTCCTGCTTGTAGTGGACGCCGTGCGCGTCGACATACCTCGTCCTCAGGACCGGCAGGTACCCGGCGGCGAGCTGCGGCGGCGCCAACCGCGCGAGGCAGGAGCCGTACCGCTCGTAGCCGCCCACGTCGACCGAGAGCCGCGCCCGCTTCACGTACTCGGAGACGATCTGGCTCCCGTCGGCCACGTGGAGGTCGATCGAGCGGAACTCGTGCGGCCCCGCGGGCCGGCCGAAGGCGAGGTAGTAGACCCCGGAGTCGGTGAGCCGGTTCGGCGAGTCGCCCGAGGGCGGCCCGACCAGCATCAGCGGGTGCAGGTAGGCGGCGGCGCGCGCGTAGGTCGGCCCGCCCGGCGTGCGCAGCAGATCGTTGCCCCACACGTCCTGCCTGGCCGAAAGGGCCGCATTGACGCGCGCGGCGTAGGCTGGATCGACCTGCTGCGGGGCGCACCACGCGCCCGCGCCGACGCGAGCCTGGCTACCGGCAGCCACTGTCGCGGCGACCGCCGCGAGCAGGAGGACGAAAACAGGCCTGATCACCATCGGAGTGTTCCTGAAATACGCTGTCCGGGCCACTCGTTCCTACCTGGCAACCGAGAGAGGGAGCTCGATGACCGAGACCGCCGCGCACGCTGACAGCCGCCGCTGGGGAATCCTGGCGATAGTCGGCGCCGCCTTCTTCATGACCATCCTCGACGTCGCGATCGTCAACGTCGCGCTGCCGTCGATCGAAACCGATCTGAAGGTCACGGAGGTGACGGTGCAGTGGGTGCTGATCGCCTACGCGATCACCTTCGGCGGCTTCCTCCTGCTCGGCGGCCGGATGGCCGACCTGCTCGGCCGCAAGCGGATCTTCATCGTCGGCCTGGTGCTCTTCACTCTCGCGTCGCTGGTCTGCGGCCTCGCGAACGACATCGGCGTGCTCATCGGCGCGCGCGCGGTGCAGGGCGTCGGCGCCGCGATCATCTCGCCGGCTGCGCTGTCGATCGTCACGACGACCTTCGAGGAGGGCGCGGAGCGGAACAAGGCGCTCGGGATCTGGGGCGCGCTCGGCGGCTCCGGCGCCGCGGCCGGCGTGCTCATCGGCGGGATCCTGGTCAAGTACCTCGGCTGGGCGTGGATCTTCTACGTCAACGTGCCGGTCGGTGCCCTCGTACTCGGGCTGACACTGCCGTTCGTCCCCGAGAGCCGCGCCGACCTCGGCCACCGGCGCTTCGACGCTGCCGGGGCCGTCACCGCGACGGGTGGGCTGGCGCTGCTCGTCTACGCGATCTCGAAGGCCCCCGACGTCGGCTGGCTCACGGCCCGCACGATCGTGCTCCTGATCGTCTCCCTTCTCATCCTGGCCGCCTTCCTCATGATCGAGGTGCGCAGCACGGCGCCGCTGATGCCGTTTCGGATCTTCCGGATCCGCTCGGTGTTCGCGGCCAACGTGGTCGGATTCCTGCTCGGTGCGGTGATCTTCGCGAACTTCCTCGTGCTGACCCTCTACGTCCAGCAGGTGCTCGGCTGGTCCGCGCTCAAGACCGGCGTCACGTTCCTCGCCACCGCAGGGACGACCGTGATCTGGGCGGGCGTCGCACAGGCGCTGACGACCCGCTTCGGGCCGCGGCCCGTGATCGTCATCGGGATGATCGTGATGGCCGCGTCCATGGGCTACTACACCCAGATCCCGGTGCACGGCCACTTCGCGTCGGATCTCCTGCCGGCCTACCTGGCCTTCGCGCTCGGGCTTGCGTTCGGCTTTGTGCCGGTGACGATCGCGGCGCTCGCACAGGTGGCTCCGGAGGACGCCGGCCTTGCGTCGGGCCTGATCAACACGAACCAGCAGATCGGGGGTGCGATCGGCATCGCCGTCGCGTCGACGATCTTCGTCTCGGGCGCGAAGAGCCTCCTCAAGACCGGCCACACCCCGGCAGAGGCCTTCACCTCCGGGTACCAGGACGCGTTCTGGGCGCTGATCGGGCTCGCGCTCCTGGGGGCGCTCCTCGCCTTCGTGCTGCTCCGAGGCACGCACATCGAGGTGCCGGAGACGGAACCGGCCGCAGCCTAGAATCGGCTCCGAATGGCGCGCGAGTACCCGACGCTGACGGAGCTCGTCGGCAACACGCCGCTCGTCCGGCTCGAGCGGATCGTCCCGCCGGGAGCGGGGACGCTGCTCGCCAAGCTCGAGTTCATGAACCCGGGCGGCTCGATCAAGGACCGGATCGCGATCACGATGATCGACCAGGCCGAGCGCGAGGGGAAGCTGAAGCCGGGCGGCACGATCGTCGAACCGACCTCCGGGAACACCGGCACCGGCCTCGCCATCGTCGCGGCGCTGCGGGGCTACCGCTGCATCTTCACGATGCCCGACAAGATGAGCCGCGAGAAGATCTCGCTGCTCAAGGCCTTCGGTGCCGAGGTGATCATCTGCCCGTACGCCGTCGAGCCGGAGTCGCCGGAGAGCTACTACTCGGTCTCCGACCGGCTCGCCGAGGAGATTCCAGGCGCGTTCAAGCCCGACCAGTACCGCAACGAGGGCAACCCGCGCTCGCACTACGAGTCGACGGGCCCGGAGATCTGGGAGCAGACCGGCGGCGAGATCGACGCGCTCGTGATCGCGGTCGGCACGGGCGGGACGATCACCGGGATCGCGCGCTACCTGAAGGAGCAGAGCCCGGACGTGCTGATCGTCGGCGCCGACCCGGAGGGCTCGATCTACACCTCCGGGCCCGAGAAGCAGCACCCGTACCTCGTCGAGGGGATCGGCGAGGACTTCTACCCCGAGACGCTCGACCGGTCGGTGATCGACCGGTGGGTGACCGTCTCCGACCGCGACTCGTTCCTGATGGCGCGGCGGCTGGCGCGCGAGGAGGGGATGCTCGCCGGCGGCTCGGCGGGGACCGCTGCGTGGGCGGCCGTCGAGGTCGCGAAGGAGCTCGGCGAGGGCAAGACCGTCGTGACGCTCTTCCCGGACGGCGGCCGCGCGTACCTGTCGAAGTTCTACGACGACAACTACCTGATCGAGCTCGGCTTCCTCGAGCGCGACGAGCCGGCGCCGAAGGTCGCGGAGGTCGTGCAGTTCAAGAGCCGCGACGGCGAGGTGCCCAGCCTGGTGACGATCGAGTCGCACCAGAAGGTCGGGCAGGCGATCGACCTGATGCAGCAGTACGGGATCTCGCAGCTGCCCGTCTTGCGGCACGGCTCGTCCGGCTCGCTCGCGGACGTCGTCGGCTCGCTGCAGGAACGCGGGCTCCTCGATCTCGTCTTCCGCAACCCGGACGCGCTCAACGAGGAGGTCGCCGCCGCGATGCAGCCGCCGCTCGCCGCCGTCGAGGCGGACGAGTCGCTGGACGAGGTCTTCTCCGCCCTGAGCGGCGGCGCGCCTGCCGTGGTCGTGGCGACGGGCGGCAAGCCGACCGGCATGCTCACCCGCTCCGACCTGCTCGAGTACCTCGCCCGTGGCCGTTCGAACGCTCACTGAGCTGCTCGAGCGCGCCTTCCCGGGCGACGAGGTCTCGGTCGAGGACCGCACCGGCGGCGGCGACCACTTCCAGGTCGTGGTCGTAAGTCCTCGCTTCGAGGGGCTCTCCCTGGTCGAGCAGCACCGGCTGGTCTACGAGGCCCTCGCAGCCCCGCTCGCCGATGGCACCATTCACGAGTTGCGAATTTCGACGAAAGGAGTCGCGTGAGAGACGAGATCAAGGACATCATCGAGAGCTCGGACGTGGCGCTCTTCATGAAGGGCACGCCGCAGTTCGCCATGTGCGGCAACTCACAGCGGGCCCTCGAAGCGCTGCGCCGCGCGGGCGCGCCGGTGACGGCGGTCGACATCCTCCCCGACCCACGGATCCGCCAGGAGCTCTCCGCGCTCTCGGGCTGGCCGACGATCCCGCAGGTCTTCGTCCGCGGCGAGCTGATCGGGGGCGCCGACATCGTCGAGGAGCTGGAGCGCAGCGGGCAGCTGGAGCAGACGCTGCGCGAGAAGCTGGGCGACGAGTTCGGCAGCGAAGAACGGGTAGTCGCCGTCGCCTGAAATAGCCGGCTCCGCCGCCTCGTTTTCTCCCCTATGGGAACGAAAACAGCGGTGTTCGGCGGGCTCCTGGCAACTGCGACGGCGGTTGCCTGGGGTGGCCAGTTCGTGGTCGGCAAGTCGGCGCTCGGAGGGCTCAACGCCTTTCCGCTGACGACGATCCGCTACGCGTTCGCGGCCGGGCTTTGGCTGGTCGTGCTCGCCGCGCTCGAGGGACGGCGCGCCCTGCGCCTGGACGGGAAGGGTCTGCGGCTGCTCTGGCTCGGAGCGCTGGGCTTTGCGGGCTTCAACCTGCTCGCGTATACCGGGCTCGCACACGCGCGGCCGGAGAGCGCGTCGCTGATCGTCGCGCTGGCGCCGCTGCTGACGGCGTTCGTGCTCTGGAAGCGCACGCAGGTGCGCCCGTCCGCGGCGACCTTCGCCCTCCTCGCGCTGGCGTTGGCGGGAGTGGCGCTCGTGATCAGCGGCGGCAGCCCGGCCTCGATCGTCCACGGCTCGATCGGCTGGGGCGACGCGCTCGTCCTCGGCGGGGTCTTCAGCTTCGTGCTCTACGGGCTCGGGGCAGCCGAGTTTCAAGAGTTCTCACCGCTGCGCTACACGGCCCTGACGGCCTCGCTGGGCTGGGTGGTGGTCGCCGTGGCGACGGGCATCGCGCTCGGGGCGGGCTTGGTGGAGGCGCCATCCGGATCCCAGGTCTGGTCGGTGGCGCCGCAGATCGCCTACCTGACGATCCCGGGCGCGTTCATCGCCGTCCTGACGTGGAATGCCGCGATCGGGCTGATCGGGCCGCAGAACGCCGTCCTGTTCGGGAACTTGATTCCGGTCACGACGTTCGTGATCGAGATCTTCCGCGGCTACCGGCCCGGCCCGGTCGAGGTCGGCGGCGCCGCGCTGACGATCGCCGCGCTCGTCGCAAGCAACGTGCTCTCGCGGCGTGCCGCACCGAAGCCCGTCGTGGCTCCACCGTCGGAGGAACCGAACCTGGCGCGGGCGGCCTGACGGCCTGTAACTAGAATCGAAGCGTGGACTTCGAGACTCGCGCCATCCACGACGGGCAGGAGCCGGACCCGGCTACCGGCGCCGTCACGGTGCCGATCTACCAGACGTCGACCTTCGTCCAGGAGGCCGTCGGAGAGCACAAGGGCTAC
>DATDFL010000275.1:0-6804 GCA_036522595.1 Gaiellaceae bacterium
AGCCGCCGATGACGGCGGAGACGGTCATGATGGCGGCGTCGCGCCAGAGCACGGCGCCGGAGACGGCGAAGCAGATGGCGGCCACGCGGCGGCGGCCGGGCTCTCGATCCGGCCGGAGCGCGTCGAAGCCTTCGCCGAGGCCTTCGGGGCGGTGGCGGACGCGCGGCTCGCGGAGGAAGACCTGCAGCCCGTGACGACCGTCGACGCGCTCGTGCACGGCTCCAATCTGACCCTCGACCTCTGTGCCGAGCTCGCCCGCCTCGCGCCCTTTGGGCTCGGCAATCCCAACGTGACGCTGATCCTGGCCGGTTGCGAGCTCTCGGAGCTGAACACCGTCGGCGACGGCAAGCACCTTCGGTTCCGCGTGCGCGAGGACGGCCGCGACTCGGGCAGCGCGATCGCGTTCCGCCGCGGCCCGTCGCTGGACCGGCTCCGTCGTGTCGGCCACTACGACGTCGCGTTCCGGCTCGAGGCGAATCAGTGGAACGGCACCGTCGCGCCGCAGCTGAACGTGCGCGAGGTGTTCGACCGCGAGGATCGCTACGTCGCGCTGCGCGACTGGCTCAAGCAGCAGTGGCGCAAGCCTTCCGAGGCCCGCGACCCCGCTGCGGCAGCCGTGTTCGAGGAGCTCGCGCTGGGCGACGGCAGGAAGAGCCACCTGCTCGAGTCCGAGCGGTTTCGTGCCCTACTGGAAGAGCCCGAGCTCGCCCGCGCGGCCTAGAGTTCGGCCATGGGACGCATCCTCAGAAGGCTCAAGGAGTCGCTGCGGTCGCTGAATCGCAACGATCACGCCGCCGAGGGCGAGGCGCGGATCGAGAACACCGACGCGCTGACCGCGACCGGCGGCAGGGGCATGGACCCACAGGGGACGGGGCACCAGGGTGCGCCGACCGACTGGGTCAAACCGGACGACGGCCGGCCCCAGCACTGACCAGGACGAACTGGTGCCTGGGCCGCCAGGGCCGGGCCGCGCGCGCCTCGTCGTCGAGCGCGACGAGCAATTTGGCTAGACGAGCGGCCTTCCGTTCTCTACGGCGTTTCCCCACAGGACATGGTCTTTTCGCGCTTCGGGTACCGCCTCCTTTGGCCGATATAGCCGGGAGTACACTGATTTCATGACGGTCCTCGAAGCAGGCAGACGGCATCAGGAGCTCATCGACGAGCTGATCTCGGATGTCGCTGCCTACAACCGGGACGTCGACAGGGACCTGCTCCAGCGCGCGTTCTACTTCGCCGCCGAGAAGCACGAGGGACAGCAGCGGCGCTCGGGTGAGGACTTCATCCACCACCCATGGGGCGCCGCCAAGATCTGCGCCGACCTGCGGCTGGACGAGCAGACGATCGCAGCCGCGCTCCTGCACGACGTCGTCGAGGACACCGACACGGACATCAAGGAGGTCAGGGCCGAGTTCGGCGACGAGATCGCGCAGCTCGTCGACGGCGTCACGAAGCTGACGCGGGTCCAGTTCCAGAGCCGGGAGCAGGCCGAGGCGGAGAACTACCGCAAGATGATCGTCGCGATGGCGCACGACGTCCGCGTCATCCTGGTCAAGCTCGCCGACCGCCTGCACAACATGCGCACCGCCGAGTTCTGGGGCCGGCAGAAGCAAATCCAGAAGGCGAAGGAGACCATCGAGGTCTACGCGCCCCTCGCGCACCGCCTCGGCATCAACAAGCTCAAGTGGGAGCTCGAGGACCTCGCCTTCACGACGCTGCACCCGCGCAAGTACGAGGAGATCAAGGCGATGGTCAGCGAGCGCCGCGCCGATCGCGAGGAACACGTCCGCGAGGCGGCGATGGTGCTGAAGGCCGAGCTCGAGAAGGTGGACATCCCGGCCGAGATCTCCGGCCGCGCGAAGCACTTCTACTCGATCTACGACAAGATGGCCAAGAAGGGCCGCGAGTTCAACGAGATCTACGACCTCACGGCCATGCGGGTCATCGCCGAGCGCGACGGCGACGAGGGAACGCGCGACTGCTACGGCGCGCTGGGGCTGATCCACTCGCTCTGGAAGCCGATGCCCGGCCGCTTCAAGGACTACATCGCGATGCCGAAGCTGAACGGCTATCGCGCGCTGCACACGACGGTGATCGGGCCCGAGGGCCGGCCGCTCGAGATCCAGGTGCGGACGCGCGAGATGCACGAGACGGCCGAGTTCGGCGTCGCCGCGCACTGGCTCTACAAGGTCGGCAAGAAGGGCCACGCCGACGAGGAGTGGCTCGCCTGGATCCGCCAGCTCATGGACTGGCAGGAGGACGAGGCCGATCCGCGCGAGTTCATGAAGGCCTTCCGCACCGACCTCTTCGACGAGGAGGTCTACGTCTTCACGCCCAAGGGCGAGGTCAAGGTGCTGCCCGCGGGCTCGACGCCGATCGACTTCGCCTACGCCGTGCACACAGACGTGGGCCACCGCACCGTCGGCGCGAAGATCAACGGGCGGATCGTCCCGCTGCACTACCGCCTGAAGAGCGGCGACTTCGTCGAGATCCTCACCACGAAGAGCGGGCGCGGCCCGTCCCGCGACTGGCTCTCGCTGGCGGCGTCCTCGCGCGCGCGAAACAAGATCCGGCAGTGGTTCTCGCGCGAGACGCGCGAGGAGACCGAGCAGAAGGGCCGCGAGACCCTCGAGTCCGCGCTGAAGCGGCAGAACCTGCCCTATAAGAAGCTGCAGGGCTCGTCGGTGCTCGCGCAGGTGATCCGCGAGACGGGCTTCAAGAAGGCCGAGGACTTCTACCTGGCGCTCGGCTCCGGGAAGCTGCAGGCCGCGCAGATCGTCAACAAGGTGATCCAGCGCCTGAAGACGGAGGAGGTCGCCGAGGAAGAGGCGGTGCCGATCAAGCCGAGGGCGCGGCACGCGGTCTCGAGCGACAACTTCGGCATCAACGTGCGCGGCGTCGACGACGTTTTGGTGCGGCTCGCGCGCTGCTGCACCCCGGTTCCCGGCGACAAGATCGTCGGCTACGTCTCGCTCGGCAAGGGAATCACGATCCACCGCGAGGACTGCTCCAACGTGAAGTCGCTACGGCGAAACCCCGAGCGGTTCACGAAGGTCACCTGGGACGGCGGCGCGACGCAGAGCTTCCGCGTCCAGATCGCCGTCGACTCGTGGGACCGGCCGCGGCTCCTGGAGGACGTCGCGCGGACGTTCGCCGAGCACGGCGCGAACATCGTCGAGTACGGCGGCCACGTCGAGGACCAGCTCGCGAAGAACTGGTACGTCGCTGAAGTGGGGGATGTGAAGGCGCTCCGGAGCCTCTTGACCGCGCTTCGCAACCTCGACGCGGTCTTCGACGCATACCGCGTAACTCCGAGCTAACTCGCCTCTGGAGCGAATCCCTCGAACGAGGGATCATCCCTCGAACGAGCGGGGTACCTCGAACGAGGGATAGCGGTTTCTCTATTTCTGACTACAACGTGTTGTACAGGGGAGTGGGGTTTTCTCCACCAGACACCGCGGCGGCCACTGTTTCGAGGACGACAGTGGCCGCCGCGGTCGTTCTGCGACTGTTTCTGGACCCCTTGAAGTCGTGCGCTAGAGCTCGGGCTGCTCTTGCGGCTCGTGCTCGTCGTCCTTGCGGATGCGCAAGGTGCGGAGCAGTCGGCGCCAGGTCAGCTTCGCTGTGACCCCGACGGCTGCAACGCCGCCGAGGAGGATCTGGAGCAGCATGCTGCCGGAGCCGGGATCGATATATGCGGGAACTGGCATCGCCCGCCATTGTTACAGAACGGTTGGCTAGCGGTGAACGACCGGCGCGAGCAGCTCGGCCACGCGCTCGAGGAAGCACCGATCCTCCTCGGTGAACGCCGCCGGCCGGTCGGAATCGATGTCGATCTCGCCGACAACCCGGCCGTCATTGGCGATCGGGACGACGATCTCGGAACGAGTCGACGGGAAGCACGAAAGGTAGCGCGGGTCGGCATTCACGTCGTCGACGATCTCGGTCTGCCCGCTCGCCGCCGCCGCGCCGCAGACCCCTTGCCCGACCGGGATCCGCACGTGCTCGGTCGCCTCCGGACCCTGCCACGGGCCGAGCACGAGATCGTCGCCTTCGACGAGGTAGATCCCGACCCACGAGTAGTGCTCGAACCCGTTTTGCAGCGCGTCGACCGCCGCAGCGAGAGGATCGTCGGCGCTGGAGATCGCAGCGAGTGCTTCGTCGTGTGTCATCGCTCGAGATCCTTGCCTTCCAGGGCCGCGACCTGGTCGCGGTACGAATCCGGGATCGGGTACGCGCGCCGCTCTTTCAGATCGACGAGCACCAGCGTCTGCTCCGCGGTCACCATCAGCACGTCGTCCTCGACCCGATACGCGGCGAACTCGTAGGTGACGCTCGTCCGCCCGATCCGCGAGACGCGGATGAAGACCTCGACGAGGTCGTCGAAGCTCGCCGGCGCGAGGTACTGGATCGTGTTCGCGCGCATCACGAACTCGTGCTCGCCACGAGCGGCTTCGAGCATCCCGAGGTGGCGGTGGTACTCGACGCGAGCGCTGTCGAAGTAGGGCAGGTAGCGGCCGTAGTAGACGATCCCCTGCGCGTCGGTGTCGGAGAAGCCGACCCGGGTCAGCGAGGAGTACTTGAAGGGCGGTTTGCGGTCGTTGAGTCGCCCGAGCTCGAGCGCGCTCACCGAGAGCGGCGGCTCTCCGGGAACGCCGGGAGGTCCTGCCGGCGCGGCCGGTAGCTGAGCGCGCCCTTGGCGAACATGACGCCGAGGCCGAGCAGCAGCAGGCCGAGCACCGCGAACGGGATGATCGCGACGTCGGACGAGATCAACGGCTTGCCGTGCGGCCCGCCGCTCTGCGCCCCGGGGCTGAAGTCCCTGACGGACGTGACGCGGGCGGCGTTGCCGAAGAGCTCGGTGTTGATGGTGGCGGCCGGCATGAACGAGTCGACCAGCCATTTGCCGTGGACCGGCCGCAGGTAGACGTTGAAGAGGATCCCGCGCATCTTCACGCCCGGCTTCGGGCGGAGGATGAGGTTGACCGCGACCTCGTCCTTCGTGACGTACAGGATCGTCCAGCCGTGCGAGGTCCCGCGCGCCGGGTACGGGTAGGCGGGGATGTCGCCCTTCGCCCACGCCTTGCGGCTCATCCCGGCCCGAAGCTCGGGGGCGGTGACGTCGAACGAAGCGGCGACGTCGTGCCGCTTGACAGCGTGGTTGACGAAGGTGTTGATGCTCGCGGAGATCGCCTTCCGGTCGGCTGCAGACAGGTGGCGGCCGCTCGCGCCGGCCTGGGCGGCGAGCGTCAGCGCAAGCGAACTCAGCGCGAGGAAAGCGAGAAGACCCTTCACCCTCAGAGAGTAGCCGCAGCGGTGCTGTGACCGCGAATCACGGCCAGGACCTCGTCGCGCTTTTGCTCCATGAGGTCCTTCGAGCGCGCCTCGAGGTTGAGGCGCAGGAGCGGTTCGGTGTTGGACGGCCGCACGTTCATGTGCCAGTCCTCGGCCTCGACCGAGATGCCGTCGAGCTCGATCACGCGGCCCTGGCTCCCGAAGCGGCCCTTGAGCTCCTCGAGCGTCCTGTCGACGTCGTCGACGGGCGTATTCAGCTCGCCGGTGATGAAGTAGCGGTCGCGGAAGGGGCGGAGGATCTCCGAGAGCGGCTTTCCCTTCTTGGAGATCAGCTCCAGCATCAGCAGGAACGGGACGACGCCCGAGTCGGCCTGCGAGAAGTCGCGGAAGTAGTAGTGGCCCGAGACCTCGCCTGCGAAGGCAGCGTTCTCCTCGCGCATGCGGTGCTTGATGAACGCGTGGCCGACGCGGTTGACGAGCGGGGTGCCGCCGGCGCGGCGGATCGTCTCGGGCACGGCCCAGCTCGCGCGCACGTCGTAGATCACCTTCGCGCCGGGCTCCTTGGCCAGGATCGACTCTGAGAAGAGCGCGGTGGCGAAGTCGCCCGGGACGAACTCGCCCGAGTCGTCGACGAAGAAGCAGCGGTCGGCGTCGCCGTCGAACGCGACCCCGAAGTCGGCCTGCTCCTCGAGGGTCTTCTCGATGATGAACTCGCGGTTCTCTGGCAGCAGCGGGTTCGGCTCGTGGTTGGGGAAGGTGCCGTCGGGGGCGAAGAAGTTGCGCTGGGCCTGCACCGCCGGAAGCCACTCGAGAACGGGCGGCAGCATCGCGCCGGCCATCCCGTTCGCGGCGTCGATGACGATTCGCAGCGGCCGGATCGCTGCCACGTCCACGAACGAGAGCACGCGCTCGACGTACTGCGGCCAGATGTCGTAGTGCTGGACATGTCCCGGTGAAAGGCCCTCGGACCGCTCCGAAAGAGACATTGCGCGGTCGCGGACGTCCAGCAGGCCCGAGTCGCCGCCGACCGGTAGCGCGCCTGCCCGGACGATCTTCATGCCCGTGTACTCCTTCGGGTTGTGCGAGGCGGTGACCGCGATCCCGCCGTCGAGCCCGAGCTCCCCGACCGCGAAATAGACCATCTCGGTCCCGACGAGCCCCAGCTCCAGGACGTCCGCGCCGGCCGCGGTCGCACCGCGGATGACGGCCTCGAACATCGCCGGCGACGAGACGCGCATGTCGTGCCCGACCGCGATCCGCTGCGGCTTGAAGACGTCCACGTACGCGCGCCCGATCGCCTCCGCGCCCACCTCGTCGAGGTCGGTCGGGTAGATCCCGCGGACGTCGTAGGCCTTGAAGACCTTCGGATCGAGCACGGGCGGATGCTACGCAACAGCGAGAGAGGCACCCGGAGGTGCCTCTCTCGCGGGGAGACCTAGACGCAGGGTGTCTGCAGTCCCGGTGGGGCCACGATGTCGGCGATGTCGCCGTGGTTGCCGCCACGGTCGCACG
>DATDFL010000276.1:0-5292 GCA_036522595.1 Gaiellaceae bacterium
GCGACGGCGTCAAGGCCTAGGAAACATCCCAGCATTCGGTTAACCTCATTCACATGAATCGGGCGACGCCGCCGCTGCTCAGAAATCTCAACGAGCGGACCGTGCTCGAGGCGATCCGCGACGGAGCGCCGATTTCCCGCGCCGAGATCTCCCGCCGTTCCGGGATCTCGAAGCCAACGGTCTCCCAGGCGCTTCAGTCACTGCTCGAGGCGAACCTCGTGCGCGAGGCCTCGGAACGCCCGGACGGCCCTGGCTACGGCGCGGTCTACTTCGAGCCGGTGCCGGACGCCGCACTCATCCTCGGCCTCGATGTGGGCGCACGCTTCGTCCGCGGCGCGATCTGCGATCTCGCCGGCACGATCCGCGCGCGCCAGGACATCGAGCTATCCGTGGCAGTCGTGCCGGAAGCGGTCGCGGCCATCGAGCGGCTCCGCACATCGCTCTTCGATGTCTCGGGGATCGACCCGAACCGCGTCGACGGCGTCGTCGTGGGGGTCCCCGGCGTCGTCGACGGCGACAGCGGCCTGCTCCGCCTGGCCGAGAACGTCGTGGGGCTCGAGGGCCGAGCCTTCGCGGACGAGCTCCAGAGCGCGCTGAGCCTTCCGGTGACCCTCGAGAACGACGTCAACCTGGCCGCGCTCGGCGAGCAGTGGCAGGGCGTCGCACGAGGCGTGGGCGACTTCGTCTTCCTCTCGGTCGGAACCGGCATGGGCGCAGGCCTCGTCCTCGGCGGCGAGCTCCACCGCGGCCGCCACGGCGCGGCCGGCGAGATCGACTTCGCGCTCATCGGGGTCGACGAGAGCCTCGACCCCTCCGCGCTCGAGATCGCCCAGCTCGCGTCCAGGTTCGGCGCGCGGGAGACTGACGCCCGCGCCGTCTTCGGCGCGGCCCGTAACGGCGACGCCAACGCGCGCGCAGTCGTCGCGGAGATCGCTCGGCGGATCGCGCTGCACCTTGCCCCAATCGCCGCGGTCGCAGACGTCGAGCTCGTCGTTCTCGGCGGCGGCATCGGTGCCAACGGCGACCTGCTGCTCGACCCGGTCGGCCGCTTGCTGACCGAATGGCTCCCGTTCCCGCCACGGGTCGAGGTCTCGACGCTGGGTGAAGCCGCCGTCCTAACGGGCGCGCTGGCCGTCGGCCTCCAGGCCGCCCTGGAGAACGTCTTCGCCAAGCGGCCGTCGCTCTCGGCCGAATCGGTTTCCGGGCGCGCCTAACGCATCTCGCGCGCGAGCTCGGCCGCGACCGTGCTCGCCCTCCCGTCGCTACCGCCCCTTCTCCCCCAGCCCCGGCGCCCGCGGGGCCGGAAGGGCACGTCCTCGAGCCTCGGCTGCGGGTGGCCGGTCTCGAGCCGCAGCCGCTCGATCAGCTCCGAAGCCGCCTCGGGCGTCTCCGGAAACTCCTCACCTGCGCGCTCGCAGAGCGCCGCCGCGAGCGCGTAGATCTGGCGGACCGTGGGCTTCCCGTTGTGTCTCATGCCTCGATGAGACCACAGAAAAGCGCGCGTGTGTGTGACGTCTCTGTGACGAAAGCGTGACTTGTTCGGCTGCGCCTCAGGCCATCTCGGCCATCGCGGCCTTGCTCCGCTCGGCCATCTCCTCCTCGGAGAGGTCCTCCTTGTGCGTCGCGATCGACCAGACGTGCCCGAACGGATCGACGAGTGTCCCGAAGCGGTCGCCCCAGAACATGTCCTCGAGCTCGCTGACAACGTCGGCGCCGGCGCCCTGCGCCTGCTCGAAGGTCGCATCGACATCCTCGACGTACATGAAGACCGACCCGGTCGGCCCGCCGCGCTCAACAGGCGGCCGAACACTCGACTGCGGAAATGGATCCGAGAGCATCAACTTCGAGTCGCCGATCTGCAGCTCCGCGTGGGCAACCTTCCCGTCGGGCCCCGGCATCCGGAAGTTCTCCTCGGCGCCGAAGGCCTCCTTGTAGAACTCGATCGCCTTCGAGGCGTCCTCGACGGCGAGGTAGGTCTGAAGGCTGTGGTAGCCCTCAGGAATGGGCTTAACGGCCATGGGCTCTCCCTCCCGGTCGTGGTTGCTGCCGATTGTACGTCCCTGAGACGGGTGCGCTGAGACCGGCTCCGGAAGCCGATGATCGGAGCGGAGCCTGAAGTCCGTCTGACCAAGCAACAAAGGAACGACAAGAGGTAAAGGCTCCTCCTCCTGTCGTTGCCGGGGGCGCCTCAGGCGCCCCCGGCTACTTCTACGGAGTAGAGCTCGTACGGCAGACGCTCGAGCTCGCGCTGACGCGGATCGCGCGTCGTGAAGAAGCGCGGCAGTGCGCGCTCTTCGAGCCAGCGCAGACCCGGCTCGGCCGCGAGGACCTCGTCCACGGCCCGCCGGTCGCCGCCGAGCGCAGCGAACTCGACGCGATCGCGCCACGGCTCGAGCACCGCGAGCGCCGTCTCCGCAGCTGCCTCGACGAGCTCGCGCGCCTGCTTCTCGCGCCGCCGCCGGAAGCGGTTTGCCGACGACCCGCCCTTCTTGTGCCGGCCCTTGACGAAGCGCGTCCCAACCTTCGACGCAACCAGGCGCTCGCCCTCGAACACGCCGACCGCGAAGCCGCCGAGCCGGACGAGCAGCGCCGCGACGACGTGGTCCTCCGCGAGCGCCTCGAAGAGCGGCCCGAGCTCGACCGTCTCGTACGATCCCTCATGCTGGAGGCCGAAGGCGGGCCTGACGGTGAGGGTCTCCTCCGGAAGCTCGATTCTGACCGCCCCGGCGGTGTAAATAGCCCGCCCGAGGGCTCCCTGGTGCGGCTCGAGGCGCTTGCGCAGGTTCTCGCGGCCAATGTAGCGCGGCATTCCGGCTCGAGCTTAGGCCCCCGGACCATGAAGAAGGGCGGCTCGTAAGCCGCCCTTCACGCCCGCGTATCTGTCCGTCTCTGCGGCCCAGACGTCCAGTACGCAAATGGGATAGTCGTCGAGGTCCGGATTCCGGGCGTCCCCCAGGTGGGGGACTTTTCCGGATAGAGAAACCTAGACTGCAGGATTGCCGCATCCCGCCGATAAAGACGCAAAACGGGGCCGCCGCCCGGCCCCGTTTTGAGTTTCTCCCGTGAGGAGAGCCGCAGTAGTCTCGTCAGGCCCCGCCGCATTGGGGCCCTCCGGTATCTGGCGCTTCCAAGGCGCCCCCGCCGCATCGGGGCTCGCTCTCGGTTGCAGACTGAGTATCGCCGACGGGGGTCACTTGACCTATCACCCATGCATGGTTGACCGCTTCACTTCACTCAATTCACTGCGCAAGCTAGCTCGAGACGGTCGGACACCGGGGCTAAAAGCGCCTTTTCCCACGAAAATGCACCAGATCCGGGCTAGGTGTCCGTGTCTCGCTGGAGCACCTCAAGCTCGGCAACCACTCTCGAGAGCTCGTCCACAAGCGGGCTCTTAGAAACCCGCCGGTAGACGTCCGCGAGCGAACGGTAGTACCAGAGCTGGTCAGAAGAGGGATCGAACCGCCCCCAGAGCTCATCGCCAACCCGCCGGTAGTCGAACAGGATCGCGCGCGCGTTGTAAACCTTGTCTGCGAGCGAAACACGGAGCACCTCCGGCGGCGCTGTCCGAAGATGCTCGAGGTAGGCCTGCTTTCGCTCCGGCCACGGAGGCTTGGGCGTGACATCCGTGTCGCTGCATCCGTCGACGATCCGCGCGACGACCGGGCCGAACCGACGCTCGATGTCCGCCAGACGTTCGGCGCCGCCCTGATCCTCAACGGCGTCGTGCAGAAGCGCAGCGATCGCCTCGTCTTCACTGCCACCGTCCTCAAGGACGAGAGCGGCGACCCCGAGCAGATGCGCGACGTAAGGCACACCGGTTCCCTTCCGCGACTGGGAGCCGTGCGCGCGTAGCGCGTACGTCACGGCCTCCTCGAACCGCGGGCCCAGGGTCATGTGCGCGCCTGCTCGACCAGCCTGCAAAGCGCATTCGCAAGCCACATCTGCTCGACGGTGACGCAATTCGCGTCCAGCAAACGCGGTGAACAGACCAGGTACGCGAGGCACTGCGCCCGCGAAATCGCCACGTTCAGGCGATTTCGCGAGAACAGGAAGTCGAGCCCGCGCGGCACATCCTCCGAAGACGACGACCCCATCGAATAGAAGACCACCCGCGCCTGTTGGCCCTGGAACTTGTCCACGGTCCCGACCGCGACCTCGGCCGGGAGCTTCTGCCGCAGGCACCGCACCTGCGCGTTGTACGGCGCCACGACGATCACGTCCTCGTGAGCCACTCCGAGCCGCGCGATCTCCGCAGCCACAGCGTCCGCCTCCTCGGGCGACCGCGTCCGGTTCCCCTCGTGCTCGACCGCCAGGAACCGAATTCCGTTGCCGTCCGCCACAGACCGCTCCAACGTCACCGGAGCCGGCTCGAGCCGCCCTTCGTAGAACGTCTCCGAGATGAACGAGCACACCTCCGGCCGCATCCGGTAGGTCTCTGCCAGGAAAAGCCCCATCCCGTCCGCCACGGTCGGGTCCGAGCCGAGCAGGTGCTGCAGCACCGACGCGTTAGCGCCCGGCGGATGCGCTCCCTGCGAGACCTGGGCGAGCTGGTTCGGATCGCCCAGGAGCACGACGTTCCGCGCCGCGGTACCCACAGCCAGCACGTCCGCCAAAGACACCTGTCCCGCTTCGTCGACGAACAGCGTGTCCACGCCCTGGTCCTCGCGCGCGAACAGCCACGCCGTCCCCGCGATCAGCTGCAGCTCCTCGTCACGCATGTCGTCGTTCGACGAGGAGCAGTCGACGAACTCGTCCTCGTACCGGCTGTCGGGGTCGTCGCTGCACTTCTTCCGCCCCTTGAACTCGAACCCGACTTCCAAGGCCGCCTCCCGCAGATCCCGCAGGAACTTGTGGATCGCCTTGTGGCTGAGCGACGTGACCCCCACCCGCTGCCCGCGCCGCATCAGCTCGAGCGCCATCCTTGCGCCGAGCCACGTCTTCCCCGAGCCAGGCGGCCCCTGCACGAACAGATACGAGCCGTCCAAAGAAGCCGCCGCCTCGACCGGCCCCGCGTCGAGCCGGGCCCGAGGAGGCCGCCGCTCTAGGATCTCGACCAGCGCCGGCCAGCGCTCCTGCTCCACGGCGAACCGCAGCACGGCGTCGCGCTGCTCCCAGGTCGGGAGCGGCGTCGTCGGGATCAGCGCGGCCGGCAGCGGCTCATCCCGATGCTCGACGCTTCGCCGCAGCGTGACCAGACCGAGCTCGTTGTCGACGGAGACCGAGTCCCGCCGCTCGGTGCGCGGGTCGACCGCCGCCCGCCCGATCTTGTGCTCCTGCGGCGGGAAGCCGAGC
>DATDFL010000277.1:0-3950 GCA_036522595.1 Gaiellaceae bacterium
GATCAGCATCGTGTTCTTGCCGTAGAAGCCGACCCCTCCCCGCGCGGCTCCCTCGCGGTCGACGTGCTGGTTCGCGTCGACGAGGACGCGGTAGGCGCCGCCGAGCCGCCGCCCGAGCGCGTCGAGCTTCTCGCGCAGCTCCGAGTAGGCGTCGTACCACGTGTAACGCGGCAGGCGCCCGTGGCCCGGCGGCGGCTCGCCCGCGTCGTGCCAGTAGCAAAGCGCCGCGGAGACGACTGAGCGCGCGCCTTCGAGCAGCGTCTCCGGGTGGCAGGAGACCTCCGGCCGCGCCATCGTGAAGCGCATGTCGGCAAAGAGCCGCCGCTCCCAACGCTCGCGGATGTGCCGCTCGGTCTCCTCGTAGGCCGAGACGCGAGCCGCCCCGACGACGTCGAGCCCCAGCTCCTCGGCAAGCCTGCTCAGCTCGAAAGCCTGCATATGGGAGATTGTGCCCCGATGAAGGCGATTCGCATCCACGAGGACGGCGGGCCGGAGGTGCTCCGCTACGAGGACGCGCCCGATCCCGAGCCCGCCGACGGCGAAGTCCTCGTCTCGCTCAGAGCCGCGTCGCTCAACCATCTGGACCTCTGGATCCGCAAGGGCCTGCCCTCGGTGCCCAAGCCTCGGATCCTCGGCGCGGACGGGGCCGGGGTCCGCGAGGACACCGGCGAGCGCGTGGTGATCAACCCGGGCCTCGAGCACGGCGACCGGATCCTCGTCGTCGGCGAGCACATGGACGGGACGCACGCCCAGCTGGTCGCGGTTCCGGAGAGCAACGTCTACCCACTCCCCGATGACCTCTCGTTCGAGGTGGCGGCTGCCTTTCCACTGGTGTTCGAAACGGCGTACCGGATGCTGATCACGAAGGCCGGGCTGCAAGAGGGCGAGTGGGTGCTGCTCTGGGGAATCGGCAGCGGCGTCGCAACCGCGGGGCTGGCAATCGCGAAGGCGCTCGGCGCGCGGGCGCTTGTCACGTCATCGAGCGAAGAGAAGCTCGAGCGGGCACGCGAGCTCGGCGCCGATGTCGCGGTCCGCTCGGACGGCGATGTGATCGAGGCCGTCAAGGAAGCGACGGGCAAGGGAGTCGACGTGGTGCTGGAGCACGTGGGCGAGGCGACCTGGCAACGGACACTGCAGGCAGTGCGGGCCGGCGGTCGAATCGCGGTCTGCGGCGCCACCAGCGGCCCGAACCCTCCCGCCGCGCTTCACCGCCTCTGGTGGAAGCAGCTGACGATCTACGGCTCGACGATGGGCACGAAGGAGGACTTCGAGGGCGCGTACGAGCTCGTCAAGAGCGGCCGCGCCCACCCGGTCGTCGACACAGTGCTCCCACTCGACGAGGCTCGAGCCGCGCACGAGCGCATGGAGGCCGGCGAGCAGTTCGGCAAGATCGTCCTCACGATCCCTAGCTGAGCTCGTAGAGCAGCTCTTCGACGTCGGTCGTGCGCGAGTCGACCATGACGAAGCCGCACTTCTCGAGCACGCGGATCGAGCCCACGTTGGTCGCGGCAACCCACGCGTGCAGCGGTCGCTGCGGCACTTCCGCGACGAACTCCGCGAGCGCCCGGGTCGCGACTCCCTTCCCCCAGAAGTCGCGCCCGATCCAGTAGCCGATCAGGCGCTTCCCGTCCTGCTCCCACGAGACGATGTTCCCCGCGACCTCGCCGTCGTGGACGATCGTCTTGTGAATCGCCGATTCATTCGCAAGGTTGCGCCGCCAGTGCGCGTAGAAGGTCTCGCGGTCGCGAGCCGGGAAGATCGCCATCTCGTTCGCCTCCGGCTCCTGTTGGTGCTCGAAGAACGCGTCGAGATCGCTCTCGACGACTTCGCGCAGGATCAACCGAAGCCCAGAATGAACTTCGCGTCCTCCGACATCTTGTCCGGGGTCCACGGCGGGTCCCAGGTCAGGTCGGTCTCGACCTGCTCGACGTCCGGCATGGCCTGGACGACCTCCTCGATCGACTGCTGGATCAGCGGGCCGGCGGGGCAGCCCATCGACGTGAGGCTGTAGCGGATATTCACCCGCGGCCCGGCGACTTCGACGTCGTAGAGCAGGCCGAGCTCGACGATGTCCATCCCGAGCTCGGGATCCTCGACGGAGCGCAGCGCTTCGATGACGTCATCGCGGGTCGGCATCAGGCGGTCCAGGGTATCGAGGCAGGCCGTCGTCGGGGAGGTTGTCCCACGGCGCGCGGGAGTCCACGAACGAGTGGTACTGCGGCCGGATCTCCGGGTCGCCGTCGAGCGAGCCGAGCCGGATCGAGATCTCGTCGCCCTCGGGCCAGTACGCGCCGAAGAGCGACGACCCGCAGACGGAGCAGAACGCCTTGACCGCGGTCCCGCCTTCCGGCTTGAAGACGCGGATCAGCTCTTCGCCTGCGAGCAGCCGGAACTGCTCGCGCGGCACGCGGCCCTGGGTCTCGCCGAAGGCGCCGGAATGCTTGCGGCAGAACGAGCAGTGGCAGTGATTCGCCCGCGTGAACGGCAGGTCGACCTCGAAGCGAACACCGCCGCAGAGACAGCTACCTCGAAGTCCCATCAGTTGCGCGGCAGGCGGACTTCCTCGCGCCGTTCGCGGGCGAAGAAGTGGATGCCGTCCACGAAGCGCACCCAGTTGCAGCGTGTGCACATGACCAGCGAGTGCGTCCACGCGCTGTCGGCCTGGAAGCGCACGCCGCGCAGCAGGTCGCCGTTCGAGACGCCCGTCGCGACGACGATCATCTCGCCGGGCGCGAGGTCGTCGATGGTGAAGACCTGCTCGAGGTCCTCGACCCCGGCCTCCTGCGCGGCGCCGACCTCCCGCCGCGACGTCGGCCACAGCTGCGCCTGCAGCTCGCCGCCGAGGCAACGCAGCGCCGCCGCTGAGAGGACGGCCTGCCGCGTCCCGCCGATCCCGATCGCCAGGTGGTCGTTCGTTCCTCTCACCGCTGCCGAGATCGACGCGGTCACGTCACCGTCCTGGATCAGCTTGATGCGGGCGCCGGCCGCGCGGATCTCCTCGATCAGGTCGTGGTGGCGCGGCCGGTCGAGCACGATCGTCGTCACGTCGTTGACCATCCGCCCGAAGGAGTCCGCAATCGCGCGGATGTTGTCGGCGACGGGCTTGCGGAGATCGATCGCGCCGCGCGCCGTAGGGCCGATCGCCATCTTGCGCATGTACATGTCGGGGAACGTCTGGAACGAGCCCGGCTCACCGACCGCGACCATCGACATCGCGCCGTATCCGCCCCGCGCGACGACCCCGCGGCCCTCCAGCGGGTCGAGCGCGAGATCCGCATCGCCGCCGCCGGCCCCGATCGTCTCCCCCACCCCGAGCTGCTCGCTCTCGCCGCCGGCGCCGATCACGACTCGCCCGTTGATCGGAAGCTGCTCGAGCGCGAGGCGCATCGCCGTGGCAGCGTCTTCCTCCGCGGCCTGCTGGTCGGCGCGCCCGAGCCACCTCGCCCCCGCCAGGGCTGCGCGCTCGGTCACCCGAGCGAAGTTCTCGCAGAGGCAGAAGCGCCCCTCCTGCCCGGCGGCCTCGACCGTCCGTTCAGGCTCGGTCTGGGTCACGACCGCACCGTTGTGGGAGCCGCGGCTGCCAGCACGAGCTCCATCATCTCCTCGATCGCGGCCTCGATGTTGCCGTTCTCGATCACGGGGACTCCATGCTTGCGGGCGCGGCCGAGGATGTACGTCTGGATGAGGCGGATGTCGTCGAAGCAGTCGAGGTACTTCTCGTACGGGCGGACGCGCTCGGTGTCGGAGTCCCGGATCCAGAAGTGGCTCGCGTGCGCCTCGGCGTCGTCGATCGCAAGCACGCATTCGACGACGAGCGCGCCGTCGATCTCCTTCGGAAGCATCCCGGGGACGAGGTGCACACCCTCGAGCACCATCGACCAGCCTTCCTCGAGCGCGCGCTCGATCGAGGCGCGGACGCCGACGATGACCTCGCGCGTCTGCTCCATGAA
>DATDFL010000278.1:0-3867 GCA_036522595.1 Gaiellaceae bacterium
AGCCGCATCGGCGTGCCGGTCGGCGTGCGGGCGAACCTCGCGCTGGCGCTCGCGCGCGGTAACTACGACGTCGTGCACGGCTTCGAGCCTGGCCTCCCGAGCCTCTCGTACCTCGCCGTCCGCGACTCGCACGCGCTCACCGTGGCGAGCTTCCTCTCGGCCGAGCGGCTCGGCTACCCGCCGGGCAAGGCGCAGCGCGAGCGGCTGCTGGGACGGATCGACGCGCTGATCGCGAGCTCCGAGGCGGTGGCGGAGGCGGCGTCCGAGCGGCTCCCGGGCGACTACCACGTCGTCAGCCCGGGCGTCGACCCGGAGCTCTTCGAGCCCGCCCGGAAGCGCAACCTCGTCGTCTACGAGTGGCGCCCGGCCGAGCGCGCGCTGGCGCGATCGGTGACGCGGGCGCTCCGCGAGCTGCCGGACTGGGAGCTCGTCCTCCTGCGGTCGAAACCGCTCAGCGGACGGCCGACGGTCTCGCGAACACTGCGGGGGCGCGCCCACATCCGAACGCTCCGCGACGGCGCGGCCCGAGCGCCCCTGCTGAACGAAGCCGCGATCTTCGTCCCGGCCTTCGAGGGCATGCAGCGCGTCACGCTCGAGGCATGCGCGGCGGGCGCGGCGATCGTCTCGCCGCCGGGGATCCGCGAGCAGCCGGAGCTGGCGGCGGCGGAGATCGCGCGGCTCGCCGAGGACGAGAACTACCGAGAGCGCGCGGGCGAGCAAGCTCGAGCCGCAGCCGAGGGCCAGAGCTTCGCCGACGTTGCCCGCGAGCTCGACGACATCTACGCGAGTCTCGCCTCGCGGAAGCGGAAGGCGCCGCCGAGCCGTGCCCTCGACGGCGACCGCGAGTGGATCGCCGCCGACCTGCACCTGCACACCTCCTGGTCGCACGACTGCCAGATGCCGGTCGAAGAGCTGCTCGACCACGCAGAAGCCGAGGGGCTCGGCGCGATCGCGGTCACCGACCACAACGTCTTCGGCGGCGCGCTGGAAGCCGTCGAGGCGGCGCGCGGCCGCGACCTGATCGTGATCCCCGGCGAGGAAATCAAGACCGACGGCGAGGGCGAGGTGATCGGGCTCTTCCTGAGCGAGGAGATCCCGCGCGGGATGTCGTTCGCGGAGACCGTCGCCGCGATCCGGGGCCAGGGCGGAATCGTCTACCTCCCCCACCCCTTCGACCGCCTCCACTCGATCCCGAGCTCGAACACCCTGAAGAGCCACCTGGAGGACCTCGACGTGGTCGAGGTCTACAACGCGAGGCTGCTCTTCGAGGCCTACAACGACGAGGCGTTGCGCTTCGCGCGCAAGTACGGGCTGACGATGGGCGCCGGCTCCGACGCGCACGTGCTCCAGGGCGTCGGCACCGGCGGCGTCAGGATGCGCGCCTTCGACGGGCCGCAGGAGTTCCTGGAAAGCCTTCGCACCGCGCATGTCCTGAGGCGCCCGCGCTCGCTGCTCTACCTGCAGTCGCTCAAGTGGGCGGCGCAGGCCAAGGAAAGAGTCCGCTAGGCGAGAAACACGACGAGCCGCCCAGTGTCTTCTGTGCCCAAAGACGAGATCTTCGACAAGTACCTGCAGAAGGCGATCTCCGAGATCAACGAGCTCGGTGACGAGATCGCCCGCGCAGCCGGCGACGCCGTGCCCGTGCTCGGCTCGGGCCACCCGCTCGCGGACGTCTTCCTGCTGAAGGCCGTGCCGCAGCCGGCGGAGATCCAGGAGGGAGTCGCGTTCTACGGCCGCTCCGGGCAGGCGATCCTCAAGTCGCTGCAGCGCCTGAGCGTCGACCCTATGGCGATCTACGGGACGAACTGCCTCAAGTTCGCGGGCGGCGACGAGGACGAGGCCAAGCCCTGGCTCGTCCGCGAGATCCACATCGTCCAGCCGAAGCTCGTCGTCGTGATGGGCGAGCCGGCTTTGGAGTTCCTGAACTCGCTCGAGTTCCCGCTCTCCGAGCCGGTGGAAGCTGAGCTCGGCAAGCTGCAGCGCTTTACGCCCACGATCGAGACGCTCCACGTCCCCGACATCGACGGCTCGCTGGACGAGCAGCCGGCGAAGACCCGCTTTTGGAACGCGTTCAAGACCCTCGGCCCGTGGTGGGCCGAGCTACCGCCTTATTGACCGACTGGCTAACGGCTCTCGTGTCGACCGGTCATTTCCGACGGACGCCCGGCGAAGCCGGGCGTCCTGAAGCTAGGCATCGCAAGCGACGCCTAGTGAGCGCGCGGGTCGCGGGCTTCGTCGCCCTCGCGACCACGCTGGGGCTCTACTACGCGTTCCACGAGTCGCTGTGGGACACCTCGACCTGGGGAGCGATCGCGTTCTTCGCGTTCGTGCTCATCCCCGCGGTGTTCGGGCTCGTCTGGTTCGCGCTCCCGCTCTGGCGCTCGACGAGCATTCAGCTCGTCGTGGTCGCGGTCGCGTTCGTCGCCCTCGCGATCGTCTTCGACGGGGTGGGTGCGTCGGCCCTGGCCGACTTCGCGAAGCTCGGGGCGATGACCTTCATCGGCTGGCTGTTCCTCCGCTACTTCGAGGATGCGAGCTGGGTGGTGCTCATCGCCTTTATCGTGCCGTGGGTCGACGCCTACTCGGTCTGGCGCGGGCCGACGCACAAGATCGTCACGCACCACGAGACCGTGTTCTCGACGCTGTCGTTCGCGTTCCCGGTTCCGGGCGCCAACGGCTCCGCGAAGCTCGGCCTGCCCGACCTCCTGTTCTTCGCGCTCTTCCTCGGCTCGGCGGCCCGCTTCCACCTGCGCGTGCCGTGGACGTGGCTCTGCCTGACCGCGTCGGTCGGCGGAACGATCGCGCTCGCGACGCTCTTCGACGTCGGCGGCCTGCCCGCGCTGCCCGGCCTGGCGCTCGGCTTCCTGCTGCCGAACGCGGACCTGCTCTGGGGTGCCGTCAGGAAGTCTCGAAGCGCCACAGATCGCCGTCGAGCTCCGAGCTGACCCAGGCCGCACCGCCGCCCGCGGCGACCGCGATCGGGCTCGGGCCCGCGGCGAGCGTTCGGCTCACCGCGTTGGTCGCGGGATCGACGATGGAGACCGTATTCGCGTCGATGTTCGGCACCCAGAGCACGCCGTCGATCAACGTGCTCGCGAGCGGGTTCGCACCGACGGCGACCGTCGCCTTCACGGCCATGGTGGCCGGGTCGATCCGGTAGACGCGGCCGGTCTCGCTCGAGACCCAGAGCGAGTCGGGCGACGCCGTGATCCAGTCGGCGCCGGGGAGGCGGATCTTCCGCTCGACGCGGTTGCGGCGCGGATCGATCCGAATCAGGCGGCCGCGGCCGTAGTCCGCAACCCAGATCTTGCGAAAGGCGAACGCGATCCCGTTCGGCTGGCCGCCGACACGGATCGTCTTGACCACCTTGTTGCGGCGCGCGCCTATCCGGCTGACGGTCCCGGAGCCCTCGTTGGTCACCCAGACCGAACCGCCCGCGAAGACGAGTGCATAGGGCGAGCTGCCGACGCGGATCCTGGCCTGCCGTTTGTTCGTGCGCGCGTTGAACCGCGTCACACGGCCGGTGTAACGCGAGCCGACCCAGATGCTGCCCGCCCCGTAGGCGAGACCGAACGGGTAGCCGCCGACGCCGAAGCTCGACTGCACGCGACCGACGGCCGGATCGACCTTGACGACCCGGCCGCCGGTGTGATCCGTCGTCCAGAGCGCGCCGCCGCCGGAGAGGACGAAAGCGGCGGAGAGCCCGACGTGCAGCTTCGTGGGCGCCGTTGCGCCTTTGGCGCCGCCACAGGCTGTGGCCAGTACCGCGATCGTGAGGAGGGTCCGCAGTAGACTTACCACAACCTTGAACTACATTACCACAAGGTTGCGGTAGTGGCCGACACGGGCCCGGACACGATCCTGCTC
>DATDFL010000279.1:0-5262 GCA_036522595.1 Gaiellaceae bacterium
GCAATGGTCAGCGCGCCGGCCACCTCGGTGGTGTGCGGCCGGTAGAAGCCGTACACCGCGAGCCCGAACAGCGCCCAGACCGCGACGTAGGACGCGGCGAACAAGGGCGCAGCCACGATGCCTCCGCGGAGCCGCGAGACCGCCGGCAACGCGCCCGGGAGCATCATCGCGGCCATCATCGGCACCCACGCCGCGGTGAAGAACGCGAGCGAGCCGAGCTCGGTCTCGGTGCCCATGTCCATGCCGCTCATCTGACGGACGGCCAGAACCCAGCACACGGCTGCGAGGCCGAGCATCGAGAAAAGCGTCGCGGTGGTCCTAGTACTCGTCATGGCGGCGCTGCGGGAAGTCGGCGTCCCGCCCGTCGGGAACCTGGTCCAGCAGCTGCGAGTAGTAGGTGTCGAGCAGGAATCGGTCGGGCGCCGTCCGGTAGTACGTGCGGTAGACAACCCCGTCCTCGAGCTTGAAGACGTTCCAGGCCGGTGTCTCCGCCATCCCGTGCGCGAGATCGGTGCCGACGTCCTTTGCCCAGTCCTTGAGCCAGTCCTCCGCCTCTGCAACGGCCTTCGCCATCTTTTCGCCCGTCACCCGGTCCTCCGTGAGAGAGGCGTCGAAGTCGAAGTTGAAGTCGCTCTCGTAGGACGACACGTACGGGAACTTCCAGCCCATTCGCTGCTTGTACGCGCGCAGCTTCTCGATCGGCGCGCGGGAGACCGCGATCAGCGTGACGTCGCGGTTGTTCAGGTGCGGCAGCGCGGCGTCGAAGTGGTCGGCGAGGCCGGTGCAGCCCGGGCAGGCCTGCTCGTAGGTCGGGCCGAACATCAGGTGGTAGATCAGCAGCTGCGAACGGCCGTCGAACAGCTCTACGAGCGTCTTCTTCCCATCCTCGGCGTCCAGGGTGTACTCCTTCTCGACCCGGACCCACGGCAGCTCCTGCCGCTCCTTCGCGATCTCCTCGTCGAGCCTGTTGAGCTCTTCCTCGCGCTCGAGCAGCTGCGCTCGGGCTGCCTCCCACTCCTCGTGCGTTCCCACTCTGTGCTCCGGCATGCGACTCCTCCCTGTTGCTCTCTCCTAAAGACGCGGCTGGGCGGAGAAAGTCATCGGCGTGTGCGCTAGCGTCTGCGCGTGGACCCTGACCGAGCGCGGGAGTTGCTGACGGCCGAGCGTAAGCGAATCGAACGCGCGCTCTCGGGCCTGCGCCATCAAGACGACGCCGAGGAAGCCGACGATCAGGACCCGCAGAACCTCGCGGCCGACCTCTACCAGGACGAGCTAGACGAAGGCCGCTCGGAGGACCTGCGCCGCGAGCTCGAGGCGGTCGAGCGAGCAGAGGCTCGCCTTGCCGACGGCACGTACGGGATCTCCGTCGTGAGCGGCAAGCCGATCCCGGACGAACGGCTCGAAGCGATCCCCACAGCCGAGCGCACGGCCGAGGAGGAAGCCCGTTGAGCGCGGTCGCAGAGCCGCGCGCTGCCATCGGTCTCGAGAGCGTCACGAAGCGCTTCGGCGGGGTCGGCGCGGTCGACGACGTCTCCCTCGAGATCGCCGAAGGCGAGTTCTTCTCGCTGCTCGGGCCGAGCGGCTGCGGCAAGACGACGACGCTGCGGATGGTCGCCGGATTCGAGCGGCCCGACGAGGGCAAGATCGTGCTCCACGGCAGCGACGTGACGACCGTGCCGGCGAACAAGCGCCCGGTGAACATGGTCTTCCAGCAGTACGCGCTCTTCCCGCACATGTCGGTCTACGACAACGTCGCCTTCGGGCTCAAGGTGAAGAAGGTCCCACGGGCCGAACACGCCGGCCGGATCCAGGAGATGCTGCGCGTCGTCTCGCTCGAGGGCCTGGAGAAGCGCCGTGCCCGGCAGCTCTCCGGCGGCCAGCAGCAGCGGGTCGCACTGGCGCGCGCCCTCGTCAACCGCCCGGAGGCGCTGCTGCTCGACGAGCCGCTGGGCGCGCTCGACGTGAAGCTTCGCAAGCAGATGCAGCTGGAGCTCAAGCGGATCCAGCACACGCTCGGCACGACGTTCGTCTACGTCACGCACGACCAGGAGGAGGCGCTCGCGATGTCGGACCGGATCGCGGTGATGAACAGCGGCCGGGTCGAGCAAATCGGAGGGCCGCGCGAGATCTACGAGCGACCGCAGACGGCCTTCGTCGCAGACTTCATCGGCTCGCTGAACGCCTTCGACTTCCGCGTGGACGAGCTGATCGGCGACAGCGCGGTGATGCGGCTCGGCGAGAAGGGCCGCATCGTCGTTCCGGTCGACGGCGGCCACAGCCCGGGAGAGACGCTGCGGGTCGCGGTTCGTCCCGAGCGGATCCAGATCGGAAGCGCACCGGCGCACGGCGGCTCGCAGCTCGACGGAACCGTCGCCGAGATCGTCTTCCTCGGGATGTACACCCAGTTCCACGTCGACACCGTGGCGGGGCGCCTCTTCGTGCATCGCCTCGCCGACGAGCCCGCCGCCGCGCTCGAGCCGGGCGCGAAAGTCGCGCTCAGCTGGGAGCCCGAGCAGGCTTCGCTACTGCGCGCCTAGCCTGCGCTCGACGACTCGCCGTCCCACCTCTGCCGCAATCACCACCGTCAGGGACAGCACGAGCACGACCACGGCCACCGCGATCACCTGCGGCAGCTGGCTCGGGAAACGCAGCGCCGAGTAGAGGTAGATCGGGAACGTCACGCGCGAGCCGACGACGAACGACGCGACGGCGTACTCGTCGAACGAGGTCGTGAACGCGATCAGGAACGCCGACACGACCGCCGGCAGGATCAGCGGCAGCGTGATCGAGCGGAACGTGCGCAGGCGCGACGCGCCGAGGTCGAACGCCGCCTCCTCGAGCGAGACGTCGATCTGGTCGAGGCGCGGCACGAGCACGAGGATCGTGTACGGCAGGCTGATCACGATGTGGCCGATCACCACGGTCAGCATCGAGCGAGGCACCCCGACCTGGTGGAACAGCAGCAGCAGCGAGATCCCGAAGACGACGTACGGGATCACGAGCGGGCTGAGCAGCAGCGCGGAGACCGCGGACTTCCCGCGGAAGCGGCGGCGGGTGAGGGCGATCGAAGAGAGGATCCCGAGCACCACCGCGCCCAGGCTGGAGAGGGACGCGACGATCGCGCTCGTCTCGAGCGCGCCCCGCAGGTCGGAGTTCATGAGGAACTGGTGGTACCAGTGGAGCGTGAAGCCCGAGAGCGGGAAGGTCGGAATCGCCGAGTCGTTGAACGAGAAGATCAGCAGGATCAGAATCGGCGCGTAGAGGAACAGCACGACCAGGAAGAAGAACGAGCGCAGGATCCACGCGCCGCTACGGGAAAGCGCGACGTCGTTCACTCGGCCGCCACCTGCCCGGGCTGGAGGAACCGCGCGAAGACGACCGTCAGGGCGGCGACCACCCCCAGCAGGAACAGCGAGAGCACCGAGCCGGTCTCCCAGTCGGGGAAGCCGGTCCCGAAGAGGTCCACGATCTGGTTGCCGTACATGTAGCCGCTCGTGCCGCCGACGAGCGAGGGCGTCACGAACTCGCCGAGGGTCGGGATGAAGACGAACAGGAACGCGGCGAAGATCCCTGGGAGCGAGAGCGGCAGGGTCACCTTGCGGAAGGCCTGCAGCCGGCTCGCGCCGAGGTCGCTCGCCGCCTCGAGCAAGCGCCGATCGAGGCTCTCCAGGGAGACGAAGATCGGCAAGGCGACGAACGGCAGCCAGATGTAGGCGAGCACGAGCATCACCGCGAACCGGCTGTAGAGCAGCTGCGAGATCGGGTGGTCGTGCGCCCGCAGGCCCGTCCAGACGAGGAACGAGTTGATCGCGCCCTCGTTGCCGAGGATCACCTTCCACGCGAGCACGCGGAGCAGGTAGCTCGTCAGGAACGGCGCGATCAGGAGGAGCAGGAGGACGTACTTGCGCTTCGTCCCGGAGAGGGCCAGGTAGTACGCGAGCGGATAGGCGAGGACGACGATGAGTGCCGAGACGATCAGCGACATCTTCACGGACTTCCAGAACAGCTTGAGGTAGATCGAGCTGTGCAGGAAGTGGTGCCACGCGGTGAGCGTGAACCCATGCGGGCCCGGGTCGAGCGAGTAGACGTCGAAGCTGTAGGCCGCGACGATCGCGATCGGCGCGAGGAAGAACACGGCCAGCCACGCGAGCGGCAGGCCGAGCAGCGTCGGCGTCGTCAGGTCGAGGCGGAGCCGCCTCCGGCGCGAGGTGGGCGAAGCGCGGGCTGCGATTGCCATCCGGGGGCTAGGAGGCTTTCACCTCTTCCCACAACCGGGCGTACACCGCGCGCCGCGGGATGTCGCGGTCGAGGTGCGCGGCCGGCTCGGTGACCGCCCTCGGGTTTGTCAGCTGCAGCGCCTTCAGGAGGTCGCTCGAGGACGGGCGCGCCAGCACGTTCGCGTGCCCGTAGCCGTAGTTGTCCTCCAGCCATTTCCCGGACCGCTTCGAGCTCCACGCGTTCACGTACGAGTGCGCGAGGTGCGGCCGGGGCGAGCCCTTCAGGAGCATGAACATCCCGACCCACGCGACCGGCTTCTCCTTGGGCCGCATGTAGACGACCTTCAGCTTCTTCTTCTTCATCTGCACCCAGTCGTTCGGCCACGCGTACGCAATCCAGAGATCGCCGGAGCCGAACGCCTCCCAGAGGTTGGTCTCCGACGACCAGATGAGCCGCGCGAGCTTCTTCTTCTTGATCAGGAAGTCCTGCGAGCGCTTGAGCTCCTCGTCGGTCTGGCGCCACGGCCTCGGCATGCCGAGGTAGAGCCCGGCGACGGTGAGCATGTTCAGGTCGTCGAACCACGCGATCTTGCCCTTGTAGCGGCTGTCGAAGATCAGGCCCCAGGACTTGGCCTTCGGATGCACCTTGTCGCTCCGGTAGAGGATCGCGTCGAAGCCCCAGTCGTCCGGGATCCCGTACTGCTTGCCGTTGTACTGGCCCGCCTTGACCATGAACTTGTTCAGGTGCTTCAAGTTCGGGATCAGCTTCGGGTTCCAGGGCTGCACGAGCCCGCTCGTCGCGAAGTACTTCACCCAGCCGACGTAGGGCCGGAAGAGGTCCGGCTTGAGGCCGGCGTGGATCTTCGCGAGCGCGTCCGACTCGTTCGTCATGTACGTGAACTGCGGCTTGTTGTGCGGGTGGGACTTCACGTACGCGGAGAACATGGACTGGCCGCCGTCGTTGCCGTAGCCGGCCCAGTCGAGGACTTGCAGCCGCCCCGACTCCGCCGTCAAGGCGGCCTGCGCCAGCTCCGCCGTTCCCAGT
>DATDFL010000280.1:0-10120 GCA_036522595.1 Gaiellaceae bacterium
GTCGTGATCATCATCCTCGGGATCCTGCTTGCCATCGCGATCCCCTCGTACCTCAGCTTCCGCACGCGGGCGAACAAGTCCGCCGCGCAGGCCAACGTTCGGGCAGCCGTCCCGGGCATGGAGGCGTTCAACGCCGACCACTCGACCGGCTACACGGGCGTCACCCTGACGAAGCTGCAGCAGTCCTACGACGCCGGCATCAAGAACATCAAGATCTCGGTTGCCACCGCCGGCGGTTACTGCCTCCGCAACACGGTTCCGGGCACGGTTCAGTACCACAAGTCCGGCCCGTCGGGCGACATCACCCCCGGCTACTGCTAGACCCTCAGCGCATCCGTTCTCGAAGGGCGCGGGAAACCGCGTCCTTCGTCTTTAGGGGGCGGCCCCGGCTGCCGATAGAAACAGTGTGAGTCAGCGGACACGGATTCTCGCTGCGGCCGCATTCGTGGCTTTCCTCGCTCTCGGCGGAGGGCTCCTCCTGCTGACGCGCGGGCAGAGCTCCGGGAGCGCCGCGGTTCCGGTGATCAAGCCGCTGCATCCCGTGAAGAAGCAGCGCGCGAAGAAGAAGTCGCTCGCCAAGGCGTCCACGAAGAAAGCGAAGAAGGCGAAAAAGGCGAAGAAGCCCAGGACGCCGGTCGTGATCGACGGGATGCCGGGGACGCTGGCCGTCGCGCTGCGCTCGAACCCCGTGGTCGTGGCTGAGCTCTACTCGCCGAAGTCTTCGGTCGATGCGACCGCACGCGAAGAGGCGCGGCAGGGCGCTGCGCTCGCCGGCGCGGCCTTCGTGGCGCTGGACGTGTCCAATGACAAGGTTGCTGCGCCGTTGACCGCGCTCCTGACAGGCGCTGCCACGGCAGCCGACCGGGTGCTTGACGACCCGGCGGTGCTCGTCTTCCAGGCGCCAAAGACGTTGTTCGTCCGCTTCAACGGATTCACGGATCGCGACACCATCGCGCAGGCCGCGGTGAACGCGGGGGCGGTCAAGCTGACCACCGTCGGCAGCACCGTCGTCTGGGCGGGTCAGGCGAACTCGATCTGCAACAAGCTCAAGGCCGACCTGCTCCGCCTGCCGCTGCCCACTTCCGGCGAGAGCGCGATCGACTGGGTCGGCAAGATCAACGGCGCGCTGGACAGCACCGTCAAGAGCCTGCGCGCTCTGACGCCGCCGAAGGGTCACGAATCTCAGGTCCACCAGATGGTGGCGCTCTACAGCGCGGCGGTCGCCGCGTCGGAAGCCGTCGTCTCGAACGTGCGCGCCGGCAAGAGCCCCGACCTCGCGGCATTCCAGCAGCGGATCTCGACTCTGGGCGCGCGCGCGGACGCGATCGCGGTCGATCTCGGCGCGACGGCCTGCGGCTCGTAGGGCCCGTCGTGAGCAAGAGCTCCGCGAAGAAGGCGAAGCCGAGCGAGCCGACGACCGGCCAGGAGCTCTTCGTGCGACACGCGCGCCGAGACGGCCGTTCGGTCGCGCTGATGAGGGCGATCGCCTACGGCGATTCGTGTGTCGTCGAGGCCGAGGTCTATCCGGCCGGCGTTGCGAGCGAAGAGCCGGCGCGGCCCGGGCCGTACACGTTCGCGGATACCCGCGAGGCGACGGCCTTCGTGACGGAAGCGGTCGAGGCGCTGATGTATCTCGGCTGCGACGTCCAGGCCGCTTGATGAAACCCGCGCACAGCTATCGCTCCTAGGATCTGGCGACGTCCTGCACGCTGACTCCGTAGGCTCGACTCGCCCTAGGTGGTCACACGCGCGAGCTCTTCGATCGACGTGAGCCCGGCGGTGGCCTTCGCGAGACCGTCGTCCCACATCGTTCGCATGCCTTCCTCGATCGCGGCGCGCTCGAGCTCCTCACGGGTCGCGTTTCGCGCGGCCATGCTCTCGAGGTTCTCGCTCATGACGAGCAGCTGGAAGACGCCGATCCGGCCCTTGTAGCCGGTCTGACCGCACCGCGGGCAGCCCTTCTTGCGATAGAGAACCGCCCCATCCGCCGCCGCCGCGACCTCCGGCGAGACGCGGGCCTTGATGAGCTCGTCCGTCGTCGGCGTGTACATCTCGCAGCAGTGCGAGCAGAGCTTCCGCGCGAGGCGCTGGGCGAGCACCGCCGAGACCGCCGAGCCGGTCAGGAACGGCTCGACCCCCATCTCGTTCAGGCGCGAGATCGCGCCCGGAGCGTCGTTGGTATGCAAAGTCGAGAGCACGAGGTGGCCCGTCAGCGCCGCCTCGATCGAGATCTTGGCCGTCTCGCTGTCGCGAATCTCGCCGACCATGACCACGTCCGGGTCCGAGCGCAAGATCGAGCGCAGCGCCGCCGCGAACGTCAACCCGGCGCGCGGGTTGATCTGCACCTGGTTCAGGCCCGGCAGCCGGTACTCGACCGGATCCTCAACCGTGATGATGTTGATCTCCGGGCGGTTGATCTCGGAAAGTGCCGCGTAAAGCGTCGTCGACTTACCGGAGCCGGTCGGCCCGGTCGAGAGGATCGCGCCGGTCGGGCGGCGGACGATTTCCTCCAGCTTGGCCCGCATGTCGTCCGCGAGGCCAAGCTCCTCGAGCGTCGGAGCCTTCTTCGTCTTGTCGAGAAGCCGCATGACGACCGACTCGCCCTCCACCGTCGGCAGCGTCGCGACGCGGACGTCGAGCATCCGGCCTGCCGCAGCCGCGTTCAGCGACATGCGGCCGTCCTGGGGCTTGCGGCGCTCGGCGATGTCGAGCTTCGCGAGCACCTTCAGTCGCGTCGTGACCCCGTTCAGCATCCGCTTGGGGATCCGCTGCGCCTCGTGGAGCACGCCGTCGATCCGCAGGCGCACGACGAGCGCGTCTTCCTGCGGTTCGAAATGGATGTCGCTCGCCCCGTCCTCGGCGGCCTGAAAGATGATCGAGTTGACGAGCCGGACGAGCGGGACGTCGGAGATCCCGTCGTCGACCTCGAGATCGTCGGCGTCCGTCTCCTCCGCTTCCTCGACCTCCTCGCCTTCGAGCACGGCCCGGGCGCCGAACGCCTCCGACGCACGGATGAGGCGGCGGATCTCGCCCAGGATGTCGTCGCGCGAGGCGACCGCGAGCTCGAGCTGGAGCCGCGTGCCCAGACGCAGCTCGTCGATGGTCTGGACGTTTCCGGGGTCCGCGACGGCGATCCGCAGGGTGTTCCCGTCGAGCTCGTACGGCACGGCGACGACGCGCTCGAGGACGTGCAGCGGCAGCTCTCTCGCGGCCTCGTCCTCGACGCCGGTGACGGCAAGATCGACGAACGGCATCTGGAAGCGACTCGCCAGGGTGCGCGCGATGCCCTCCGGGGAGGCGACGCCCTCGTCGAGCACGGCCTGCGAGAACGCGATGCCCTGCTTCGCGCGGCCGCGGACGAGCGCCAGCTTGTCGCCGGGGACGAGCCCGGTCGCCTCGATCAGGTCGGCGACGAGCTCGGCAAGCTCGTTGACCGGGAAGGATGACGGCAGCTCGCCGCCGGCCGCCTGCTGCTCGGCGCGGCCGGAACGGAGCTTCGGTGGTCGATCGAGATCCATGCGATCCCTCGAACGAGGTATCGGCAGAACCCCGCTCGGGGCTGAGTCCCTAGAAGGTGCTCAGGTAGGCGTGGAGCAGCGCGTGGCCCGCAAACAGCGCGACGACCGCGCCGAAGGCGAGGAACGGTGCGAACGGGATGCCCATCTTGCGCGCCTTGGAGCCGTGCCGGGCGAGCAGGAAGATGCTGGGAACGAGCCCGGCGATCATCCCGACCATCAGGCCGACTGCCACGGTGCGACCGAGCATCGCGCCCAGGAGCAGCGCCAGCTTGACGTCCCCCATGCCCATCCCGCCGGGGTAGGCGAGCGCCGAGACGAAGAGGAAGCCCGAGGCGCCCAGCGCGCCCAGCGCCCACTCGGGGCTCGGCTGGAGCGCCGTCTGCGCGACCAGGACGATCGCCGCGGCGGGCAGGACGATCCGGTTCGGGACGATCCGGTGGGTGATGTCGGTCGCGGTGATCGCGACGAGGACGGCGCAGAAAAACACTGCGACAACCGCCTTGCCGGAGAGGCCGAACGCGAGGAAGCAGGCCGCGACGAGCCCCGCGGTGGCGAGCTCGACGGCCGGGTAGAGCCAGCTGATCGAGGTGCCGCACGAGCGGCAGCGGCCGCGCAGGACGAGGTACGAGACGACGGGGACGTTGTCGTACCAGGCCAGCTCCGCCCCGCAGCTCATGCACGCCGAGCGCGGATGCACAACCGAGCGCTTCCGCGGCACGCGGGCGGCGACGACGTTCACGAAGCTGCCCAGCGCGAGAGCGGGCCAGAACGCGAGCACACCGAGAGCAACGTCCACCTCCGCCTTATCGGCAGCGGCGCCCGGGCTGTTTAGCCGGTGTAGCCGGTCGGTGGCCGGGGCTGCGCGTAGATCGTGTTCTGCAGCGCCGGCATCCCTGTCGGCACGATCCGGATCGCCGGGAAGGACGTCGTCACCGACTGCCCGAGGATGACGGTGCTGCCGATCATCGGCCCGATCACCGACGAGGTCGTGTCGTTCTCGATCGCCCACGTCCCGTACAGCGCCCCCTGGAAGGTCGCGCTGACGAGCTGGATCGAGTCGTTCACCGGCACCTGTCCCCCACTGCCGTCGGCGACGAAGACCACGAGCCGCGAGTTCGGATCCCAGCCGCTTGCGGTGCAATTTCCCGAAGCGGTCGCGACCGCGCACAGGTTCGTGTTCTTGATCAGCGCCGTGCCGGAGACGTAGAGCGAACCCTGGCCGTCATAGGTGTCCGTGCCGCCGTTGTCGACGACGACGCTGCCGTCGATGTAGATCGTGCCTTTGACCGTCAACACGCGGGTCGAGGGGTTCCAGCTCAGCTCGCCGCCGGAGGTCTTGCACGAGTAGGCCAGCCCCGGCGTCAGGTCGAAGACCGTCAGCACGCTGTTGTTGCGCTTGGCCGGATCGGGAGTCGATGGCGTTCCCTGGTCGTTGTCGAAGGTCGGAGGCGTCCCCGACTTGTCCTGACACGGGTAGTACGGGCCGGGGTTCGCGTTCAGGTACCAGTTCGTCCAGTCGGCGGTGGGCGGGGTCAGCGCCGGCACGCTCTGGTCGAGCGTGCGCGCATAGACGTTGTCCGCATTCCCCTTACAGGGATAGTCCGCCGCCTTGTTCCAGTACTGGCAGGCGCCGCCGATGTGCGCCTCGTTGACCGGCGAGCTCGGCTGCCCGACGCCGTTCGCCTTCTGGGTCATCGTCAGCGAGCCCTTCACGACGAGCGGGCCGCTCGAGATGGTCGCGCTGTTCTGCAGGCAGAGATTTCCCTCGACGTAGAGCGGCGTCGCCACGGTCACGCTCTGGCCGATCGTCATGTCGCAGGTCGAGCCCGTGGCCTTCGCCCAGATGTAGTTCCACGCCATGTTGTTGAGCGGCTGCGAGTAGGACGCGTCGACGCCGACGTTCACGCCGAGGGTGCGGCGCACCGGAGACGTGTTCCCCCCGGTCGGGTTCCGCATCAGGCCGGTCGACGTGATCGACCACGTGCCGCTGGTGTCCAGCGTTCCCGAGTAGGTGACGGTCCCTCCCTCGTACGACACGGTCGTCGGCGGCAGCAGGTAGGGGTCGAGTGCGTTGTTCGCAGGAAGCGAGAGCACGGCCATGGCGTCGTTGACTCCGGCCTCCGCGAGCGCGTAGGCCTTCTGGTCGGCGGTCGAGCGCGAAGCCGTCCGCGCGCCGCTCGTCGTGTACGTGATGGCGGTCGTCCCGACGATCGCGAGCACCGTTGAGATGCCGAGCGTCAGCGGCAGGACGAATCCGCGCTCGCAGCGACGGAGCCGCCGGACGAGAGAAACGATGCGGGCTGCAGCCATGGGCATGGGGGTCGCAGGCGGCCGCAGGACGCCTAGCCTAGTTCTCTATATCGGCCTCCGAGGCGCCGAACCGTGCCCTAAAACGAGGGAAGAAAAGGGCTAACCGGTGAAGCCCTGCGGCGGGTTCGGCTGCGCGTAGACCTCGTCGTTCGACGGCATCCCGACCGGCACGTAGGAGATGGTCGGGAACGAGTTCGTCGTCAGGTTGTTCGAGAGGATGATCTGGCTGCCGATGATCGGGCCGTCGACGTTGACGTTGTTCCCGAACTCCACGGCGCTCGTTCCATACAGGCCGCCCTGCCACATGTCGCCGTTGTCGAACTGGATGCTGTCCCCGGGGTTGTTCTGGCCGCCGCTGCCGGCGGCAACGATCATCAGCAGGTCGGCGTTCGGATCCCAGCCGGCGAAATTGCACGTGCTGGCCAGGACGTACGCGCACATGGAGCCGGTCATGCGGAAGGTCCCCGAGAGGTACAGCGTCCCCTGGCCGTTGTAGCTGTTCAGCGAGTTGTTCGAGATCTTGGCGCTGCCGTCGATGTACATCGTGCCGCTGACCGTCAGCGTCTTCGTCGTGTTGTTCCAGCCGATCGCACCGCTCGTCGGCGTGTTCCAGATGAGGGTCTGAGCGTTCAGGTGGGAGGCAGCCGTCGTGCCGTTGACGCCGCGCGTGACCGTCCAGGTGGTCGTTCCGAAACCGGCCGTCACGTTCATGGACTCGTCGTCGACCCGGATGGTGAAGGGCGAGGTCGGGAAGCCGGTTGCCGAGGCAACCGTCACGGTGGTCTGCGTGGAGTTCATTGCGGCCGCCAGCGTGGTGTTGGCCCCCGGGCCGACGCGGCAGAAGTAGGAGCTCGCCGGCGTCAGGTCGACCGTCGCGACGTTGTTGTCGCGGCTCGGGTAATTCGTGTCGAAGGTCGGGGGCGTCCCGCTGGAGCTCGTGCACGACTGCGACGGGCCTGGGATGGCGTTCTCGTACCAGGTCGCGTAGTCGGCGGCCGGCGGCGCCACCACCGGCGCGACGTGGTTGACCGAGGTGGTCGTCCCGTCCGAAAGCTTGCTGTAGATGTGCCGCGCGTCCTGATTGCCGGTGCAAGCGGCCCACGTGGCGCCTCCGTAGCGGCAGTTTCCGCCGACGTAGGTCTCGACGCGGGTGCTCAGGTTCGTGCTGGCGCCGACGGCGGCGTTGTTGGAGAGGTCGAGGTTGCCGCCGACGATCACGGTCGACTGGTTCAGCTGCACGTTCGGGCTCAGGCAGAGGTTGCCGGCGACATACATCCGGGAGGCGCCGGAGATGTTGTTGTTGAGCGTCTGGTCACACGTGCTGCCGGTGTTCCCCGCGTAGAGGTAGTTCCAGACCGGGTTGTTGAGCGGCTGCGTGACGAGCGGGGTGACGGTCACGGTCGCTTCCAGCGTCCGGGTCACCTTCGAGCTTGCCTGATTCGGGTTGCGCGCGTTGCCGATCGACGTCAGGTACCACAGCGCGCTGGAGCGGATCAGCGTGCCGCAGTAGTCGACGGTGCCGCCGCCGAGGGTGGCGTGCAGCCAGGTCGACGTCGAGGTGCGGTTGGCCGTCGGATCGGTGTACTTCGTCCCGTTCGTGGTGCACTGCGGGAGCAGATCCGGGTCGAGCGCGTTGTTCGTCGGGAGCATCATGATCGACATGGTGTTGTTGATCCCGGCCTCGGCGAGCGTGAACGCGCTTTGCCGCGAGCCCGTCTGGTTCGCCTGCTTCGCGTCGGAGGTCGAATACATCATCGCCGTGGTGCCGACGATGCCCAGCACGACGGTCATCCCGAGGGCCATCACAAGCGCCATTCCGCGCTCGGACCGCAATTGCACGCGTTGCCGCAGCCGCATCCGCATGGTCACAAGATCGTCAGGACCGCGCCCGAGCGCGTCCCTCGGACGGGTATTTACGACCGGCTCGAGTTTCTGAGGACGATGTCGTCGATCAGCTCGTAGAGCTCGGTGCTCTTCGAAGGCTTGACGTTCACCGGGTAATCCACGTGGAGCTTCGCCAGCGACGAGGTGGACTGCGCGGTGTACGTGAAGATGCAGAGCGCCCCGCTGCAGACCGGAGCCGTCGAGGTCGCCACGAGGTAGTCCGCCCACTTGACGCCGCCGCTGCACGTGCTGCCGACGACGCGGTAAAGGGCATAGCGGTTCGTCGAGACGTTGCGCGTGCACCAGGTGATCGAGCCGCTGCCGGTCTTGCAGTAGGTCGGAAGGGTGATCGTCACCGACGAGGACTGCCCCGCGGGCGTCGCAATCTGCCCGCAGTGGACCTCGCGGCGCATCTTGTCGAGCGCCAGACGAGCCTCCTGCTGTGCCTGGAAGCGGTTGTTCATGTCGAGCTCGGCATTCGACGCCTGCACGAACACCGTCGTCAACGCCGTCATGACCACGCTCATGATCGAGAGCACGATCAGCATCTCGATCAGCGAGTAGCCCCGCTGGCTGCGGAGCCTGCGCAGGAGCCGGGTCATTTCTCCTGGCGGCGGACTTTGGCGAGGGCAGCGCGGGCCACCTTCTCGCTTCTGTGGCCGATGCCCCAGACCTGCTGAACCTGCTCGTCGACGGCGATCAGCTTCACGAGAGCCTGGTCGCCGTGCCACCAGCCGAACTCGGCGCCGGTGACGATCCAGGAATGCTGGTAGAGCCAGCGCTGGACGTTCTTGTTGGTCTTGCGCGGGTGCGAGTCGATCCAGGCGGCGAGCTTGTCGGCGCGCTCGGTGAGCGGAATCTCGTCGAGAGGCTCCTTGGGCGCGCGCGCCGGGGTGAACGCGGGAGGCCGCTGCGCTGGAGCCTTGGTGGGCTTGGTTGCAGGCTTCTTGGCCGGCTTCTTCTTCGCCGGCGCCGGCTTCTTGGCGGCCGGCTTCTTGGCGGCCGGCTTCTTGGCGACAGGCGTCTTCTTCGCGACCGGCTTCACCTTCGGCGCGGCCGGCTCGGTGACTCCGGCCAGCTTGATCGCGGTGCCCGTGTAGCTCGGCGTGTCCTCGGGAACGCCGTTCTCCGCGTACTTGCCGCGGACGAGGTTGAGGACGATCGTCGGCGCGCCGGTATCGACGACGCGCGTGCCCGCGGCCGGCGACTGGGCCATCACCTGGTTCCCCGAGTAGCCGTGCACGGAGCCGACCACGCGCCAGGCGAAGCCCGAGTCCTCGAGCATGCCCTTCGCGAAGACGAAGGCCTGCCCGGTCACGGATGGAACCGTCAACTCGGGGGCCTGCGCCGCTGACGGGTTCGGCTTCGGCGTCGAGCCGATGAGCTGCGTCTGGTCGGCGGCGAATGTGAAGGCAGCCGTACCGAGCACCCAGGCAAGGGCGACGACGACCGCAGGGGGCAACAGCGTCCCGAACCGCATGTTTCTCCCATCGGAACCGAGCGGTGCCGTTGTCATCCCCCTACCGGGTGAAGAGGACGACCGAGCTCGAGGCCGCCGGTTGGGCCGGAACGACCGCGAAAACGGGATGTGTGGGCGCAACAGCGTCGCTCGGGCCCGCGTCCTGCCAGCGGAAGGCGACGTTCGCGAAGCCCTGGAACCACGGCATGTCCTGCGGGTACATCGACTGCGGGTTCAGCTGCAGATGGAGGTGCGGGCCGGTCGCGTCCCCGGTCATGCCGACTAGCCCGATCTCCTGGCCCGCCCTGAGGCGCGTCCCGGCGACGACGCCCGGATCGAGCGCCGAGAGATGGCAGTACGTCCAGGACTTGCCGTCGAGCGTGATCAGGGTCAGCCCGATCCCGCAGCGCGGGTCCGGGTACTGCCACGAGCGCTGGACGACCGCGTCCGCGAGCGCGTAGACCGGCGAGCCCATCGGCGCCGCGATGTCGGCGGCCGGGTAGTCGTGGTGGAAGTGGCCGACGGAGACCACGGCTGGGCCGCCGCCGACCGGGAAGACGTAGTTGCCCGCGTAGCTCGGCGCGCCGAGCATCGTCCCGGCTGCGGGTGAGAACGAGGACGCGAGCGAGCGGTCGCGCGCCGAGGCGAGGTCCCTCTGCGCCTTGACGACGGCCGACCGCGCCTGCGCGGCGCGAGATTGCGCCTCCGCGCGGACGACACCGGCCTGGGCGGCGAGCCGGTCGAGGTCGAGCTGGTCGGACAGGGTGCGCGCCGAGACGGCACGGAGCTTCAGCTTCCGTTCGTGCAGCCAGAGCTTCCGCACCTCCTTCTGCGCGGCGACGAGCTTCTTGCTGGCGCGGACGACGCGCTTCCGCGCACCGTCGAGCGAGACCTGGAGCCGGTCGAGCGTGAACGTCGTCTGGACGCCGCCGGAGCCGAACACCTGCGC
>DATDFL010000281.1:0-23761 GCA_036522595.1 Gaiellaceae bacterium
ACCGTCGACCCGAGCATCCGCTGCAGCAGGAGCTGACCGACGAGATCGCGCGCGCTGCCGAGGTCCAGCGCGCGGAGGTCGAGACGGCGACCGACGGTTGCGGCGTCGTCTGCTTCGCGTTCCCGCTCGAACGAGTCGCGCACGCGTTTGCCCGGCTCGAGCAGCTCGAGGGCGGCGGCACGATCGTCGCCGCGATGCGCGCCCGCCCCGAGCTGATCGGCGGCGAGGGCGCCACCGACACGACCCTGATGCGGACGCTGGACGGCTGGATCGCGAAGGGCGGCGCCGAAGGCCTGATCGCGGCCGCATCGCCGGAGGGCCTCGGGATGGCGCTCGAGGTCGAGGACGGCAACTCCCGCGCGCTTCGGCCCGCCCTCGCCGAATTCGCGCGGCTACTCGGCCTCGACCTCTCGACGTTCGCCCAGGTCCCGGTCAGAAACAGCCATGCGGAGGTCGTGGGTGAAGTCCGGAATTTGTAGGAAAAATGTTCCGATCTTGCACTTTCCTGTGTAACATCCGATCCGCGCGAGGGGCGACCGGGAAATGGGGAGGGCCGGCTCTCGTGGCTTTCGTTGTAAGCCATAGCCGCTAGACAGCCGGAGGTCACGTGCTCACCGTCGACATTTCTCTTCCGGACGTCGAGGAGCTTCACAAGCTCGTCCAAGACGGCACGGAAAAGGGCTTCCTCACGTATGACGAGATCGTGGCCGGCCTCGAAGAGGTCGAGCTCACGAAGGAACAGATCGAGGACTTCTACACGTACCTGATCGACCACTCCATCGAGCTGATGGAGGGCGAGAACCACAAGCACCCGCCGCACGAGCAGCCGGCGCTGGCAGAGGAGGAGAAGGGCCCGAAGCTGGATCTCACGGTCGAGCCGTCGCTCGACTCGCTGCGGTTGTACCTGCGCGAGATCGGCAAGGTGCCGCTGCTGACGGCCGACCAGGAGGTGTATCTCGCCAAGCGCATCGAGCGCGGGGACATGGCGGCCAAGACGCAGATGATCGAGGCCAACCTGCGCCTCGTCGTCTCGATCGCGAAGTCGTATCTCGGCCGCGGCCTCTCGTTCCTGGATCTCATCCAGGAGGGCTCGCTCGGCCTGATCCGCGCGGTCGAGAAGTTCGACTACCGCAAGGGCTACAAGTTCTCGACGTACGCGACCTGGTGGATCCGCCAGGCCGTGACGCGCGCCATCGCCGACAAGGCGCGGACGATCCGCATCCCGGTGCACATGGTCGAGAAGCTGAACAAGGTCGTGCACATCGAGCGCCAGCTCGTCCAGCGCCTCGGTCGCGAGCCGCGGCCCGACGAGATCGCGACAGAGCTCGAGATGACGACCGCGGAGGTGCGCGACATCCTGCGGATGGCGCAGCACCCGGTCTCGCTCGAGAAGCCGATCGGCGAGGAGGAGGAGTCAGAGCTCGGCGACTTCGTCCAGGACGAGCAGGCCGAGTCGCCGTTCGACACCGCACAGGTCTCGCTGCGCCGTGAGGACATCGAGAACGCCCTCGCCTCGCTGCCCGAGCGCGACCGCAAGGTGATCGAGCTTCGCTTCGGCCTCTCAGGCGCGCAGCCCTGCACGTTGGAGGAGGTCGGCCGCGCGTTCGGGGTCACTCGCGAGCGCATCCGCCAGATCGAGAACAACACGCTCAAGAAGCTCGAGTCCCTCCCCGAAGCGCAGGGGCTCAAAGACTGCGTCTAGTGGCCGGCGCCATCCCGATGCTCTCCTACGAGGACGTCGGGTCGGCGATCGACTGGCTGACCGAGGCGTTCGGCTTCCGCGAGTCCGGGCAGCGGTTCTCCGACGAGGACGGCCGGGTGACGCACGCGGAGCTCTCGCTGGACGGCGCGACCGTGTTCCTCGGCTGGCCTGGCCCGGAGTACCACAGTCCGGCTCATCACGCGCAGGAATGCGAGCAGGCCGCGCGGTGGCTCGACGGGCCGATGGTGGTCGACGGCGTTCATATCGAAGTCGACGACGTCGACGCGCACTGCGAACGGGCGCGTGCGGCCGGCGCGACGATCATCCGCGGCCCGGAGGACATCCCGATTGGAAGGCTCTACTCGGCGGCCGACCTGGAAGGCCACCGCTGGATGTTCATGAAGCTCTCTCGGGCCTAGACGGCCGGCGGCGTCGTCGCGCAGTAGCTGCCGGCAAACGACGGCATCTGACTCATCACGCTGATCGGGCGGCCGTCGCCGAGATAGCCGGGGCGGTTCGTCTTGAAGTGGATGGTCCACGGGCCGCGATGGGAGACCCGGAACCGCACGATGACGCTCTCGCCGGGGTGGACGGTCACGTTTCGCTTTGCGCCGGGGCCGCGGAGCTGCAGAGTCGTCGTCTCGGCGCGCGGCTTCGGCGGAAGTGAGAGCGGCAGCGTGAAAACGCCGCGAACGCGGCCGTCGCTGGCCGGATAGACGGTGACGCGACCGGCCGAGGCGAGCCAGCCGTCGTGGTAGAGCCCGCCGGCGAAGATCGCGAAGCGCGGCGTGCCGAGCGGTCGCCAGAGCTCGTAGTTCACGGCGCGGGCGACCCGGACGGCGTGCGCGAGCTGGACGCGCACCGCGTAGTTCGAAATGAGCAGTGGCCCCTTGAGCGTCCGGCCCCCCGAGACGAGGCGACCGTCGCGCGCCGCCTTCGCACGCGCCGCCCCGAAGGCGTCGATCGGCGAGGCGTCGTCGAGGAAGTACAGGTGCTTCAAAGAGAGGTTCCAGAAGAGCTGCTCGTCGGCGGCGGCGTGCAGCGTCGCGGGTGTCTGCAGCAGCGTCACGTCGCCGAGGCCGGCGTGGTCGACCCAGCGCGCGTCCGCCGGCAGGAGGCTCGTGCGGACAGAGCGCACGACGTGCGCGTCGAAGGCGACGGCGCCGAGGGAGACGAAGGCGGCCGCGACGATCGTCAGGCCGATGGCCCAGCGAGCGAGAAAGCCCCGGAAGCAGACCGCAGCGCCAAGGAGCGCCAGCGCGCTCGCGAGCAAAGCGACGACGAGCGATCCGTTGCCGATCCCGATCCCCTTCTCCAGCCGGAAGACGGCCAGCAGGAACGGCGAGTCCTGCTTGGAGTCGCTGATCGTGTAGCCGGAGAGCGGCACGCGCGCGGCGAGGGCGAGCAGGCCGAGGGCAAAGACAGCGGCGACGCGCGCAGCCGGCCGGTTGCGCCGGAGCCACAAGACGAAAGCAGGGAGCACGAGCGGCGGCAGCACCATCAGGTAGCGCTCCTGGAAGCGGTCGGTCCCGCTCGCCGCGTAGAGCGACGCCTCGATGAAGATCGCTGCCAGGGCCCCGACCGCGAGCGCAGCGAAGGCGCCCTCGTCGCGCGTGCGCGGCCGCCACAGCCCGTAGGCGAGCCCGATCAGGGCGCCCGGGACGAGCGCGAAGCCGGCCGAGTACGCGAGCAGCAGCGCATCGGTGCCGAGCCAGTGCCCGATCGAGCCGGGCGAGACCGAGAGATGCGCGACGCCCGAGTAGTACCCGAGCAGGCGCTTCGGCCCGAGCACCGCGACCAGCAGCAACGGCGCCGCATACAGGCCGAGCGACAGCCGATAGCGCCGCCACACCGACCGCACGGACCAGCTTTCGACCACCAGCGCGGCGGCCAGGAACCCGACGGGTAGGAACACGTACTGGACCCGTGCGAAGACGGCCAGTCCGGCCAGCACGGCGAAGCCGACCTGCGAACCTCGTGTCGGCTTCGACAACGCGCAGACGCCGAGGTAGATCGCGCCGAGCACGAGCGGGTAGGCGATCGCGTCGGCGAGCACGAACGACGCGAAGAAGAGATCGGGGGAGGCCACCGTAAGGGCGCTTGCGGCTAGCGCCGTCCACGTGCCTCCCCCGAGCCGGCGGACGAGCAGATACACGGGGATTGCGGCGAGGGACATCGCGAGCGCGTTCTCGGCCTGCGTCAGGCGGTACGCGACCGTCGGGTCGTGCGTGAGCCAGAACGGTGCGGCCAGCAGCGGCTCGAGCATGGCCGGGAAGTGCGCCGAGTGCCCGCGGATCAGCGGCCGGCCGGTCTCCGCGAGTGAGCGCGCGATGCTCCCGTAGATGTACTCGTCCGGGAAGTAGAGCGGGGTCGTGTGCACGAAGGCGGCGGCGAGGCGGAGACCGAAGCTGATCGCGACGATCCCCGCCAGCAGCAGGCGTGCCGGCACCGCCGCCGCGCGCGTGAGCCCTTCAGGGCGCGGAAAGGAGACATCCACCGCCACGAAGTGCGTATCGGCACGCGTCGGGCGTCCCTTGAACGAGGGATACTTCGAGTGTGTCAGCGGCCGGGGCTGGGGTCATACGCGCCGTTTCACGCGCCAGGGTCGAGGGTGCGCCGATCCGGGCCGCGCACCTGTTCGCGACCGCTGGGTTCGCCTTCGCACAGCCGCTCTTCGACCTGCTCGGCAAGAACCCGGAGTTCTTCGCCGTTCGCGGCTCGACGCCCGGCGACATCGTGCTCTTCGCGCTCGCGGTCACGTTCGTGCCCGCCCTGGTGCTCCTCGTCGTCGAGCTTGCCGTCTCGGCGGTCAGCTCGACCGCGGGGAGCGTGATGCACCACGTCTTCCTCGCGTTCCTCGGCGCGGTTTTCGGAGTGCAGGCGCTCAAGCGCTCCGGCGTCTCGGGCACGACGGCCCTGATCGCCGGCGCGATCCTGATCGGCCTCGCCGTGACGTTGGCTGCCTGGCGCCTGCGGCCGGCCCGCTCGTTTCTGAGCTTGCTCTCCGCCGCGCCGCTCGTCTTCCTCGCGCTCTTCCTTCTGAACAGCCCGGTGGAGAAGCTCGTCCTCGAGAGCGGCAGTGCGCAGGCCGCGGCGATCCAGACGCACGCCACGACGCCGGTCGTCTTCCTGCTCTTCGACGAGTTCCCGGTGATCGACCTGCAGGACGCGAGCGGCGCGATCGACTCGAAGCGCTTCCCGAATTTCGCCAGGCTCGCGGCCGGCTCGACGTGGTTCCGGAACACGACGACGCTCTCGGCCTCGACCACCGTCGCCGTCCCGGTGATCCTGACCGGGCAGAAGCCTCGGAAAGGCGCGCTGCCGATCTACCGCGACCACCCGAACAACCTCTTCACGCTGCTCGGCTCCCGCTACCGGATGCGGGTCACCGAGTCGCAGACGCGGCTCTGCCCGCAGCGGCTCTGCAAGCGCAAGCACGGAGATACCGCGTCGAGGCTCTCGTCGCTGTACTCGGACGTGCGGATCGTCTACCTGCACCTCATCGCGCCGCCTTCGCTCGAGGACGAGCTGCCGGTCATCGACGAGAGCTGGGGCAACTTCGGTTCAGGGTCGACGACCGGCACGGTGACCGCGGGCGGCGGCGCGCCGAAGGTCGACCTCAAGACCTTCTACCTCAGCCGCGTCCGCGACTTCAACCACTTCGTCGCCTCGTTCCACGCGCCCGGGAGCGGCCGGCCGACGCTCTACTTCCTGCACGTGCTGCTGCCACACGCCCCGTGGCTCTACTTGCCCGACGGGAAGGTTCGCGCGGTCGCCAAGACGAACGCTCCAGGCCGCACGGGCGAGCGCTGGTTCAACGAGCAGCTCGCCGAGCAGGCCTGGCAGCGCCACCTGCTCCAGGTGGGCTACACCGATCGGCTGGTGGGCAAGTTCCTGCGGCGGCTGCACCGCACCGGCCTCTGGAACAAGGCGCTCATCGTCGTGACCGCCGATCACGGGATCAGCTACCGCGGCGGCGACCTGCGGCGGCGCCCGACCAGACGCAACCTCGCCGAGCTCGCGTTCACGCCGCTCTTCGTGAAGCTGCCGGGTCAGCAACAGGGGCGCATCGACGACGACCGCCATGTGCAGACGGTCGACATCCTGCCCACGATCGCCGACGTCCTCGGGATCAAGATCCCTTGGCACACGGACGGAACCTCGGCGCTGGCGGGTGGGCCTGGCTCGAGCCGGGTCGACGTCGCCGGCGTGACCGCGCCCGATACGGCGGCGCTCGCGCAGCGCCGCGCCTCGCTCGCCCGCCAGCTCGACGTTCTCGGCAGCGGCTCGTGGGGGCCGCAGCTCGCGGGGACGGGGCGCTACCGCGGCCTGGTCGGGAAGCCGGTCGCCTCGCTGCAGATCGTCGGCTCCGCGTCGGGCTCGGCGACGATCGACGCGATCGGAAGCAAGCTCCTGCGCGCCTTCCCGAAGCGCTCGCAGCTGGTTCCCTCGCCCCTGACCGGGCCCGTCTCGGGGCTGCACACGGGCGATTCGATCGCGTTCGCGCTCGACGGGCGAATCGCCGCGGTGTCGGTCGTCTACCGCGGGCCGAGGTTCTCGGAGCTCGTGCCGGAGTCGGGCTTCCGGCCGGGACGGAACTCGGTGCGTGCATTCGTGGTCAGCGGCGCGCCGTCGGCCCCGCAGCTGCGCGAGCTACGCGTCCGCTTTTCCTAGGAGTCTTTCGGCTCTTTGGCCCGCTCAGCAGGCACGAAGAGGCGGCAGTGCGGGCACTTGAATCCGCGCGGGCTCGGCGCCGACGACCCGATCAGGAGCTCGGCCTCGAACTCCTTTCCGCAGTGCGGACACCGCACGGGCTGATACGACTGGGCGGCAGTCTCGGCCACGTCGCCAAGCTAGCAAGCGGGCCTCGCCCCGCGCGCCCTAACCGGCGGGATCGAGATGGTCGAGCCGGCGACCCGTGGCCGCGGCGATCTTCTCCGCCAGCACAGCGTGCTGCTCGCCGAAGCTCTGTCCGTCCGCATACACCTCGACCAGGCCCCAGCAGCCGCCCGAAGCCGGCAGGCACACCATCAGCAGCGACTCGAAGCCGATCTGCTCCAGGAGCGCGGCCTCGTTCGGCTCCGGCTCGTCTTCGAGTAGCGAGACGGTCCGCGCCCTCCCCTGCTGAACGACCTCGAGCGTGAGCGGGTAGTCGGAGATCAGGTACTCGTGTCCGAGCTCCAGTGGATGCTGGCTTTTCGTGAACTCGGCGAGGGCGATGAGCAAGTCGCCGACCACGCGCGAGATGGCCGCGGCCTTGGCGTCCAGGCCGTCAACGAGCTCGCGGCAGGCGGTCTGAAGCAATCCGCGGACGGTCTGCTCCTGATCCAGAGCGGCGGTCGCACGTTTGACTGACTCGTCAGTCACCTTGCCGCATCCTAAAGTCCGCGGATCGTTTGACGCGTGCCGATCGCGATCAGCGGCCCGCGGGAAGGACGCAGCCAGCGGAGCACGTCGAGCAGCTGGGGGAGCGGGAGGCTGACGCAGCCCAGCGTCGGCCGGCCGGTGCTGACGTGGAGGAAGATCCCCGAGCCGCGGCCGGGGACGACCGGGCTCGTGTTGTAGGCGATCACGGCGAGGTGGCGGTACGCCGTCGGGGAGCGCGACATGTCCTCGCTCGTGACGCGGAACGGCGGCTTCGAGCCGCAGCGCACGTGCCGGAAGCGGTTGTACCAGGGCGAGCGCGCGTCCTCGACCCACCAGTCACCGCACACGACGCGGTGGTAGCGGTAGTGGACGCCCGGGCTCGGCGCGATGCCGTACATGACCGGCAGGAACCCGAACATCCCGGCCGGGGTTGTCCGGTCGCCCTCGCGCTTGTGCGCCGAGATCCCGCGCTGCCCGAGCCACGCCGTCCACGGGCCGGCGGCGGCGCGCCAGCACCCGCCGCTCTTGCGCCAGGCCTGCAGCGTCCCCTGCGTGGAGCTCAGGTGCGGAGCGACGACGGTCACGAGCTGCTGCGCCGAGCCCGTCGATGCGAGCCGGTTCGCGAGGTTCGCCGGGCACGCAGCGGTTGCGCGGCCGCCACCTGCGGCGGAGGCCGCCAGGCAGAGCGGCAGCACGAGCACGGCGAGCCACCTCATCGCCCGTGCAGACTACGCGTCGATGACGCCGCTTCTCGTCGCGCTTGCGATGCTGCAGCCGCCCTTCGCGCACTCGGTCTCACGGGTCTCCGCAGCCCAGCTGCCGTACTCGTGGCACCGGGGGTGCCCGGTCGCACCCGCCCAGCTCCGGCGCGTGCGCCTCTCCTACTGGGGCTTCGACGGACGGGCCCACACAGGCGCGGTGATCGTCAACGTCTCGGCAGTCGGGGACGTCGTGCGCGTCTTCGGCCGGCTCTACGCCGCGCGCTTCCCGATCCGGCGGCTCCGCCCGATCGACGCCTACCGCGGCGTCGACGAGCGGTCACTCGCGGCCGACAACACCGCCGCCTTCAACTGCCGCTACGTGATCGGCCCGGGGCCGAAGCGCTGGTCGGTGCACGCGTATGGGCTCGCGATCGACGTGAACCCGGTCGAGAACCCGTACATCGAGAGCGGCCGCGTGCACCCGAAGGCGGGCCGCGCGTATCTGAACCGGAAGCGCGTGCGCCCGGGAATGGCCCTCCCGGGCGGCCTCCTACTGCGGGCCTTCGCCGCGGTGGGATGGCAGTGGGGCGGCCGCTGGACGACCGCCCCCGACTACCAGCACTTCTCCAAGACCGGCGGCTAGGCGCTCAGGCTGAACGGCGGGTACTTGTCCGTGATCAGCACGAATGCGTAGCCGTTCACACGGTTCCCCCATCTGCCGACCCCGACCAGGAAGTCGAACAGCCCTCGCGGGTAGCGGCCGGTAAAGAGGATCGCGAACCACGCGATGATCGCGCACACGATCGCGGCGATGAAGAGGAAGAACAGCACGATGTAGTGCGGTATCGCGAGGAACCATTTCACGAGTGGCAGCCAGCGGTTCAGATCGCGCTCGACGTCCGGGTAGGGGAAGTCGAGCCGCACCGACTGCTGCTCGTCGGTCGACGGATAGGTGTCGTCCATGAGGAAGAGGTAGACGCCGATCCGGCTTGTGAATCGGCTGATCTCGAGGTTCCAGTCGTACCACCAGCGGGGGTACTTCCGGCGGAAAACGATCATCAGGACCGTTGCGAAGAAGATGACGCTGCCGCCACCACCCGCTTCCGCGTAGCCGGCGCCGTGGTTGCCGCCCCCGGAGCCCCAGTAGTGGCCGAGCCCACCGAGGACGATCAGGATCGGGATGACCCAGAGGATTCGGAAGAACGTCGTGAGCCGGTTGAGGTCGCGGTCGGGGTAGGCGACGTCGAACTGCACGGGATAGCCGCCGAGGGCTGGCTGGGCTTCCATGGGTTTCCTCCTGCGCTAGGGAACTGCCTGCGCCGAGTCTAGGCCTCTCAGAAGCCGGAGAGCGATGCCGCGAAGCGTCTGGCGCCCATACGTGTGCTTCTCGTCGTGCAGCGTGAGGATCGCGACAGAGACGCGGTCGTTCCCGCGCGTGAGGAGGGCGACCTGGTGGTCGACCCAGCCCGTCCCGTCGCCCCAGCCGCCCTTGAAGTAGAGCCGCCAGCCGCGCGGGCGGACGCGCGCGATGCCCCAGCGCTGCACCGGCGTGATCGTGCGCAGCAGGTTCATCCCGTACGCGCGGTGGCGCGGGACGATCAGCCTGTCGATCCGGAGGAAATAGCGGGTCTGGTCGGCGGCGGTGATCTGGGTGAAGCCCCACGGCCTGATCACGAGCCGGAACCGCCGCATGTGCGCGCGGCTCGCGACGCCGTAGACGCGGGCGCTGCCGACGATGTGGAGCACGACCGTCGCGGCGTCGTTGTCGGACTGGCGGATCATCGGCCGCAGCAGGGCGCGGTCCGACGCGCGAAGGGGCCGGTTCCGGACCGACGGCATGTCGAGATAGGCGACGAGCAGGATCGCCTTGAGCACGCTCGCCGACGGAAAGGTCTCGTTCGCGTGCCAGCCCCAGGAGCGGGTCCGCGTACGGACCGCGAAGGCGATCGTGCCGCGGCGGTGCGACGCGTAGCCGATCGCGCCCCGCATGTTGGGCCGCCAGGGGCTGGGCGAGGTGGCGGAAGCGGCCGTCACGAGCACGAGCGCCGCGACCGCGCCGTAGCCGAAGAACCGCGCGCGCACCGGATCTAGTCGGTTAGCTCGCGCGCGGCGGCGTCGAAGACCTCGGTGTGCCGGTCGACGTCGGCTTCGGTCGTCGCGGGCGACATCAGCGCCATGTTGTGGAACGGCGTCAGCAGGATCCCGCGGTTGAGCGCATAGAGATGGATGAAGCGGTCGAGTGCCTCGTCGCCGCCGGCCGCGGCCTCGGCGCCGGTTCGCGCGGGCTCGGGCCGGAACAGGTACTCGACGCGGCAGCCCAGCCGGACGACGTGCCACGGCAATGAGTGCTCGCCGATCACCTGCTGGACTCCGGCTTCGAACCGCTCGCCGAGCTCGATCATCCGTCCGAACGCCTCCTCGGTGAGCACCTCGCCGAGCGTCGCGCGCATGGCCGCGAGCGAGAGCACGTTGGCGGCGAGCGTGCCGCCGACCCCGCCGACGTCGGCCTCGCGCTCCGGGATCGCCTCCTCGACGCGGCGGGCGACCTCTTCGGAGAACCCGTACGCAGCCGCCGGGATGCCGCCGGCGATCGGCTTCCCGATCGTCAGCAGGTCGGGCTCGAGCCCGTGAGTCGCGGTGTAGCCGCCCGGCCCGGAGCAGATCGTGTGCGTCTCGTCGATGATCAGGAGCGTCCCGGTCTCCCTCGTGGCCGAGCGAAGCGCCTCGTGGTAGCCGGGCTGGGGAAGGACGATCCCGATGTTCGTCAGCGCGGGCTCAGCGAGCACGCACGCGACGTCGCCGTGGCCGAGCTCGTGCTCGAGCGCCTCGACGTCGTTGAACTCGACGACCCGCGTCGTCTCGGCCGGCTCGACGGGCGCGCCGAGGGTGCCCTCGCGTTCGCGCACCTCTCCGTCGACGATCGTCGCGAACGACTCGTCGACGGTGCCGTGGTAGCACCAGTTGAAGACGAGGATCTTCCGGCGGCCGGTTACGGCGCGCGCGAGCCGGATCGCGAAGCGGTTCGCGTCGGTCGCGGTCAGCGCGAACTGCCAGTACGGCAGGCCGAAGCGGCGCGCGAGCTCCTCGCCGACCCAGAGCGAGTCCTCGCTCGGCAGCATCAACGTGATCCCTCGCTCGACCTGCTCGCGCACGGCCTGGACGGTCGCGGGCGGCGAGTGGCCGGTCATCGCGCCGGTGTCGCCCAGGCAGAAGTCGACGTACTCGTGCCCGTCGACGTCGCGGAACCGCGCGCCCGAAGCCTCGGTCGCGAAGACGGGGTAGCCGCCGGCCCACCGAACCATCCAGTGCATCGGGACGCCGCCGAGCAGCGACCGCTTCGCCCGCTCGCTCAACTCGGCCGATCGCGGGTGGTCTTCGCGAAACTGGGCGAGCTCGCGCTCCATCAGTCGGCTGAGCCGGGGAAACGTCGCGGTCGCGCTCATCGGACGGATGCTCGCACAGCTGTCATATCTGACGTCTACGTAAAATAGGGTCATGCCCCAGGAGCCCGCCTACAAGATCGGTGAGGTCGCCCAGCGGACCGGCGTCACCACGCGGACGATCCGCTACTACGAGGAGCTGGGCCTGCTCGGCGAGTCCGGTCGCGAGAAAGGGCGTCACCGACTCTATTGCGACGGCGACATCTCGCGGCTGCGGGAGCTGATCCGGCTGCGCAATCTGCTGGGCGTCTCTCTGGACGAGCTCAAGTGCCTGCTGGTGGCCGAGGAGAGTGACCTGGACGAAGCGCTTCGCAGCATCGAGGCCCAGCTGGAGCTGGTCTGCGCGCGTCACGAGGAGCTTCAGCGCCTCGAGGACGAGCTGGCCGCGAAGCGGAGGAGTATCCGTGCTCGCTTGCGGGCACTCCGGGAATAGAATCGCGCTCTCAGGAGTTTACGTTCACGTTAACTAAGTTTTGGAGGTGCAAGACGTGAACATCGCATTGCTCGTTCTCAGGCTCGTGCCCGGCCTGCTCTTCATGGGTCACGGCCTGCAGAAGCTCGTATCGCCCAAGATCGCCCCGAGGTTCCTGGCCGCCAACGGCCCGCGCGGCACCGGCGGGTTCTTCGACCAGCTCGGCATGAGGCCCGGCCTGCTCATGGCCGTCTTCGCGGGGCTCGGTGAGCTCGTCGGCGGCTTCCTGATCGCCGCAGGGCTCCTGACCCCGGTCGGGACCGCAGTGCTCGCCGCCGTGATGACCGTCGCGATCCTGAAGGTTCACCTGAGCAAGGGCCTTTGGAACAGCGCGGGCGGAATCGAGTTCCCGCTGCTCATGCTGACCAGCGTGTACGCGGTCAGCGCGATCGGGCCCGGGACTCTCTCGATCAACTCGTGGGCCGGCATCGGCAACTGGTTCGGCATCGACTGGGCTGCCCAGGACGCCGTTCGCGCCGGCGTGGCAGTCGGCATCGGCGTCGCCGCCGGGCTGCTGTCCCTAGCGGCCGGCCGGCTGGGCCGGCTCGCCGAGCGCCGTAGGCTTTCGCCGGTTCATTAAGCGAACCACTCGTCGAGCGGCGGGGCGGCCGCGAGCCCGGAGAAGTCTCCCCGGTCGCGGATCGCCTCCGCCGCCGACGCGAACGCCTGGACGGCGGTCCACGTGAGCGCGCCGCCGACGCTCACGCGCTGCGCTCCGGCCTCCACGAGCTGGGCCATCGTCAAATTCGGCCTCGCAAGCACGTTGACCGGTTGCGAGGCCGCTTCGCACACGGCTTTGATCTCTTCGACTTCGCGCAGGCCCGGCGCGTACACGACGTCGGCGCCGGCCACCTCGAACGCCTGGAGGCGCGCGATCGTGTCCTCGAGATCCGGGTTGCCACGGATGTGGTTCTCGGCCCGCGCCGTCAGCGTGAACGGGAACGACAGGCTCTGCGCGGCCTCGACCGCCGCGGCGACCCGCTCGACCGCCAGCTCCGGCTCGTAGAGCCCCGCCTCCGAGTCCCAGTCCTCGATCGACCCGCCGACCGCGCCCGCCTCGGCGATCCGGCGGACTGCGCTCGCCGCGGCCTCGGGCTCGCGGCCGTAGCCGTTCTCCATATCGACCGAGACCGGGAGCGCCGTCGCTTCCGCCAGCGCCGCCACGTGTGCCGCGACTTCGTCCCGCGTTGTCTGTCCGTCCCGCCGCCCGAGCGCGAACGCGAAGCCGGAGCTGGTCGTCGCGAGCGCCTTGAACCCCATCGCCTCGAGCGCGCGGGCCGACCCTGCGTCCCACGGGTTCGGGATCACGAACGGCTCGCCCTCGTGGAGGGCGCGGAATGCCTCAGCTCTTGCGGTCTGGTTCGCCATGTTCCTCCAGCCAGGGCTTCGCGAGCCGCTTCTGCGCGCGCGTGAGCCACGCGTCTGCGACGAGATCGCCGAGCTCGCCCAGATCGAAGCGCGCCAGGTCGGGGATCCGCACGAGCACCGCGGGGTAGCCGTCGAAGTGCGGAGTCGTGAAGTAGAGCCCGCGTGCGTCAGTGAGCATCAGCTCCTTCACGCCCAGGTCTTCGACCCGGAACATCAGGACGTCCTCGAGCCGTTCGCCGGACTCCGCATCGACGGCGTCGGGCCGCGGCCGCCGGTGGATCAGATAGCGCTTGCCGTGCACGAGGTAGCTCGGCCGGCCGTCCTCCGAGACCTCCTTGGTCGTCTCCGGCATTGCGAGCGCGAGCTCGTCCAGGTCGGCCATGGTCGCCATGGCCGCACGGTATCGCTTAGGAGCCGCCCACCCCAACCGCAGTCAGGAACACGAGCACGAGCGTTGTCGCAGCAAGCAAGCCGTGCAGTCCGACGACCGCCACCGGGAAGTTCTGCTCCGCCGGCTTCTCGCTGCCGCCCGCGCCACCGGGCCGGCGCTGCGAGAGCCAGATCGCGAACATCGTGAATCCGAGCAGCGCAACCACGAGCAGGAGCACGAACGCGATCCACGCGAGCGTGTCGCTGTCGTTGGCGATGTAGATGATCCAGAGGACGAGGCCCGTCGCAGCCAGCCCGAAGTGGGTCAGGATCAGCGGCGGCCGGATGCGTTTTCCGCCCATCTGGTGCATGCCTCCCCGCGAGAGCCAGATGGCAAGTAGGACGAACCCTCCTCCGGCGGTGATGACCCAGGCGATCAGCGCTGCCCACTCCATCGAATGCCTCCTTCGCTCGGTTAGCGGGATTCTATAATCAAGCTTCTTGCGTTTAGAGCCGCTAGGAAACATCGGCGTGCGAGCCGCCCTGGAGCTCGTGCGCAGCCGCGCCGAGCCTCCGACCGCGGCCGAGCTCGCGTCAGGCCTCGGGATTTCGCGCTCCGTCGCACGCTGGCGCCTCGAACGGCTCGTGCGGACCGGCCACCTGCGGCCGGTCTTCGCCAAGCGTCAGGGCGGCCGCGGTGCGGGCAGGCCGGCGAAGAGATACGAGCTCGTGCCCGAGACCGAGGTCCTGGAGTTCCCGCGCCGCCGCTACGTGGAGCTCCTGCGGCTGACGCTCGAATCCGTGCCGGCAGAGCGCCTCGGGGAGATCGGCGCCGAGTTCGGCCGCGAGCTGGCTCGTGAGACCGGGCTTCGATCGGCGACCCGCCCGGCGACTGCGCTGAAGCGCGTCTGCAGCGCTCTGGGGAAGCTCGGCTTTCAGGCGTCGGTCGAGTCCGTGGACGCCGATTGCGCCGTGCTGGTCACGCCCACGTGCCCGCTCCGCCCGCTGGTGATGGGCGCTCCGTCGGCGCGCGAGGTCGATCAGGGCATGTGGCGCGGGCTGGTCGGCGAGGCGCTCCGCGACGCCGGCGAGATCCGCTGCGAGACGAACGACTGCCTGGCAGAGGACTGCTCGTGCCGCGTCGTCGTCCGCCTCAGCGCGTGATGTGGTGGGTCAGCAGCTTGTGCGCGTCGAGGTCGATCCTGTCCACGCTGAAAGCCGGCGCGTCCCGGTAGGGATGCTCCGCGCTCGCCGAGCCCGAGCGCAGCTGGGCGAACTCCTTCCGCACGAGCGCCTGGGCCTCGTCCGCGCTGCTCGCGAACACCGTCACGTTCTGCAGGAACGACTCTCCGCGGTCGCCCTGGACGTTCCGCGTCAGGACGTAGATGGCTCCGTTCATTCCACCTCCTAGAAGATCACGATCGCGGCCGCGAGCAGGAGCGCGGCGGCGCCGACGAGGGACTTCAGCGAGAACACACGCTTCTGGATGACGTCGCACGTTGCGGGGAAGTCGTCTCCGCCGGCCGACACCGCCGCGACGACCGCGAATGCCCGGGAGACGCCGTAGACGGTCGTGATCGCCACCGCCGTCGGGAGGTTGCCGGCGAGCAGCGCCGCCAGCGGGAGCACGAGGAGCGACTGGTACGGGATGCGGGTCGTGAGGCCGAGCCCGAGGTCGAGCCCCCAGGCGAAGATCCCCGGGTAGTGGCCGAGCGAGCAAGGCCACGAGCCGGGCGTCTGCCGCTCCCAGGTCAGCTGCCGGATGGGCAGCAGCCCGAGGTCGACCGAAGCGGCATAGGCCAGGGCCGCAGGCACTGCCACGGCGAAGACCGCGTCCAGTGTGTCGCCGAGCGCGGCGCGGAGCAGCAGCCCCGCGAAGCCGAGCACGAGCCCGATCAACGCGCCGCCGGTCGCACCTCCGAGGAGGTGAAGCGCCAGCGCTGTCCTTCGCCTGCCCACCTGGACCAGGGGGCCGATCTGACCGACCATGGACAGCCCTCAGGGGCTTGCGGCCGTCGAGAGGCCGACGAGCACGCTGAGGCTCACGACGGCGACGAGCGGCATCACGACGCGCAGTGGCAGGGAATCGCCGTCGAATGTGACGACAGGCACGGGACGTGCAGCTGCGTGAAGCAGTGGCACGACGGGTTGCCGCACCCGGGCGGGCAGTTGCACTCCGAGCAGCGCATGCGGCAGCCGTTCGACTGGCAGCAGAACCACTCGCCCGAGGTCTGGCAGCCGGACGGGCAGCCGCCGCCCTGCGAGCAGGCCGGGCAGTGGTAGTCCGCGCCGAGGTTGTCGCAGAGCGTCGCGGGCGAGAAGCACGGGTTGCAGGGCCCGCCGCCGCAGCCGACGCAGCCCGAGACGGCGCCGAGCGAGACGTCGGTGCGCGTGAGCCAGAGCCCGACGCCGAGCGACCCGGCGCCCATGAACTTGAAGAACTGCCTCCGCGAGGAGCGGCCCGCGAGCATGTGTGCAGCCTTTCCAGCGACGTCCATCAGCCCTCCTCCGTCAGTGCCGGCTCGCCGTCCATCGGAACGAACCCCATGCCGGCCTGGAGCGTTCCCTCCTGCTCGAGCAGCGACTCGAGCTGGCGCCAGTCGTTGGCGATCCCGCGGATTACGACGCGTCCCTCGTGATCGACCAGGTACGCGAACGGGGTCAGCGTCACGAGATAATCCTTTTCGATCTGCCCGGTGGTGTCCACGACCATCGGCGCCTCGAGCCGGTTCATCCGCGCGAACGCCTGACACGACTCGAGGTCGCCGCGGCAGACGACGAGGAAGTCGTAGTCGCCGCGTGTCTTGCGGACCTCGTTCAGGCCGGGCATCAGCTCGCGGCACGAGAGGCAGCCGGGTGAGGCGAAGACCAGCAGCCTCGGCACCGCGGGCAGGTCGGAGAGGCTGACGAGCTCGCCCGACTCGGCATCGAGACCCGTGAAGTCCGGTGCCTGCGCGCCTCGCTCCAGCCCGGTATCCGTGATCAGCGCGCCCGGATCGTCGCCGAGCCGCAGCTGCAGCAGGCCGAGCTGGCGCAGCGCTCCCGCGAGCAGGAACGCCATCAGCAGCACGAGCACCCAGAGCACGATGAAGGAGGCGAGCCAGACGCCGCTCATCGCAGCTGGTCCGGGAAGAGCGGGACGTCGAGCGGCTGGTGGCGGAAGCTGACGCGGCGCGTGGGCGTCGGGAACATCGTCGCCGGCGCTCGCAGGAACGACCACGCGAGCGGCAGGAGCCCGGAGAGGCGGGTCGCGGCAATCAGCGCGCCCGCCATCGAGAGGCCGGCGACGATGCGGCCGCCCGAGAGCGAGCCGGGATTGCCGAGCGCGAGCACGAGCAGCGCCGCCGCCAGGCTCGTCAGCGCAAGCGCGCGGAAAAGGGCGAGCGGCGAGATCGTCTCCAGCTCGGAAGCGCCGAAGCAGTGGCACGGCGCCCGGTTCGACCGCGCCAGGCTCACAGCGAGCGCGGTCGCGAAGACGCCGAAGAGCGCGATAGCCCCGGCGGCGGCCACGGCCGGCACGAGATCGCTGACGAGAAGCGCTCCGAGCGCGAGCTCGACTGCGATCAGCGAGCCGCCGACGGCTGGCGCCAGGCTGCGGGGCACCAGGCGGTAGCGCTCGACCCCGTGGAAGAACTCACGCGGCGCGCGCGCCTTCTCCAGCCCGGCCAGCAGGCAGACCCCGCCCAGGCCGATGCGGAACACGAAGTACGTCGCTGCCGCTGCCAAGTCCCCTCCCGGCTTGTAGCCCCTCTCGGAATGCGATCTTCCGCTGCGCGGCGGGTTACGTCAAGTCTGCATCGGAGCGTTAGCCACGGGGGATGACGACCTCGAAGCGGGCGCCCTTGCCCGCCTCGTCGTACACGAGGTCGCCGCCGTGGGCCCGCGCATACGCCCGGGCGATCGCGAGGCCGAGCCCGCTCCCGGGTGCGTCGGCGCCGCTCTCGAACCGCTCGAACAACCGCGGCTGGATCTCCTCGGGCACGCCCTTGCCCTGGTCTGCGACGGTGATCCGGATGTGCCGGTCGCGCTGCTCCGCTGCGAGCACGACGGGCGGCTGTCCGTGCCGGACGGCGTTCACCAGCAGGTTCGAGATGACGCGGTCGAGCACGAGCGGGTCGGCGATCACCGCGAGGTCCTCCGGAATGTTCAGCTCGAGCGGTGTGCCCTGCGGAACCGCGTCGCGGGCGATCTTGGACAGCACGCTGTGCAGAACGACGGGCCGCGGCGAGACGCTGATCCGCCGCGAGTCGAGCCTCGACAGGTCGAGAAGCTGGTCGAGCAGCCGCGAGAGCCGCTCGCCCTGCTCGTACGCGATCTGGAGGAGCTCCTCGCGCGTCTCCGGCGGCAGTTGATCGCCGCGCTCGACGATCGTCGCCACCGCGCCGTAGACCGAGGCGGCAGGCGTGCGCAGCTCGTGCGACGCGATCGCGACGAAGTTGGCGCGCAGCTCGTCGAGCAGCAGCAGCTCCTCATGCAGCTGCGCGCGCTCGATCGCGACGGCCACGCGCTCGGCGACGAGCTGGAGCAGCTCGATGTCGTCCTGGTCGAAGCGGCGGGGCGTGAGGGTGCCGACGTGGAGGACGCCGATGACCTCGGACTGCGCGAGCAGCGGGACGCCGAGCATCGACGTGATTCCCTTCTCGCGCAGGATCGGGTTGAACACGTCGGCCTTGGCGAGGTCGTCCAGGATCACCGGTTGACCCGACTGGGCGATCCGGCCGGCGAAGCCCCTCCCGAGCGGAATGCGGACGCCCTGCTCGACCTCTTCCTCGATTCCAAGCGCAGCCCGCGCAACCAGCTCCTTGTTTTCCTCGTCGAGGAGCAGCACCGCGCACGTGTCGGTCTCGAGCGCATCGCGAATCCGGGGCAGGAGGACGGCGAGCAGCTCCTCGAGCTCGAGATGCGCCAGCGCGATGTCCGTCACCACCTGCAGGCGCTCCAGCTTCAGGCGCGTCTCGCGCTCGGCCGCATAGATCCGCGCGTGCTCGATCGCGATGGCCGCCCGGTCGGCGGCGAGCTGCAGAAGCTCGATCTCGTGCTCGGAGAACTCCCGGGGGGTGAGCGTGCCGACGTGCAGCACGCCGACGACCCCGCCGTGGACGAGCAGCGGGACGCCGAGCAGTGACTTGATGCCCTTCTCGCGCAGGATCGGATTGAGCACGTCGCTGTGATCGACGTCGCCCAGCACCACGGGACGCCGGCCGGCTGCAACGCGGCCGGCGAATCCCTTGCCGACCGGGATCCGAACGCCCTGCTCGACCTCTTCCTCGATCCCGACCGCGGCCCGCGCGACGAGCTCGTCTTTCCCGTCGTCGAGTAGGAGGATCGCGCACGTATCTGCTTCGAGGAGCGTGCGGGTGCGCTCGAGCAGCGCCTGCAGCAGCTCCTCGAGCTCCAGATGGCCGAGCGCCGCGTCCGTCAGCTCCTGAAGGCGCCCCAGCTGAGGTGGGTTCCGACGGAGGCCGCTCACAGGCGTAATGTCGCCAAGAACTGATACAAGGCAAACATGTTAGGCGTAGATGTGTTGGGGGAAACACGGATCGACAGGCGCCGACTGGGTCTGAGATGACGAGCTGGACGAAGTTCATCGACACTCCGGAAACCGCGGATCACGCGGTGCACGTTTACAGCGAGCTCTCGGAGCTCGCGCCGTCCGTGGCGCGTTTCCTCGATTCGGGCTTCCGCGCCGGTGAGCCCGCGATCGTCATCGCGACGGAGGGGCATCGAGGGGTCTTTGCCGAGGAGTTGGCGCGACTCGGCTCCGCTCCAGGATTGCTTGAGCGGCAGGGAATGCTCGTCTGCGGCGATGCGGAAGCGCTGCTCGACCGGTTCATGGACGCCGAGGCGCCCTCGGCGGAGCGGTTCGAGCGCGTTGTCGGCGGTCTCGTGGACGAGCTCTCCGCGCGCCATCCCGGCCGCACGATCCGCGCATTCGGCGAGATGGTGGACGTGCTCTGGCGGCGCGGCCAGCGGAAGGCCGCGATCGCCCTCGAAGAGCTCTGGAACGAGCTCGCGAAAACGCGCTCGTTCGCCCTTCTGTGCGGCTATCACCTGGACATCTTCGAGCCCGATGTCCAGCGAGAGGGGCTCCCCGAGGTGCTCGGAGTCCACTCGCACGCGCGAACCGTCGCCGAGCCGTCACGGCTCGGGAGGGCCGTCGACCTGGCGCTGACCGAGGTGGTCGGCCCCGTTCGTGCTGCCCGGATCTATCTCGACGTGGCCGAGCAAATCCCGCCTGGGTCGCTGCCGCGCGGTCAGGCAGTGTTGAGCTGGCTCGGGGCTTGTCAACTGCCTGACGCCCGCGCGATCCTCGAGCGGGCGCGCATGCACTACCGCCTCCGCACGGCGTAGCGTCCCGAGCATGGGGCGGACGCCTCGAACCGTGCGGGTGCTGGTCCGTTGGAGAGCGGGGCCGACCTGGACGGGCGGCGCCGTCGACGAGCAGCCAGGCTGGGACGAGCACGCCGAGTTCATCGACGGCCTGATCGAGCGCGGGATCTTCGTGATGGGCGGCCCGCTCGCCGACCAGTCGGGCTCGCAGAGCCTGCTCGAGAACGTCACCGAGCAGGAAGCTCGCGACCTGGCTCTTCAGGATCCGTTCGTCGCGAACGGCGTCTTCGAGCTCGAGGAAGTGCGTGCCTGGAACGTTTTCGTAGACGAGCTGACCGCGCGGGGCTAACGGCCCTTCGCGCAGTGCGGCAGGTGGTGCTCGGCGAGCCGTAGCAGCAGCGCGTGCAGCCTGCGTTGCTCGCCGGGGTCGAGCGGAGCCAGGAGCTCGTCCTCGAGTCGCAGCGCAAGGCTGCGGAGCCGGCTGAGCGCCTTCTTCCCGGCCGCCGTCATCCCGACGATCTGCCGCCGCCGGTCGGCCGGATCGCGGCGCCGCTCGATCAGGCCGCGCTCCTCGAGCTCGTCGAGCAGCCCGACGAGCTGCCCGCGGTCGTAGCCAAGCGCGTCCGCGATCGAGCCCTGCGTCTCGTGGGTGTCCTCGTCGAGCGCGACGAGGATCGCGTGGTGGTACGGGCTCAGGCCGCTCTCCTCGTAGGCACGCATCGCGTGCTCCTTCGCCGCGAACCCGAGCCGCTTCAAGAGGAACGCCGTCGAGCCGACGAGCTCCTCCGGGAAGCGGGGCAGCGCCCTGGTCGTTTCGGGATTCGTGACGCCCATCGGAAATAGAGTAGCGCGCTCAAGCGTTGTGACGAGGTATGATTGAGGCGTTCAACGATTAGGAAGGACAAGTTTTAGTGCCAAAGTCTGAAAATCGCCGCTGGAGCGCACTCGCTCTCATCGTCACTGCGCAATTCATGGTCATCCTCGACGTCGCGATCGTGAACGTCGCGCTGCCGTCGATCAAGACCGATCTCGGGTTCTCGCAGGAGAACCTGCAATGGGTCATCTCCGCCTACGCGATCCTCTTCGGAGGCGTGCTGTTGCTCGGCGGGCGGCTCGCCGACCTGCTCGGGCGGAGACGGCTCTTCATCGCCGGCCTCGGGTTGTTCGCCGTGAGCTCCCTGCTCTGCGGGCTCGCCTGGTCGGAGGCATCGCTGATCGGGTTCCGCGCGGTGCAGGGCCTCGGCGGGGCGCTGCTCGCGCCAGCCGCACTGTCGCTCCTGATGACGACGTTCGCCGAAGGCCGGGAGCGCAACCTCGCGCTCGGCATCTACGGGGCGGCCTCCGGCAGCGGCGCGGCGGCGGGCGTCCTGCTAGGCGGCCTGTTGACCTCCTACCTGAGCTGGTCGTGGATCTTCTTCATCAACGTGCCGGTCGGCGTCGCGGCGATCGCAGTCACCCCCGCGCTGCTTCGTGAGAGCCGGGCCGACCTTGAGCACCGCCACTTCGACTTCGCGGGCGCCAGCTCGGTGACCGCGGGCCTGATGCTGCTCGTCTACGCGATGACGCGGGCGACGAGCGACGGCTGGGGCTCGACCAGCACGCTCGGCCTGCTCGCCGGCGCGGTCGCGCTCATCGGAGCCTTCGTCGCGATCGAGTTCCGCTCCCGCTATCCGCTCCTGCCGCTGCGGATCTTCCGCTCGCGGAACCTGTCCGCTGCAAACGGCGCGATGGCGATCGTCGGCGGGGTCGCCTTCTCGGAGTTCTTCCTGCTGACGCTGTACCTGCAGGACGTCCTGCGGTATTCGGCCGTCGAGAGCGGCCTCGCGTTCGTGGCCTTCGCGGGAACCGTCGTCGTGACCTCCAACATCGCCCAGTGGGTGACGGGACGGTTCGGCGTGCGGCCCACGCTGACCTTCGGGCTGCTTCTCTCGGCGCTCTCGGTCGGCCTGTTGACCCGGCTCCCGGTGCACGGCGTCTACTTCCGCGACCTGTTCCCGGCCTTCGTGCTCGGCGGCGCCGGGATGGGCCTCTCGTTCGTGCCCGTCACGATCGCGAGCCTGACCGGGGTGGAGCGCGCCGACGCGGGCGTCGCCTCGGGCCTGATCAACACGAGCCGCCAGATCGGCGGAGCGATCGGGCTCGCCGCGGTCAGTGCGATTGCCGCCGCGACGACGCACGGCTCGAGCGCAGCGGCGCTCGATCACGGCTTCCAGACCGGGCTCTACGCGCTGACCGGGCTGCTGCTCGTCGGCGCCGTGCTCGTCGTCACGCTCGTCCGGCCGCCGCGCGCAGCGGTCGAGCCCGAGGTCGTGCTGCAAGAGGCGGCGTAGAGAACCGAGCAGGAATGTCCAAGCCGCGGCCCGCGGCCGTCGCGATCCTCCGTCCACCGGACAGAGGAGGGATCGATGAAGCGATTCGCGGTATTGCTGCTGTTGTTCAGCACGTTCGGGCTCGGAGCCGTCGGGGCGGGAAGCGCCGCCGAGGGCAACGGCTACGGGCCCTGGGAGTCGACGTTCCAGGGCGCCATCACCGCCCCGGCCGGCGCGGTGTGCTCGTTCCAGGTCACCGCAGCGCCGGTGCGTGAGGACATTCGCGTCCGCTACCACTACGACTCGGCCGGGAACGTCGACGGCTACGAGTCGACCGGCCAGCTGATCGCGCGGATCACGAACGACGAGACCGGCGCGAGCGTCGTCCGCAACCTCTCCGGCCCGGGCACGGTCACGCTCTACCCGGACGGCTCCTACGACGCAACCGCCGGCGGGAACTTCCTGATCTTCTTCCTGGCGCAGGACGACCCCGCGCACCAGCTGCTGCTGATCTCGGGGCGCACCGTCCTGCACGGCGACGCGAGCGGCGCGAAAACGCTCGTCTCGCACGAAGGGCAGGTGGAGAACCTCTGCGACACGCTGGCCTGACGACCGCGCTCGCCGACGCGCTCCTGGCCGACGGCCCCGATCCGGAGCACGCCGAGGCGCTGATGCTCTTCGGCCGCTTCGCCGGGGAGTGGGAGCTCGACTGGACCGGCTTCGACTGGGACGGCGAGACGCGGGCCGAGCGCGGCGAGTGGATCTTCGGCTGGATCCTGGAAGGACGCGCGATCCAGGACGTCTGGATCATCCCTGTGCGCGGCCACCGGGATCCAGCCGAAGGCGAGTACGGCACCACGATTCGCGTCTACGACCCGCTGCTCGACGGCTGGCTCGTGACGTGGCACGGTCCGCTCGCGCGGGCGCGCAGGGCGTTCGTCGCGCGTGCCGCCGGGGACGCGATCGTCCAGGACGGCCAGACGGAGGAGGGGTACCCGCTGCGCTGGATCTTCTCCGAGATCGAGGAGAGGTCGTTCACTTGGCGGAGCTTCTGCTCGAGGGACGACGAGCAGACCTGGCAGATCCGCGAGGAGATGCGCGTGCGTAGGAAGGCGGCCTAGGAATGCGCGAGCGTTCGCCGCCGTTTGTGGGCTCAGTGGAGGCGAGCCTGCTCGCGAAGAAGCCTCTCGCCGAGGGCGGCGACTTCGTGCTGGAGACCGTCGAGTGTCGCTGCGGCACCACCGGCTGGTCGCCGCCGGAGTCCGTGGGCCGCTACGGGATCGTCTTCGTGCGGCGCGGTTGCTTCCATCGCCGCCTCAACGGAACGGACTTCTTCGTCGACCCGACCGTCGTCTACTTCGAGCGTCCGGACGACGAGCAGCAGATCTCCCACCCGGCAGGCGGCGGCGATTCCTGCACCGCGCTGTACCTCTCCGAGGAGATGCTGGCAGCGATCTGCGGCGGCGAGCCAGGTCTTCCCGAAACGCCGCTTGCGACCGACGCGGCGACCGACTTCCGCCAGCGCCTGCTGCTCGCGGCCCTGTCGCACGGTCACGAATCCGATGTGGCCGAGCTCGTGCTCGAGCTTGCAGCCGAGGTGCTGGAGCGCTCGGAGCCGAAGCGCGTCGCGGCCGGGCGGCCGGCGACGATGGCAGCCCGGCGCCGTGCGGTGGCCGAGGCCCGGGAGGCGCTCGTCGAGGAGC
>DATDFL010000282.1:0-7675 GCA_036522595.1 Gaiellaceae bacterium
GGTGATCGTGAAGTCCGCGTCCGAGACGTCGAAGAAGACGTTGCCGACCGCCTCGATCTTCACGCGCGCGTGCTGGGTCGCAACGGGCGGCACGGTGATGTTCTCCGACCCGTCGTTGGCCGTCGACGCGGCGAGCACGAACGGGTAGGTCAGCCCGCCATCGGTCGAGAGGCTGATCGCGACGTTCGCAGCGTTGACCGGCGAGCCGCTCGTGTTCGCCGGATCCCAGGTGACGTTCTGCGTCGAGCCCTGCCCCCAGCTGACGGCGGTGTTCGGCGAGATGACCAGGAACGGGCCCGAAGTGTTCGAGAGCAGCAGCGTCGTCTGCGGCGCGCTGTTGACGCCGCCGTTCCCGTCGCGAACCGTCACGCGCATGTGCAGCGACAGCGGGCTCTGGTTGACGCCTGCGAGCCCCAAGTACGACGAGTTCGGCAGGAACTCCGAGAAGCAGTCGATCTGCGCCTGCGTGGGCGGGTCGGACGCCGGCGGGCACGTGCCGCTCTCGGCGTTCGTGTTGTTGTCGAGGATCTGCTGCAGGTCCGGGAACACGCGCGTCGGATCGGTGCTCGCGGCGTTCTCGCCGGGCGAGTTGTACTGCAGCGAGTCCTCGTCGCTGACGAGCGCGGCGAGGCCGAACTGCCGGAAGAGCGGGCCGTCGAGCTTCGTGTTGTCGACGAGCCCGGTCCCGTTGCCGCCCCGGTCGGTCTGCTCCCACATGTACGTGAGCGTGTCGCCGTCGGCGTCGGAGCCCGACCCGGTGAGCGCGAAGGGCGTCCGCAGCGGGATCGTGTACTGCGCGGGCGCGGTCACCGTCGGAATCGCATTGCCGGTGGCGCTGACCGTCCCGCCGCGCGTGGTGAGACCGCCCTTCGCGATCTCGCCCACGTAGTTCTGTCCCGTGCAGCCGGTGCAGTTGACGAGCACGAGCTGGTCGACGTCCGTGTTGGCGAGCGTGCCGCCGAAGGACATCGTGAAGGAGGTGTCGCTGACCGTGGTGACGGTCACCGTCCCGCCTGCGGGCCAGCCGGAGATCCCCTGGATGGCCGCCTGGATCCCGGCGGCGTCGAAGTTCGTGCCGCGCACGATCGGGGCGGAATCGTTGCCCTGGTACTGCAGCTGGAACTGGTCTCCGTTCGTGTCAAAGCCGGTCAGGACGCCCATCTGGACCTCGGCGATGTTCGCCTCGGCAGACCCCACGTAGGTCGTGATCTCGTCGAAGCTCTTCTCGGACCAGTACGGGTCGGAGTGCGGCTGCAGGTCGTCGGAGCCGCAGATGCCCGCATAGGCCATCACCGAGGAGCCGCTTCCGGGCTCGACCGAGGTGCCCGGGTTGCGGTTGCCGCCCGAGCAGTTCGACTGGGTGCCGTTGAAGGTGTGGTTGCCGGCGAACTGGTGCCCCATCTCGTGGGCCACGTAGTCGACAGCGAAGAAGTCGCCGGTCGGAGTCGTCAGGCCGGTGCAGCCCTCGGCCTTGGGATCGCGGCCGATGACGGCGAGCTGCGCGACGCCGCCGCCCGGCTGGCCGAGCGCGATGTGCCCGATGTCGAACGCGCTCGCGCCGACCAGCAGGCCGATCACCTGGCGCGTGCGCGAGAGCGTCGAGCCGGTGCAGCTCGTCGCCTGGCCCGCCGTGTAGCAGGGCGAGCCGCCGCACGGGCCGTTGGCTCCCGTCATCTGCGCCGCGGTGTCCAGGTTGAGGGCGTCATCGTTCGCGATCAGCTGCAGGCGGATCGAGGTCTCGTCCTCGTAGACCTGGCTGACGCGGTTGATCAGCGCGACCTTGGCCGCGGTCACGTTGGCGGACCCGCCGAAATAGGTCGCGTAGCCGGGGTCTGTCAGGAGCGCGAGGCGGTATGTGCGGAGCTGGTCGCCGGTCGAGCCCGGCCGGAGGTTGCGCAAGGGCTGCCCGCGGATCTCGCGCTCGACGAACGCGCCGTGCGTGTTCACGACCTGGCGCGTGGAGTAGCTCACGTAGCGCTGCTGGCTGTTGCGGTAGTACGGGTCGATGTACCAGCCGCCGTGCGGGGAGCGAACCGAGGCGTGGAAGCCGATGTGGCTCACGTCGACGTGGATCGTCGCGGCCCGGTCGTCGATCCCGCGGCCCGCGTAGGTCTTGATGTCCGGGTGCCTCCGGGCGAGCCCGGGCGCCATGATCGCGGACGGCGCGAGCTCGAATCGCTGGAAGCTGCCGTTCGGCGCAGGCAGGTTGACCACGAGCGGCGCCTTCGCGAGGGCATGCTCGAGGGCGTTCCGCTGCAAGGTGAAGGACCGCACCTCGCCGCGGAGTCGCAGCGCAGGCTTCGCGGGTTTCGCCGTCCGGACCGTGAGCGTCGTCCGGTGCCAGAACGCCTTCGTCCCGTGCACGTCTCTTGCATGTCTCGAGCCGGCTCCCGCCGACGAAACCGTCAGAGCGAGCGCGAGCAGGATCGCGCCCAAAATTGCTGCTTTCATCCCGACCTCTCCCCTCTTGCGCTGCCCGGTCGGGTGATCGTCCGCCTTCAGGCGGGCGGTGTCAACCCGCGGCTTCGGCGTTCCGAAGGCCGCGCATGGCCCACAGCGCGAAGCCGAGCGCCAGAGCAACCGCCGCTCCGAATGCCGCTCCTACCTCGGTCGGCGAGCCCGCCAGGAACCCGCGCCCCGCCTCGATCACACGCGTGAGCGGATTGACGGTCGCCACGGCATGGATCCAGCCCTGAAGGAGCGACAGGGGCACGTAGACCGGCGCGAAGAAGAGGACGAGGAAGACCGGCAGCTGCATGATCGGGCCCGCCTGCATGGTCCGGAGGCGCATCGCGACCCCGCACGCCCAGAGGATCGCCGCGATGTTGAGGATGACTGCGAGCGCATAAAGCCCGAAGAGGTCGACCCCGCTGCCGCCGACGTGCATCCCGACGGCGAACGCGACCGCAGTCAGCACCGAGACCGTCACGAACCATCGGCACAGCGCCGCCAGCGCGTAGCCCATCACGATGCCGCTTCGGTGCGGTGCCGCGAGCAGGAGCCGCCGCGCGAAGCCGCTTTCGAAGTCCCGTGCGATCCCGAAGCCCGTGAAGACGCCGCCGAAGGCCGCCGACTGGAGCACCACGAAGACGAACTGGAACGCGGTGTAGCCCTGCGGGAAGTCGAAGCCCGGCACGTTGCGCACGCGCGAGAGCCCGCCCGCGAACGCCGTGAAGAAGAACAGCGGAAAGACGATCGACGGGATCAGCAGCGACGGGTTCATGAAGACGTTGTGCAGCGTCCGCCACGCAACGCCCCGGGCCACCGCAAGCGTCTTCACTGGGCCATCCGCACCTTCAGGGCCCACGAGGCGAGAGCGAGCGAGACGGCCCCGATTCCGGCGGCGATCCCAAAGCCGAGGCCGAGCGCCTCGCCGTCCCAGCCCGTGATGATCAGGCTGCGCACGCACTCGAGCAGGTACGAGACCGGGTTCGCGGTGGCGACGTCCCGGAACCACGTGATCTCCATGAGGTTGCGCGGGATGTTCATCGACGAGATGAACAGGAAGACGAAGAAAGCCGGGAAGAGCCCCTGCACCGCCTCGCCGGAGCCGGTTCGCAGCGCCGCGAATGCGCCGAGCGCGCCGAACGCGAGCGCGACGAAGACCGCGAAGACGAGCAGGACGACGATCCCGAGCGGGCCCGACTCGATGTGCACGCCGATCAGCAGGCCGACCGAGAGGTAGACGACGGCCTGAACGAGGCCGAGCGTGATGACGCCGCCAAGCTGGCCCGCGAGCACGGCGATGCGCCGCATTGGGGTCAGCGTCAGCCGGTTCAGGAACCCGGTCTGGATGTCGCGCGCGAGGTCGGTGCCCGCGTTCATCGTCGCGAAGAGCGCGCCCTGGATGAAGGGCACGGCCAGGGCGAAAGCGACGAACGAATTCGTGGGGAACCCGGGCAGCTTCGTCTCGGCTTTCAGTCCGCCCGCGTTGACCGCGAGCAAGAGCATCGGGAAGAGCAGCGGCGAGACCACGTTCGCCGGCTGGCGCGCCGTTCGCACCACGGAGCGGCGCGCGAGGAGGTAGACCTGGTCCGCGAAGGGGTTCAGGCAGGCTCCATGGCGAGCCCGCCGCGGGCCTGCTCTTCTTCCTCGTCGGCGGCGCCCTCGAGCGACCGCCCGGTCTTCGCGAGGAAGACATCGTCCAGCGACGGCTGGTGCAGCTGCAGCTGCTCGACCTTCAGGTGCTCGGCGTCGAGCGCGCGCACGATCCCGACGAGATCCGCCTCGCCCGACTGGAGCCGGACGGCAACGCCTCTCTCCGAGCCACAAGGTTCGCCGAACTGCGCGAGGATCGCCGCGGCCCGCTCCCGGTCATCGGGATCGGCAGGAACCGCCTCGACCGTCGGCCGCCCGACGCTGGCCTTGAGCTCGGCCGGTGAGCCCTCCGCGACGATGTACCCGTGGTCGATGATCCCGACCCGGTCGGCGAGGACGTCGGCCTCCTCGAGGTACTGCGTCGTCAGAAAGACCGTCACGCCTTCGTCGCGCGCGAGCCTGGCCACCTCCTCCCAGAGCGCTGTCCGGCTCTGGATGTCGAGGCCGGTCGTCGGCTCGTCGAGGAACAGGATCCGCGGCGAGTGCACGAGCGCCATCGCGAGGTCGAGCCGCCGCTTCATGCCGCCCGAGTAGCCGCGCACCTTGCGGTCGGCGGCTTCCGTGAGGCCGACGCGGTGGAGCAGCTGGTCGGCACGCTCGTTCCGGGTCTGCCGCGGGAGCGCCTGCAGCGAGGCCTGGAGGCGCAGGTGCTCGCGCCCGGTCAGCAGCGGGTCGAGCGCCGCCTCCTGCAGCGCTGCGCCGATCGCGGACCGCACCTGCGGCCCCTCACGCACGACGTCGTAGCCGGCGACCCGCGCCGTTCCCGAGGTGGGCGGCAGCAGCGTCGTGAGCATGTGCACCGTCGTCGACTTGCCCGCGCCGTTCGGGCCGAGGAAGCCGTAGATCTCTCCGGACGCGACGGATAGGTCGATCCCGGCGACCGCGCGAGGCCCCTTCTTGAAGACCCGCACCAGCCGCTCGGCCTCGATCGCGCGCCCGTCCATTCGCAGAACCCTAGTCACAGCGCCAGCCGTGCCCGCGCAGCGATCATGCCGCCGTGAGAGCGACGGTGCTCGGGCTGGGTGTGACGGCGGCCCTCGGCCTCGCGACCGTTGCAGCCTCGTGGCACGGCTCGCCGCTTCGGGCCGGCGCGCCCGAGGGAAGCGATCTTCCGTCGACCGTCTTCCTCGGCGCGGCCGCCGTCGCGTTCGCGCTCTACGTCCTCGGACTGGTCCTCCTACGCAGGTCTCGAGCCGGCGTCCTAACGGTGTGCGCGCTCGCGACGGTGATCCAGCTCGTTCCGCTCGCCGGACCGCTGCTGCTCTCGCGCGACGTCTTCGCGTACTGGGACTACGGGCGCCTGACTGCCGCGCACGACGCGAACCCCTACGCCGTGCCCCCGATCCGGTTCGCCGGCGATCCGGCCGAGCGCGCGATGGCGCCGGCCTGGCGTCGCACCGATTCGGTCTACGGGCCTCTCTTCACGGCTGCGTCCGCCGGTCTCGCATCGGTCCGCCAGTCGCCCGAGACCGCTTCGCTCGGCTACCGAAGCGTTGCCGCCGCGGGAATGCTCGCGCTTGTCGGGCTGGCTGCCGTCGCCGCGCCGTTTCCGGCCTTCGCAGCCGCGTTCGTCGGTTGGAACCCGCTCCTGGCGCTCGACTTCGCAGGGGGTGGCCACAACGACGTCTGGATGATGGTGCTCGTCCTCTGCGGCCTCGCTCTGGCGGCGACGCGGCCGCGACTCGCCGGGACGGGTTGGGCCCTTGCGGCGGGCGTGAAATGGATCGCGGTGGCACTGCTCCCACTCGAGCTGCTCGGCAGGACGCGGAACGATGCGGTACGGATGCTCCTCGGCTTCGTCGCGGCAGCTGCCACGATCGCTGTGTCCGCATGGCTGCTGTTTGGAACCGCCTGGCTTGCAGCACTGGCGCCCTTTGCGCACCTGACCGCAGGATGGGCGGTCCCTTCACGGCTCGCGCAGGCCGGCTTGCCGGGCTGGCTCGCGCTCGCACCACTCCTCCTGGCGCTGCCGCGGCTGGTGCGCTCTTCCCGCGCGGGACACCCGCGGCTTGCGGCCGCGACCGGACTGCTGCTCGTCGCGAGCCCGTGGCTACTTCCCTGGTACGCGGTCTGGGCGGTCCCGCTCGCAGCAGTCGAAGAGGATCGCGTTGGCTGGGCCCTGACGCTCGCGCTTTGCGCCTATCTCCTGCCCGACCGAATCCCCCTCTAACGACCTGTTCACCGCGTCCGAACTTGCGCTAGCGTGAAAGCTATGGCCGCCACGGCTAGTACTGCTGCAGAACCGCGGCGGCGAATCCGCCCGAGCTTTGTCTATGCCTCCGCGGCGCTGCTCCTGCTCGCTGCGGTCTTGATGGCGCTCGCGGACGTCGGCGAGAAGGCCGGCCGCCTTGGCGACTGGCAGGCGTTCGCGCTCGGGGTCACGCAGGGGGTCACGGAGCTGCTGCCGATCTCGTCGTCCGGTCACCTGATCCTCGTCCCGTGGCTCGCGAACTGGCACTACCTCGATACGCACGCGGACTTCAACAAGACGTTCGACGTGGCGCTCCACCTCGGGACCCTCATCGCGGTCGTCGTCTACTTCTGGGAGGACGTGACGCGCTATGTGGGGGCGTGGTTCGTCTCCGTGCGGCGGCGTGCGGTCGACACGCAGGACCAGCGCATCGCCTGGTGGATCTTCGCCGCCACGATTCCGACCGCGATCGCAGGCGCGGCCGGCGAGGAGACCATCGAGAACCACCTCGGCCAGCCGTACCAGATCGCGATCTTCCTGGCCGTCTTCGGCGTCCTGCTCTGGCTCGCCGACCGGCAGCCCGAGCAACGGCGGATCGGCGAGCTCGGCTTCCGCCGCGCGTTCCTGGTCGGGATCTCGCAGATCCTCGCGCTGATGCCGGGGGTCTCGCGCTCGGGAATCACGATCACGACGGGGCGGTTCATGAAGCTCGACCGCGACGCTGCCGCGCGCTTCGCTTTTCTGCTGCTGATCCCGATCGTGTTCGGTGCCGTCGTCTACAAGGGCCTCAAGCACGTCGTGCTGCACTCGTTGCCCGCGGGCTCCTTGGGGCCGTTCGCCGTGGGGACGCTTGCGGCAGCGGGGGTCGGGCTGATCGCGATCGACCTGTTGCTGGGCTACCTGCGGCGCCACGACTACTCGGCGTTCGTCCTCTACCGGCTCGCCGCGGCCGCCGGGATCCTGATCGTCATCGGCAGCGGCTGGCGCGGCGCTCACTTCGGGTAGTTCGTAACGACTGTGTGACGGGACGGCGCCGAAAGACGCACGCGCCCTGGCTCTGCGTGTCCGCTGCGGCTACTCGTGGTGGAAACGACGAGAGGAGTCTCGATGCACCTTCGCCGAAGACGGCTGCTGCTGCTCCTGCTTGCCCCGCTCGTGGTGGGCGCAGGCGTCGCGGTGGCCGCGCAAGGCACCGCCCACAAGCGCGCGAACGGCGTCATCTGGGCGTGCGCGAAGAAGGGCAACGGCCACCTGCGAGTGGTCGCGGGCCCGGGCCGCTGCAAGCGGGGAGAGCAGGCGCTCTCCTGGAACACCCAGGGGCCGGCCGGCCCTGCAGGGCCTACGGGCGCAGACGGCGCGCCTGGCTCTCGGGGCGCGACCGGCGCC
>DATDFL010000283.1:0-11963 GCA_036522595.1 Gaiellaceae bacterium
ATCCGTTCCTCGAGCGCGTAAAGGCGGAGCTCCGAGAGCCGGCGTGCCGCGGCCTCGGCGAAGGGCTCGTCGCGGAACTCGGCGAGCGCCGGCCCCTGCCACAGCCCGAGCGCCTCGCGCAGCAGCGCGGCCTTGCGGGACGGCTCCCCCGCCCCGCGCGCCTGCTCGGCGAGCTCCTCGAAGCGGCCAAGGTCGGATTCCTTCGACCCCGCGCGTACGAGATAGCCGGGACTACGGGTCTCGATCGCGTCGGCTCCGAGCGCCTTGCGCAGCTGCGAGACGTAGACCTGGACGACCTTGTGCGCGCTCGCGGGCGGATCGCGCCAGAGGTCGTCGACGAGCGTGTCCGCCGGAACGACGCGGCCGGGCTCGAGCAGCAGCCGCGCGAGGAGCGCCTTCGGCTTGCCTCCCGGGAGGTCTGCGGGCCCCTCGACCGGTCCGAGCAGCCGGTAGCGGATCATGATTCGTGCGTGGAGGCCGTCGGCGCGTACCGGCTGGAGGAGCTTCTCGGCGAGGGGGCCGTCGGGCAGGTCTTCGCGGCACGGGACTCCGAGGGCCGGCGGATCGCGTTGAAGATCCTGCGTCGAGAGCTCGCCGAGGACCGCGTCATGGTCGCGCGGTTCGAACGGGAGGCGCGGCTGGCGCACGACATCGGCACGCCGCACGTCGTCCCGATCATCGAGCTGGGCCGCTCAGACGACATCGCCTACCTCGCGATGCCCTACTACGCGGGCGGCTCGCTCGCGCTGCGGCTGCGCCTGCTCGGGCCGCTCTCCGTGGACGAGACCGTCGACCTCGCGGCGCAGCTCGGCCGCGGGCTGGACGCGCTTCACGCGCGCGGGGTCCTGCACCGGGACGTCAAGCCGTCCAATGTGCTCCTCGACGGCGAGGGCACCGCGGCGCTCGCGGACTTCGGTCTCGCGCGCGCATCCGACTCGACCCGGCTGACCGCGGAGGGCCAGCTGCTCGGGACGCCGCACTACCTCGCGCCCGAGCTGATCGAGGGCCGGGAGGCATCGCGCGAGAGCGACGTCTACGCGCTCGGCTGCGTGCTCTACGAGTGCCTCGTCGGCGAGCCGCCGTTCGCCGGCCGCGGCGCGGCGGAGATCGGGTTCGCGCACCTGACCGAGCCGGCGCCGGATCCGCGCGCCAGGCGGGCGGAGCTGGCGGAGGGCGTTGCTCAAGCCGTTCTCACCGCGCTCGAGAAGGATCCAACCGCGCGGCCCACGACCGCCACGGCGCTGGCGCGGATGCTCATGATTGGCCGCAGGTCTTCTGAGCCTGCTTGATCCGGTTGCGGACGAGCGGCTGCTGGTCCTTCGGCTCGTTCGGCAGCGCTTGGTTGAAGAGCGTGAGCGCCTGTTGGCAGTGGCCGAGCCGGAGCAGCACGTAGCCGAGGTTGAACGTGGCGAAGGCGTGCACGGGGTTCGTGCTCGTGTTGCGGTAGGCCTTCCGGGCGATCGGCAACGCGGCCTTGAAGCGGTGCTCCTGGATCAGGATGAACGAGATGTCGTTCAAGCTCCTGCCGTCCTTGAGCTGGAGGAACTTGTGGAGGTCGAAGCCAGGGCTGGAGACCGTGACCGTCGTGGGGTGATCGCTCGAGGTGAGCGAGCGGACTCCGAGCGCGACGGCGGCGCCTAGTAGGCCGACGAGCAACAACAGGCCGAGCGAGAGAGCGAGCCGGCGCGCGTCGATCTTGTGGTCGGCTGCCGCGGCGCGTGCGGCGGCGATCAGCTCGCCGGGAGTCGCCTGGCGGTCGAGCGGCGACTTCGAGAGCGCCTTCTCGACCACGTGCTCGAGCTCGTGCGGCAGGCCCGGCTTCGCCTTCGTGAGGCGCGGGGGCTGCGCGTGCAGATGCGCGTTCAGGACGGCGACCTCGGAGGGTCGGTGGAACGGCGGCGTTCCGGTCAGCGTCTCGTAGAGGACGCAGGCGAGCGCATAGACGTCGGTACGGGCGTCCACGTCGCCCCCCTCGATCTGCTCGGGCGCGCAGTATTCGATCGTCCCGACGAAGGAGCCGGTACGGGTCATCCCCGCGGAGGCGAGCTCCTTGACCGCGCCGAAGTCGGAGAGGTACGCACGGTCTTCGGGACCGACGAGGATGTTGGCCGGCTTGACGTCACGGTGGACGAGCCCGCGTGCATGGGCTGCGTCGAGCGCGGAGGCGATCTGGCCGAGGATGAAGAGCGCGCGGCGGAGCGGGAGCGCTCCCTCCTCGCGGATCAGCGTCTTCAGGTCGGTGCCCTCGACGCAGGCCATCGCGATCCAGAGCAGGCCGTCGTCCTCGCCCGCGTCGTAGACCGGGACGATGCTCGGGTGGTCGAGGGAGGCGGCGAGCTGGGACTCGCGCAGGAAGCGGTCGCTGAAGTCGGCCTCGCCCAGCCCGGGCGAGAGGAGCTTCAGCGCCGCGGGCCGGCCGAGGCGCACGTGCTCGGCGCGATAGACGACGCTCGTGCCGCCGCGGCCGAGCTGCTCGAGGATCCGGTAGCCGCCGAGCTCCGTGCCGATGCGCTGGTCCAGCTTCACCCGCACCAGTTCTAGCGTGGGAGCGGCTTCCATGCCTCTATCTCTCGACGGCGAAGGTGGCCGTGACGACCGCATTGACGTCCTTTTCTCTGCTCGTCGTGTCGTTGATCCCGTAGTCGCTGATCTCGGTCGAGTCGCGCGGGGTGATCTGGTAGACGCCGAGCTGGGTGCGGCGCATCGGGCCGAGCTTGCCGGCGAGGCCGTGGATGAGGATCTCGGCGCGCTTGCGAGCGTCCTCGGTTGCCGCCGCGAGGGCGTCGAGCTTGGCGTTGGTCAGCTCGGTCGAGATGTAGGCGGGCGAGCCGGCCGAGACGTCGATGCCTTGCGCGATCAGACCGCCGACCTGCGTGGCCGCGCGTTCGACGACGTCGAGCTTGCGGGTGCTCACGTCGAGGCCCTGCGACACGCGGTAGCTGATCTTGCGGCGGTGCTTGCCGAGCAGCGTCACCTGCTCCTCGCTCCTGACGACCGCGGGTGAGATCGCGTTGCTCGGGATGCCCTGGTTGACGAGGAACACGCGCACCGAGGAGACCTGCCCGCGGAGACGCTTGGCGGCGTCGGCCGCGGTGGGCGCTTCGTGGGTGACGGTCAGCGACCAGCGGACGAGGTCGGAGGTGATCGGCTTGCGGGCGGAGCCGGTGACGCTGATCGTGTCGTGAATGTGGCGCGCGTCGTGAATCGTCCCGGCGACGATCTTGGCCGTCACGACGACCGCAACGCCGATCGAAAGGAGCCCGAGGAAGAGCTCGGGGAGGGCGAGAGAGCGCCCGCGAACCGGCATGCCCCGGACGATGCGCCCGGCCGGTAGAGCCGCGGTTCAACCGCGGTAAACCGGTGGCAGCCACTGGCGCCGAAGTGTCACGAGAGTGTCAAAGAAGTGTGTCGTGCGGATTCGTTACACCGAGGTGTACGGTCGCGAGATGCTCCACCTCGGGTTGATCCTGCCGAACTACGGTGACGCACTCGCCGCTGAGCGGCTCGCCGGGGCGGCCGTTGCGGCCGAGGAAGCGGGGTTCGACTCGGGCTGGGTGACCGACCACCTGATCGTTCCCGACGAGCACGCGCCCGTTTACGGATCGATCGCCGAGGCGCTCGTCTCGCTCGGTTTTCTCGCCGGCCGCACGAGCCGGCTCCAGCTCGGCGTTTCCGCGCTCATCGTGCCGCAGCGGAACCCGCTCGTCGCACTCAAGCAATTGACGACCCTCGACTTCCTCTCCGGCGGGCGAATCGTCACGGCGGTCGCCGCCGGCTGGATGGAAGGCGAGTTCGAGACGCTCGGCGCGCCGTTTGCCCAGCGCGGCCGCCTCCTCGACGAATGGCTCGACCTCGCCAAGTCCGCGTTCGCCCAGATGCCGGGCCGCGTCCGCTACGACGGCGAGCTGCTCTCCGTCGACGGTTGGCTCGCGCCCGCGCTCGTCCGGCCGGGCGGGCCCGAGCTCTGGGTCGCGGGCGTTTCTCGCGCCACGCTCCGCCGCGCGGCGAAGACCGGCGTCTGGCACCCGGTCGCCCTCGCGCCCGACGCGTTACGCGAGCTTCGAGAAGGCTTCGACGGCCGCACGATCCTGCGCGTCAGCGCCTATTTCGCCGACGAGCCAAAAGCCGGCGAGGACGAGCGAGGCCGGCACGCGATCGAGGGCCCGCCGGAATGGATCGCCGCGCGGCTAGCCGAGTACCTCGACGCCGGCTGCGACGGCTTCGTCGTCAACCTCGATCACGAGCGCGAAGGCCTCGAGGAGCGGATCCGCCGCTTCGGCGCGGAGGTCCTGCCGCTCCTGCGCGCGTCGAGCCAATCGACGAGCTCGCGGTAGCTGACGCAGCGCACGTCCCGAAGTCGGCACGTCTCGAGCAGGAACCGTGTCATCGCACGGTCGTAGGCCCAGTGGTTCCAGGTCTCGAAGTGCATGCCGAAGATGAACGGCGCCCGGTTGCCACGGTACGACCGGCGAAACGCTCCGCGCAGCGTCAGGTACGTCTCACGCTCGACCTGCGGCGCCGGTGCCCCTGTCTGGTTCGCGTACAGGTTGTAGTCCATCGCGACTACCGGGAAGGTGTGGCCCGGAAACGGGACCTCGAGCAGCGGGACGCTCCAGATTCCGAGCCTGCGCCGCGGCCATGAGCCAAGCGGCGCCAAAGCGCTCGCGTCGTAGCGAAAGCCTCGCCGAGCCAAAACGCGGTACAGCGCCGGCAGCCGACCCTGCAGACACGGCGTCCGCTCGCCCACGATCTCGTCCGCCCCGAACGGCAGCGCCCCCGGCTTCCGGAACATGAACCCGAAGAACTCGTCGAGCTCGCGCGACCAGTCCGCCGCGGTCCACTCGTCGACGTTCCCCTGATACGGCTCACAGAAATGGCCGTTGAAGTGCGTTCCGATCTCATGCCCCTCACGGTATGCGCCCGCGATCTCGCGCAGCGTCCGCCGCACTACCTGAGCGGCGGAGAGCCCGAGGTCCGGCCGCGCGAACCAGATGTCCGACTCCCCGGCCGCGTGCTGAGGCGCGTGGTACCGGAGCCGCTGCTCCTCCGGCAGCAGGTAGACGCCGCTCACGAAGAAGGTGAAGTGGGCGTGCGCCCGCCGCGCGACCGAGCGCCAGTACGGCCAGAGCCGGATCCCTCCGGAGCCGTCGAACGACACCACCACGAACTGCGGCCGGCGCCGTCGAGCCCGTGGCCGAGGACGCACGCGCACGCTGTGGACGACCGGCGGCGGCACCGTCGCAACCCGCGCACGCGCACGCCCAGGCTCGACCCTGCTCACGACCACGAAGGCGAGACCGCAGACCAGCGCCAGGACGAGAACGACGCGCATGCGCCCATCGTCGGCGCGGCCGGTTCAGATCCGGCTCAGGACGGGTCGAGCGAGATCGCGTACTGCACGTCGGTCGGATTCGGCGGGTACGGGACGACCCGCGTCTCGTCCGTCAGCCTCCAGCCGCGGCGCTCGTAGAAGCGCCGCCCCGAATCGTTCTCGCTGAGCGTCCAGAGACGGGCCTCCCGAACGCCTTGCGCGCGCAGCCGCTCGAGCGCGAGGTCGTGCAGCGCCGAGCCGACTCCCTGCCCCTGCAGGCCGGGCACGACGTAGAGCGTGCTCAGGTAACCACGCCCTACCGAGACCGCGCCGACCGTGTCGCCTTCCACCTCTGCGACGTAGACCTCGACCTCGGGATCCGCAAGCGCCTCGGCCCAGACCTCGCGGATCGCGTCGTCGGGAAACGGATAGCGCTCAGGGGGATAGACGTGCGCGAAGGCATCCACTGCCGCCTCGCGCTGAATCGCGAGCAGCGTATCCGCCTCGTCCGGACGAGCCGCGCGCACGTCGATCACCCCTGAATTGTCGCAAGCTAGAACCCGGAGGTCCCGTTCGGAGTGCCGAGCCCGGTCGGGCCGTCGTAGCCGCCCACGCCCGTGCAGAGGTAGCTCGGGCTGCAGGTGCCGTTCGTCCCGCTCGTCACGTCGAAGAGGCCGCCCGTGTGCGAATACGGATACGAGCCCGCGTTGACGCTGCTCGCGTTTCCGGCCAGCGCGTAGACGCTCGCGATGATCGGCGACGAAGCACTCGTCCCGCCGACCGTGAACCAGAGCCCGCCGAAGAGGACGGCGACGCCCGTGTTCGGGTCAGCGACGGCCGAGACGTCCGAGACGGTCCGCCGCGAGCAGCCCGTGTCGGTCTGCCAGGACGGCTTCGCCTCGTAGGCGCTGCAGCCACTGCCGGCGCCACTCCAGGCCGACTCCGTCCAGCCGCGGGCGCCGCCACCGCCACGGGTCAGCGACGTGCCGCCGACCGCGGTCACGTACGGCGACGCAGCCGGGTACGAGACGCCGTAGCCGTTGTCACCAGAGCTGGCGGTGACCGCCGCGCCCGGGTGGTTGAAATGGACGTCCGAAGAGGCCTCGGTGCTCGACTCGTCGCCGCCGTAGCTGTTGCTGATCGCGTTGGCACCGAGCCTCGCGGCGGTGTCGACAGCGGTGTAGAGGTCGGTGTTCAGGTTCGTGTTCGCCTCGACCAGCAGGATGTGGCAGTTCGGGCAGACCGCGCTGACCATGTCGAGGTCGAGCGAGATCTCGAGCGACCAGTCGGGCTCGGGCGGCGGCATCGGCAGCGTCCCGCCGCTCTGGTTCACCTTGCGGAAGCAGCCGTTGGCGGTCGTGCACGGAGGCAGCCCGTAGAACGAGCGGTACTGGGCGAGGTCCTGCTCCGCGGTCGCGTCGTCGAATGCGTCGACGATGGCGACGGTCTGCCCGCTGCCGGCGGTCGCCGACGGCAGCGCGTACGCGGATTGCAGGTCGGCCGGGCCATAGCCGGACGGTCCTTGCGCGAGCGGCGCTGCGTCGCCCCTCGTGTACGAGAAGCAGCGCGCGTAGCCGATGGGCACGGATCCGCAAACGGGCCGGATCGTCACCCCGACGGCGCGTGCGGTGGACGCACCACCGAACGCGGCCGTGAGCGCAAAGGCCAGCAGAAGAAGGCCCCACAGCCTGGATTTCATGACTCTCCTTTCGGGTCCCTGTCACTTGCAACAGGTAATCGGTGACCCTGAATGCAAACGGCCGAGCACGCTCCACAGGTGCGTCCCGGATTGGCGCCGAGGCTGAACGTCCGCGATACTCGCGACATGGCCGCCCAGGACGAACATCCAAAACAGAGGCAAGTCCCCGCCGAGATCCGCAACGCCACCTTCCCGGTCGGCGTTCGCGGCTACGACCGCAAGGCCGTGGAGGCGTACGTCAAGCGCGTCAACCGCGTGATCGCCGAGCTCGAGATCACCCGCTCTCCGCAGGCGGCCGTCAGGCACGCCGTGGAGCAGGTCCAGGAGCAGACCAGGTCGGTGCTCGAAGAGGCGCGCAACTCGGCGGAGAAGATCAACGCGACCGCGCAGGCAGAAGCGGACGAGATCATGGCTCAGGCGAAGGCAAAGGCCGCAGACCTCGTCGTCGCCGCCAGCACCGAGTCGGACCGCATCCGCGCCGAGTCGGACCAGCGGATCGCGAAGGCGAAGGCTCAGGCAGAGCGGATCGTCGCCGAGGCGAAGGCGAACGCGGAGCAGCACCGGCAGGAGGTCGAGGCGGAGCTCGAGCAGCGCCGCGAGGAAGCCGAGGCACGGCTGAAGGAGCTCGAGGCCGACACGGGCACGCTGTGGGACCGCAGGCACGAGCTGCTCGGCGACATCGACCGGATGGCCGACCAGCTGCACGACGCCGCCCGCGAGGCAGCCGGCCGTCTCGCCCGCGTGGGCCCCGAAGACGCGTGGCCCGAGGGCGAGGAGACCGCCGTCAAGGCGCCGACGACCAAGAAGCCGCGCCGCACGCCCGCGTAGGCCCGCACGTGGAGTCGATCCTCGACGCGATCGGGAATACCCCGCTCGTGCGGCTGCGCCGCTGCGCGCCCGCGAACGGCGCCGAGCTCTGGCTCAAGCTCGAGTACCGCAATCCGACCGGCTCGATGAAGGACCGGATGGCGCTCGCGATGATCGAGGGCGCCGAGAGGGACGGGCTCCTCTCGAAGGGCGACACGGTCGTCGAGTACACGGGAGGTTCGACGGGGCCCGCCCTGACGCTCGTCTGCCGCGCGAAGGGCTACCGCGCCCTGATCGTGATCGCGGACTGCTTCACGGAGGAGCGCTTCCAGCTGATGGAGGCGCTCGGCGCGGAGCTTGACGTGATCGAGTCGGTCGAGGGCCGGCCGAAGGTCACCGCGCAGGACATCCAGAACATGGTCGACCGCGCGGCCGAGCTCGCGGCCCGGCCGGGGCACTACGCCACCGACCAGTTCAACAACCCGTACATCATCCCCGACCACCGCGACCGGCTCGGCGGCGAGATCTGGGAGCAGACCTCGGGCCGGGTAACCGCGTTCTGCCAGGGCATGGGCACCGCGAGCTCGCTGCTCGGCGTCTCCGATGCGCTCCGGCCGCACGGCGTGTTCATCCAGGGCCACGAGCCCGCGTCGTCGGCCGCGATCACCGGCGGCGAGCCCGGCGCGTTCCTGATCCAGGGCTGGACCGGGTTCGTCATGCCGCACTGGGATCCCGCGCGCGTCGACCACGTGGAGCCGATCGGCGACGACGAGGCGGTCGAGATGACCCGCCGCCTCGCTCAGGAAGAAGGGATCTTCGCGGGCATATCGTCAGGCGCGAACGTGGTGGGCGCGCATCGACTCGCGGAGCGCCTCGGCCCGGACGCCGTGATCGTGACGCTCGCCGTCGACACCGGCTTCAAGTACCTGAGCGTCGCCCCTTACGTCTAGGCGGAAAGCGCTAACAGAAGCCTCAATTCGCAGAGCTACCGTCTGATTGTGCTTCGGAGGTGCATCGTCGCCGCGACCGGGATCGCCCTCGGTCTCGGCGTGAACGGTGCCGACGGAGCGCCTGCACGCGTTGACCCAGTGCTTGCCTTTTGCGGCGACTGCCGCGGCTACGAACCGGGTGGTCTCTTCACGATGCGCCCGGACGGCACCCGGTTCCGGCTCTTCCTGCAGGAGGGCCGAAACGCTCGCTGGGCACCGGACGGAAGCCGGCTCGCGGTGGAAGGTGACGGAGCCCTAGCCGGCATCTGGACCATGCGCGCAGACGGTGGAGGCCGGCGGCACCTGAGCTCATCGAGGGGGGACGACGCGCCTGCGTGGTCGCCGGACGGCCGAAAGATCGTCTACGTCCACAGTCGACACACGATGCAGCTCTGGGTCATGGCCGCTCGCGGCGGCGGCAAGCACGCGCTCATGCCGAGGAAGATCGGCGACGAACAAAGCCCGGACTGGTCTCCACGCGGCGATCGAATTGCGTTCAACGTCTCGCCCTTTTACGGCAATGCGAACGGCGGCCTGTACCTCGTCAAGGCGAACGGAACGGGCGTGAGACGGCTCCGGGTCGAAGGCGAGATTCCTCGATGGTCGCCCGACGGACGGCGGCTCGCCTACCTGGTCAGCGGCGCCGGCGACTACTGGCAGGTGAATGTCCTCACTCTGCGGACGAACCGCGTGCGCAGCTACCGCGCGCGCCTGAATGGGTCGGCGCTCGTCTGGAGCCCCGATGCGAAATCGCTCCTTGTCAGCGCCTGGTTGCCGGATCCGTTGGGGTACTCAGGCGAGCATGTCGCGCGTCTGCGTCTTCGAGACGGGCACCTCACGTTGCTCCAGCCGGGCCGCCAGGCCGGCAACCCGATAGCCGTGGACTGGCGCCGGTAAGTCGTACGACCACAGGCGCCCGCTTCCGGCGGGCGCCTGTCGGGACGAGCGATGTTGCTCTTAGACGGCCGGGGCGGGAATCCCGTCCTCGCCCTCATAGGTCGCCTCGTAGCCGAGCAGCCGTGCGACCGGCGCGGCCAGGACGAGCCCCGCCTTCTGCATCCAGGCCGGCGGGAACGGCAGCTGCACGGTGTCGAAATGCGCGTCCGCGATCACCGCGAGGCGCAGTAGGTTCGGCATGCCCTTCCGGTTCGTCTTGCCGTCGGCGGCCAGGGCGAACATCGTCTCGAGCAGCGACTCGAACTGCAGCGCGGGACGGATCTCGCAGACGAAGGTCACGGGCTCGTCGCCGTCGTTCCAGAAGCGGTGCGAGGTGCCGGGCTCGACGGTGAGCCATTGCCCCTCGCCGAGCGTCCGGTTCTCGCGCCCGAGCTTCATCCCGAGCTTCCCGGACTTGACCGCGAAGCGCTCGCTCTGCGACGGGTGCAGGTGCGCCGCTGCGACGGAGCCGTGCGGCTGGACGACGGTCTCGATCACGACTGCCTCGCCGTTCGTGTCGGCCGAGGTGGCGAGGAAGGTGACGCGCTCGCCGGTAACCGGATTGTGGATGGTGTCGCCTGTGCGGATCATCTTTGGCCTCCTTGGTGATTGACACCACGAATGCTCGTCTCGGGAGGCCCGAAAATCGTCGGCCGCAAGCGCGATTCCGCCTCGTTTCGGCGGCCGATCTTCAAGGAGGCGCGGCTCGGCCGCGCGGAGGGCTACTCCTCGCCCGGCTGGATGAGGCCAGACTCGTACGCGAGGACGACGGCCTGCACGCGATCGCGGAGATCGAGCTTCATCAGGACGTGCGCAACGTGCGTCTTCACCGTGGTCTCGCTGACGAAGAGCTCCTTCGCGATCTCCGCGTTCGAGAGGCCGCGGGCGACGAGCTTCAGCACTTCCAGCTCGCGCGCGGTCAGCTGCTCGACCTGCGCCGGCAGCGCGCGCGCCGCGGACGGCGGCCGGCTGACGAACTCCTCGATGACTCGCCTGGTGATGGACGGCGCCAGCAATGCATCGCCGCTCGCCACCGACCGGATCCCTTCGACGAGCTGCTCAGGCGGGACGTCCTTGAGCAAGAACCCGCTCGCCCCTGCCCTGAGCGCGTCGTAGACGTACTCGTCCATGTCGAAGGTCGTCAGCATCACGACCTTCGTCTCCACGCCGTCCTGGCCGAGCAGCCGTCGGGTCGCTTCGATCCCGTCGACCTCCGGCATCCGCACGTCCATGAGCACGACGTCGGGGGCGAGCCGCTCGCATTCGGCGACGGCTTCTGCGCCGTCCGAGGCCTCGCCCACGACGGCGATGTCGGGCTCTGCCTCGAGAATCATCTTGAAGCCGGCGCGAACCAGCGCCTGGTCGTCGACGATCATGACACGGACGCCACCGTCCGAGCCCGGTGCCGCCGCAAGCTCGTCCTGCCGGTCTGCGAGCGTCGTCGCCGCTCCCTGGCCCGCCGTGCGCAGCTCGGGAAACTCGCCGTGGAGCCCGGCGATCGTGAGCTGGTAGATCCGCACCGGCCGGTCGAAGTCCTTGAGCATCTGCGGGCCGAGATCGTGGAGCTGGAAGTGCTCGAACTCCTCTTCCTCGTCCACGAGCAGCGACCGGGTCGTCTCGGAAACGAGCGTCTGCCCCCCGTGGCCCGCGTCGCAGATCCGCGCGGCCCGGTGCACCGCCAGGCCGACGTACTGGTCGCCCACCAGCGCCGCCTCACCCGTGTGGATCCCGATCCGCACGCGGACCTCGCAGCCTTCCGGCCAGTCGTGCTCCGCCACCGCGCGCTGCGCCGCCACGGCGGCATCGACGGCCTGCTTGGGCCGGCGGAAGGCGACGAAGAAGGAGTCGCCGTCGGCGTCGAGCTCCGTCCCCGCGGCTTCAGTCCAGGCCGCGCGCAGGAGCTCGTTGTGCTTGCCGATGACGTCGTGGTAGCCGTCGCGGAGCTTGCGCAGCAGCGCCGTCGACCCCTCGACGTCCGAGAAGAGGAACGTGACCGTGGAGGTGTCGCTCATCGTCACGCGACGGGGAGTGTCGCACGCAAACGGAAGCCTCCCTCCGGCCGAACGCCCGCCTCGAGCCGCCCGCCGTACACCGAGACGCGCTCGCGGATCCCGACGAGCCCGTGCCCGCCGCTGTCTCCGTCTCCGCCGCCGCGGCCGTCGTCGCTCACGGTCACCTCGACCTCGCCCGCCGCGTAGCGCACGAGCACCTCGGCCTGCTG
>DATDFL010000284.1:0-3044 GCA_036522595.1 Gaiellaceae bacterium
CTTCTGCGACTTCGGCAAGGTCACGGACGAGCCGAGCGCCGATGTCACCGCGCACGCGCTCGAGGCGCTCGGCCCGGAGCGGGGCTACGACGAAGCGGTGCGCCGCGGGCGCGACTGGCTCCTCGCCGAGCAGGAGGACGACGGCTCCTGGTTCGGCCGCTGGCGCGTGAACCACATCTACGGCACCGGCGCCGCGCTGCCCGGGCTCGAGGCCTGCGGAATCGAACCGTCCCATCCGGCGTTCAGGCGGGCAGTGGCCTGGCTCGACTCGGTCCAGAACGAGGACGGCGGCTTCGGCGAGGACATCCGTTCCTACGCCGATCCGGCCTGGCGCGGGCGCGGAGCCAGCACACCTTCCCAAACCGCCTGGGCGCTATTAGCCTACGTCGCTGCAGGTGAGGCGGAGAGTCGGGCAGCCCACCGGGCTGCGGAGTGGCTTTGTATCGCACAACGATTAAACGGTGACTGGGAGGAAAAGCACTTCACCGGAACAGGCTTTCCGCTTGACTTCATGATTCGCTACCACCTCTACCGCCTCCACTTTCCGTTGCTCGCACTCGGCCGTCTACGAGAAAGGCTCAATCGATGAAATTCCCGCTTGCTTCGACCGTCCAGATCGCCGGTTACGTCGCGAAGAACCAGCGCAGCGGCAAGCGCTACCCGCTCGTCCTGATGCTCGAGCCCACGCTCGCGTGCAACATCGCCTGCATCGGCTGCGGGAAGATCCGCGAGTACGAGTCGAACAAGGCGAAGCTGTCGGTCGAGGAATGCGTGGACGCGGGCGTCCAGTGCCCGGCGCCGGTCGTGTCGATCTGCGGCGGCGAGCCCCTGGTCTTCAAGGGGATCGAGGACGTCGTTCACGGCTTCATGGAGCTGAACAAGAACGTCGAGCTCTGCACGAACGCGCTGCGGCTCGAGCAGTACCTCGACGTCTTCGAGCCGAACAAGCGGCTGACCTTCGTCGTCCACCTCGACGGCATGCGCGAGATCCACGACTACATCTGCGACTACCCGGGGCTCTGGGACGTCGCGGTCGGCGCCATCGTGCAGGCGCGGGCGCGCGGCTTCCGAGTGACCACGAACACCACCATCTTCAAGGAGACCGAGGTCGACGACGTCCTGGCGATGATGGATTACCTGACGAACGAGATCGGAATCGACGGGATGCTCGTCGCGCCGGGCTACCAGTACTCGCAGATCGACCCGAACCTGACGATGACGCGCGAGGAGCACGAGGAGAAGTTCCGCGCGATCCGCGCCGTCGCGAGCAAGAAGGGCTACCGCTGGCTCGCGAGCCCGATCTATCAGGACTTCCTGGCCGGCGACCGCAAGCTGCCCTGCGCGCCCTGGGGCTCGATCACGCGCAACCCGTACGGCTGGAAGGGCCCGTGCTACCTGCTCACCGACGGGATCTTCCCCACCTACGAGGCGCTCCTCGAGGGGATGGACTGGGACTCCTACGGGCCCGGCAACGACGAGCGCTGCGAGCATTGCGCGATCCACTCCGGATTCGAGCCGTCGGCCGCCTTCGCGGCTTCGAGCAGCATCAAGGAGACGGTTCGCAGCGCCGCATGGACGCTGACGGGGTGACGCTCACCTGCGCGACCAGGGCTGAGCTCCGGGCGGCTCGCCGCACCGGTGCTCGCGCTGCGCTGGTCGGGCTCGGCGCGCGGAGCGGCGTGCCGGACGGGCCGCTCGTCTCGTTCGGGCTCGCGGGCGCGCTGCGCGACGACCTTCCGGTCGGGACGGTGCTCGACGCAACCCGCGTCGTGGACGCGCAAGGCGTAGAGCTCTGGAGCGGCGAGGGCCTCGGTGTGTCGCAGGCCGGGACGATCCTGGCGGCGGACGAGATCGTGGACGACCCCGCGGAGCGGCGGCGGCTCCACGCGCAGACCGGCGCGGACGCGGTCGATCTCGAGAGCGGCGCGCTCGCCCGAACCGGCCGGCTGCACGGTGTCGTCCGCGCGGTCAGCGACACGCCGTCTCGGCCTTTGGACGGAATCGCCGGTGGCGTGAACGCAGACGGCAGCTATAGCTGGGCGGGGCTCGCGCGGGCGTTCGCGCGCTCGCCCCGGAGCTTCGTCCGAGCGGCCTCGGACGCCAGGCGCGCGCTCGACCGGCTCGGGAGGAGCTGGGCGGCGTGAAGCGGGTCCTGCTCGCGGCACCGCGGTCGTTCTGCGCCGGAGTCGACCGCGCCATCGAGATCGTCGAGCGGCTGCTCGAGCAGCACGGCCCGCCCGTCTACGTCCGCCACCAGATCGTGCACAACGACCACGTCGTGCGGCGGCTCGAGGGCCTTGGCGCCGTCTTCGTCGACTCCGAGGACGAGATTCCGTCGGGCGCGATCTGCGTCCTCTCGGCGCACGGGGTCGCGCCGGCGGTGCGCGAGAACTGCGAGCGCCGCGGCCTGGTCGTCGTCGATGCGGTCTGCCCACTCGTCTCCAAGGTGCACGCGGAGGCGCGGCGCTACGCCGACAGCGGCCACCTCGTCGCGCTCGTCGGCCACGCGGACCACGTCGAGGTGATCGGCACGCGCGGCGAGCGGCCGGATGCGACCGTCGTGATCGAGTCGCCCGAGGACGCGGCGCGTCTCGATGCGGGCGGGAAGCCGATTGCGGTCATCACGCAGACGACGCTCTCCCTGGACGACGTCGCCGAGACGGTTGACGCGCTGGGCGATCGGTTCGGCGATCTCCGCCGGCCGGCCGCGGACGACATCTGCTACGCGACCCAGAACCGGCAGGACGCGGTCAAGGCGATGGCTCGCGGTGGCGCATCGCTGATCCTCGTGATCGGCTCGAAGACGAGCTCCAACGCGCGGCGGCTCGTCGAGGTCGCGCAGCGCGAGGCCGCCGAGGCGCTGCTGATCGACGGCGAGAGCGGCCTCGACCCGGAGACGCTGGCCGGCCACGAGACGGTCGGCGTGACCGCCGGCGCCTCGACGCCCGAGGAGCTCGTCGCCCTCGTCCTGCGCAGCCTCGCCTCGTTCGGGTTCGACGAGCTGGGCGAGGTCGAGGTCGCGCGCGAGAACGTGAGTTTCCGTC
>DATDFL010000285.1:0-14787 GCA_036522595.1 Gaiellaceae bacterium
GTCGAAGAAGTCCAGCTGCTCCGGGTGAACGGACGGCAGCTCGTCCTCGTCGCTTGCTGCCTCTCCTTTGTGCCGCTGCTTCGACGCCGAATCGCCGGCGTCAGCTCGCGCTAAGTCCGGGTCCTCCTGCGCCTCGCCGCAAGCAGATCGCCGACGCGGGTTCGATTCCCGCCGCCTCCACTCCCGATCGAAGTCCGCTGCGGTTGCGCGCCGGGGCGATAGCGTCAGCACGTGGACAAAGCTCGGCTTGGGCGGACCGATCTCGAGCTCTCGCGGCTCGGGCTCGGGTGTGGGAACTTCGGCGGGATTGGATCGGCCCCCGAGCTCTTCGGCCGCGGGGAGACCGAGGAGCAGGCGTTCGCGCTGATGGATGCGGCTCTGGCCGCGGGGATCACGTTCTTCGATACTGCCGCCTCCTACGGTGGAGGCCGCAGCGAGAGCTGGGTCGGACGATGGCGTGAGGACCGCGGAGCCCCGGTCCTCCTGAGCAGCAAGGTCTACTGGTCGGTGACGGGCGATCCCGACGACCGGGGCCTCTCGCGCGAGCGCATCCTTCGCGAGATCGACGGCAGCCTGGAGCGGCTCCGAACCGATCGGCTCGACCTGTACCTGACGCACGAGCCGGATCCGGAGACCCCGATCGAGGAAACGCTCCGCGCGCTCGACGAGCTCGTCCGGGTGGGCAATGTCCGGGCATTCGGAGCCAGCAACGTCGATGCGGCGCAGCTCGAGGAGGCACTCGAGACGAGCAAGCGCTTCGGGCTCGCCCGCTACGAGTGGGTCCAGAACGAGTACAACCTCCTCCAGCGCGGCTCCGAGGCCGGCGTCGTGGCGGTCTGCGAGCGGGAAGGCCTCGGGTTTACGCCGTTCAGCCCGCTCGCCGGCGGATGGCTCACCGGCAAGTACGGTCGCGACCGCGCATATCCGGCCGGTTCCCGGATGACGCTTCGCCCGGAGCCGTACGCTGAGCTGGAGAACGAGCGCACCTTCCGCGCTTTGGATGAATTCGTGGCGCGGGCAGCCGATCGAGGCGTCGAGCCGTCGACGCTGGCGATCGCCTGGGTGCTGAGCCATCCGCAGGTGACGGCGGTGGTTGTCGGACCCCGAAGTCCCGAGCAACTCGAGACGCTGCTCGGCGCCGAGGAGCTTCGTCTCTCGGCGCAAGAGCGCGACGACTTGGCGCAGCTTTTCGGTTAGCCGGCCTCGGCGACCGTGACAATTCCTGACGGCGCTTCGAGGAGCGGCGGCGTCGCACGCGCCGCGGCGTCGACCTGGATGCGGGGCGCCGGCGGGAGCTCGTCTTCGTAGTACGTCCTGGGGCCGTAGAGCCGGCCGTAGCGGGCGACCACTCCGCCGATTTTCAGGACCTGGCGTTCGTGGTCTTCGACGCTCGGGCGCCTCGGTTCCCACGCGATGCTCTGGGCGACGAAGCGATCGGCGCCCGCGGCCTTCGCGGCGGCGATCAGGTTGCGGGTGCCTTCGGTTCGGATGCGGTCGTTTCCCGCAGTCTGCGTCACGGACTCGGCAAGGGTGTCCGGGAGGTCGGTCAGTTGATGGATCACGGCGTCTGGCTCGAACGACACGACGGCGCGCACCAGCGCCTCGCGGTCGAAGACGTCGCAAACGACCGGCTCTGCGCCCAGCGCCGCCAGCTGCGGCGCCTTCTCGGGGGAGCGCGTCATCCCCGCGACGACGTTGCCGGCCACGACGAGCAGTGGCACCAGCCGCACACCGATCACCCCGGACGCGCCGGCGACGAAGATCCGCTTCACGTCGTAGGCCCTATGTCCGGACGATAGCGCCCTCGCTGAGAAGCCTCTCCTCTATACCCACGCGCGAGCTAGAGTCGGGCTGAATTCGACCGACGGAGGAGAGAAACGATGAGCATGTACGCAGTTGTCGATCCCTCGACCGGCGAAACGGTCAAGGAGTACCCGACGATCACCGACGACGAGCTGCGGGACGCGATCGCCCGCGCCGACCGGGCGCACCGGGAATGGCAAGGTTCGACCGTCGCCGAGCGGGCCTCGCTCGTGCGACGCGTCGGCGAGCTGCACACGGAGCGGCGCAAGGAGCTCGCGGACATCATCGTCTCCGAGATGGGCAAGCCGGTCGGGCAGGCCCGGGGCGAGGTCGACTTCTCTGCGTCGATCTACGAGTTCTACGCGGACAATGCGGAATCGTTGATGGCGGACGAGCCGATCGAGCTCCTCGCGGGCGAGGGGTCGGCTGTCGTTCGCCGCAGCTCGCTCGGCGTCCTGCTGGGGATCATGCCGTGGAATTTCCCCTACTACCAGGTCGCCCGCTTTGCGGGGCCGAACCTGATCATCGGCAACACCGTCCTGTTGAAGCACGCGCCGCAGTGCCCGCAGTCGGCCGAGGCGATGGCGCAGATGTTCGCCGAGGCCGGCTTCCCCGAAGGCGCCTACGTGAACATCTACGCCACGAACGAGCAGATCGAGTGGGTGATCGCCGACCCGCGCGTCCGCGGCGTCTCTGTCACGGGCTCCGAGCGCGCCGGCGCGGCGGTCGCGGAGATCGCGGGCCGAAATTTGAAGAAGGTCGTGCTCGAGATGGGCGGCTCCGACCCGTTCATCGTCCTCGGCACCGACAACCTCGACGAGACGGTCCAGGCCGCCGTCGACGCGCGGCTCGACAATGCCGGCCAGTCGTGCAATGCGGCGAAAAGGATGATCGTGATTGACGAGCTCTACGAGCCGTTCCTCGAGAAGTTCACGGCCGCGCTCACCGGCGTGAAGCAAGGCGACCCGCGCGAGCGCGGGATCGACCTCGGGCCCCTGTCCTCCGAGCTCGCGGCCGACCGCCTCGAGGATCAGGTCAAGCGCGCTGCCGAGCAGGGCGCAACGGTCGTGGCCGGCGGCAAGCGCAGCGGCAACTACTTCGAGCCGACCGTGCTGACGGACATCACGCCGGAGAACGACGTCTACCGTGAAGAGCTGTTCGGGCCCGTCGCGCAGGTCTATCGCGTCAGCTCGGAGGAGGAGGCGGTCGAGCTCGCCAACGACACGCCCTTCGGGCTCGGCTCCTACGTGATGACGAACGACCCCGAGCAGGCCGAGCGGGTCGCCGACCAGATCGACGCCGGCATGGTCTTCGTGAACATCGTCGGCGCAGACGGCGCCGAGCTCCCGTTCGGCGGCACGAAACGCTCCGGCTTCGGCCGCGAGCTCGGCCGCCTCGGGGCCGACGAGTGGGTCAACAAGAAGCTGATCCGGATCAGCTGAGCAGCCCTCAACCCTTCAGGGCCATAAGCGGTAGGAGGTCAGCTGCCCCAGAGTGGGCGCACCTCGATGACGCCGCCCTGGGCCACGGGATGGCTCGCTGCGATCTCGACCGCCTCTTCGAAGCTGTCGCACTCCAGCAGGTCAAAACCGCCGACCGCTTCCTTCGTCTCGGCGAACGGGCCGTCCGTTACCAGCGTCTTGCCGTCGCGGACTCGCACTGAGCGGGCTCGGCGGGGTGGGGCGAGCTGGTCGCCCGTGAGCCAGATCCCGCGGGCGCGAAGGTCGTCGACCCACGGAAAGCCCTCTTCCTCGGCGGCCTCGAGCTCTTTCGGGTCGGGATCCGCTTGGCCGTTCATGTGCTCGGTGTCCCAGCAGACAAGCAGCAGGTACTTCACGGTGGCTCCTTTGGTCGTGTGGCTAGGGTCGTATCAACGACGGACGGGTGCGGCCGAAATCGACAAAACGGAGGTGACATTGCAATCACTCAACATCCACGCGGACAAGCCCGAGGGCAGGCTCGACGTCGCCAGGGCTCTCGGGTCGAGCGACTACGAGATGTTCATCTACGACCTCGCACCCGGACGAAGCTCCAGCCCGTACCACTACGAGTACGCCGAGGAATGGGTGCTCATCGTCGACGGCACCGTGACGCTCCGCGCGCCCGACGGCGAGCACACGCTTGAGCGCGGCGACCTCGTTCGCTTCCCGGCCGGGCCGGACGGTGCGCACAAGCTGATGAACCGCAGCGACGCCCCCGCCCGCACGCTCTTGTTCTCGAACGCGCGCGTGCCGGCCGTCTCCGTCTATCCGGACAGCGACAAGATCGGCGTCTTTCCCGACGAGGAGAACGAGCTGTTCTTCACCCGCGGCAGCGCCGTGGAGTGGGGGGAGGGAGAAGAGGGCTGGCACGAGGCCACATGATCACGCTGCGTGACGAGGCCGAGATCGCCGATCCGCTCGGCGAGACGCTTGCGTTCGTCGAGGCGTACTGGTCGGACTACGACTCGCAGGACGACGCGAAGCCTTCGTCGTTCGACACAGGCGATCTGAAGCGGGCCAACCGCGGCGGGGCTCGAATCGCGGCAACCGAGCAGGCGGCGATCCTCGAGCGCCGCCTGCGCATCCAGAGGGCGCTGCGCGCGATCGACCCCGATGCGTCGCTGGCGGCGCGCTCGGTTCCGTGGGCCGAGCTGGCCCGTCTCTTCGACGCCTTCGCGGGGATCCGCGGGGTCGGGGTCTCGAAGATGACGAAGACGCTCCACCCGAAGCGTCCCGCCCTGATCCCGATCCTGGACAGCGTCGTGCAGGCGTACCTGGGCGAGGAAACGCCTACGGCGCTCGTCCGCAGCTACAAGCGCGACCTCGATCGCAACCGCTCGGCGCTGAGGTCGATCCAGCGAGAGCTCGCTAGCAGCGGCTACCGGCTCACCGAGGTGCGCATCCTCGACATCCTGATCTGGTCCGCCTATGCGCCGGAAGCGAGCGCGAGCGGCGGGCGGCCGAACAACCCTCGAACTTCTTCCGCCGGCCGTGGGCGGGCGAAGTAGTAGCCCTGGGCGAAGTCGTAGCCCAGCAGCGAGAGGCGCGTGAGCTGCTCTTTGGTCTCGACGCCTTCCGCGACCACCGCGATGCCCAGCGCGTCGGCCATTGCGACGACAGCCTGCAGAATGGCCGCGTCGCCGGTCTGGTCGTCGAGGTCGGCGACGAACATCCGGTCGACCTTCAGCGCGTCGATCGGGAACGTCCTCAGGTAGCTCAGAGACGAGTAGCCCGTTCCGAAGTCGTCGAGTAGCAGTCGCACGCCGATCTCCTTGAGCGCGGTCAGCGTGTCGAGCGGGGAGTCGATCTCCTCCATCAGGGCGCTCTCCGTGATCTCCAGCCCGAGCTGTGCCGGATCGAGTCCCGTGCGCTCGAGGATTCCCTTGAGGACCGCGACCAGATCGGGGTCGCTGAACTGGCGGACCGAGAGGTTGACGGTGACGTACGGCTGCGAGCCCGGCTCGCAATCCTGTGACCAGCGCACGGCCTCGCGGCACGCCTCCTCGAGGATCCAGCGGCCGATCGGGAGGATCAGCCCCGTCTGCTCGGCGACGGGGACGAAGTCGGCGGGTGGCACGAGGCCGAGCTCGGGATGCTCCCAGCGAAGGAGCGCCTCGGCGCCCACGACGCGGTCCTCGTGGCGCGAGACGATCGGCTGGTAGTAGACGCGCAGCTCGTCCCGTGCGAGAGCCTGGCGCAGCGCCGTCTCGGTCGCGAGCCGGTCGGTCTCCTTCATCCGGATGCTTTCGTCGAAGACCACGTGGCCGCGGCCTCGCCGCGCCTTCGCGTGGTACATGGCCGTGTCGGCGTTCGCCATCAGGGTTTCGGGCTTGATGTCCGGCGAAGTCGTGAACGCGATTCCGATGCTGACGTCGGTGACGACCTCGTTGCTCCCGATCCGGATCGGGCGTCCGATCGCCTCCCTGATCCGCTCGACGATCATCGTGACCTCTTCGGCGCTCGTCACGTCCTCGCAGAGGACGGCAAACTCGTCGCCCCCGAGGCGCGCGACGGTGTCGGTTCGCCTGACGGCGCCCTGCAGGCGCTCGGAGGCGGCCACCAGGAGCTGGTCGCCGGCACCGTGGCCGAGCGTGTCGTTCAAGAGCTTGAACCGGTCGAGATCCAGGAACAGCATCGCGATGGTCGAGTTCGAGCGGCGGAGCCGGTCGAGGGCAAGATGCGTGCGATGCAGGAACACGGCGCGGCCGGCCAGGCCGGTCAGCGGCTCGTGGAGCATCTGCTCGTTCGCGCGCCAGCTGACGAGGTTCGCGGCGCTCGCGGCGAGGACGAAGGCGCCGTGGATGATCGCCCACCTCCACGGATGTCCGACCGCCTCGGGGTGGTTGTAGACGGCATGCGGCTCGATCGCGCCGAGCACGCCGTGGTGCACGACCACGTACGCGAGAGCCAGCAGGAACGCCGCCCAGTCCTGGTAGAGGACGAGGATCGAGAGCACGACGAAGAAGTGGAAGTGCGCCTCGATGACGCCGCCCCACATGTAGACCAGAAGCGCGGAGCAGCTGACGAGGCCGAACGACGCAGCCAGGGAGCGGGCGCGGCGCCCGAGCACGTCGATGCTCGCGAGAACCGCCGAGGCGGCGATGATCAGCACGCTGGTCGTGCTCGTGACGACGCCGATCCCCTGGATCACGCCGAAGCACAACAGTCCGACGACATGCAGCCAGAGGAGGGCGACGATGCACGCGTGCCGCCTGCGCCACGAATGCTCCGGCAAGAGCTGCCCTTGCGGCAGCATCGCCAGCACGTTGCGCAGGAAGGAGCCCGCGTCCAGGGGACGCGCGGCAGTGGCCGCAGGGTTCATGGAACTCGCAATCGGCCTGCCGGCCCTGGTGCGCTATCCCTCAAAAATGCTCGGACAGCGCGCGGCCTCAGCAGCAGGAGCACGAAGATGCCGAGCGTCGCGAGCTGCTCGACCGACATGACGAGCGCGGCCCAGTGCTGGTCGGCCAGCGGAGAGAGGCCGAGCAGGCGGACAGGCTGCTGTGCGTACGAGGGGTACACGGCGTGGTCGGAGAGCAGCACCGGATGGATGAAGAGATGCGCCGCTGCGACCAGCGCGCCTGCGAAGAGGATCCGTCCGCGGACGTCGAGCGCGCCACGCCGCGCGGGGTCGACGAGCTGCGACCAGACGAGCAGCCCGGCGACGAAGAACGACAGGTGTTCGAGCTCGTGCAGCCAGCTGTTTCCGAGCGCGGCGTCGTAGATCGAGGGGACGTGCCAGACCGCGAGCGTCGTCCCCCAGGCGAGGAACGACACCCTGGGCCGAAGCAGAAAGGCGAGGGTGCTTCTCAGCCAGCCGACGCGAGCCGCGCTCCGGAGAATCGGCGCCGGCAACAGGAAGAGCGTCAGCGGGCCGCGCGCGCCGAGGACGAGCAGCGCAGGCGCGAGGTCGCCGATCACGACGTGCTGCAGCATGTGCGCCGAGAGCAGGTAGTCCTCGCCGATCGGATCGAGGGGCGACACGAGCGCCAGCGCAAGGACGAGGACGCCGAGCAAGAACGGCACGGCGTGCGTCCAGTTCGCATGGTCGCGGCGCCCGCGCCGGCGGAGCACGACGAACGCCCGTGCGAAGAGGACGATCGCCACGGTGCTCGCAACGAGGACGGTCGGCTCCGGGCTCCAGGCGTGCGCGAAGTCGGGTGGCCGCAGGAGGCTCACGCTTTTGGCATCGGCCCGCGCAGAGCCGTGCTTGATCGCTAGCCCGGGGTCAAAGCTCGCCTTCGGGGATGACGCCGCGGCCGATGCTGGCAACCTGGTCCGCGTTGAAAGGCGGCTCGGCGAGGTGCTCGCTGAGATGGAAGGCGCGGAACAGGTGCACGATGTAGTGCATCCGCTGGTGGAGGTTCGACCAGTCGCGCGCGCCGCAGTCGTCCCGCGCCGGTGGAACCGGCTCGAAGCGGGCCAGGAACTCGTCCAGCTCGGGGTCGGTGGGCTGAGCCAGCACCTCCGGGTACTTGTCGGGGAGGTTCGCTGCGAGGGTCAGCACGCGCCCGGGAAGCGTCAGAACCATCAGGCAGTCCGTGATCACCTCGCGCGCGAGGCGGCTCGAGGCTCGCTGGAGCCCTCGCGCCCAGAACCGAACCCCGAGGTCCTGCTCCGAGGGGAACGCGGAATCGAGCGCCTCGAGGATCTGCGGCTGCAGGCGCGTCTGCTCGTGGAAGCCGATCTCCAGGTTCGCGAGAAAGGCGAGCTCGGCGCGTGTCCTGGGATCGCGCTCGGAAATGGCTCGGTCGTAATGCGCGAACGCCTGCCGCAGAAGCGGGTCGCCTTCAGGCCCGTCGCCCTGGAGATAGCGCGCGAACTGCAGGCCGATCTCCTGGAAGACCTTCAGGTTGCCGCGGGCGACCGCGTCGCTGGCGCGCTCGAAGGCGTCGAACGGCGTGTGGAGCTCGGCGGTGAGCCGCCCCAGCCGCGTCTCGGGCTGGAAGAGCCCGCGGCGCAAAAGCCAGCGGCCCAGCGAGCGGAACGGATGCAGCAGCCACCGCGACTGCCCGAGTCTGAGCTCCAGGTGCTCGAGCAGGTCTTCGCCCCGGATCGTTCGGCCCGCCTGCCGCGAAGCCCAGGTCGCGTACGTGCACCAGTTGGCGCCCTTGCCGGTCCGCTCCGCGCAGGCTGCGGCGAGCCGCGAGTAGCAGTAGGTGATCTCGAGGTTCCGGACGACCGGGCTCTGGATCGCGACGATGCGCTCGACCTCCTCGGCGGTTGGAGCGCTCACCGTGCCAGTGCGGCCAGAAGCCGGTCGACGTCCTCGCGCTCCGTGTACATCGCCGCCGAGATGCGCAGGAGCGCGTCGTCCGGGCCCATCGTCGGGATCTCGATCCGGTGCTCGTCGAAGAGCCGCTGTGAGAGCTCAGGATCGGGGCGGGGGAGACGCACGCTCGCCATCTGGAGGATCTGCTCCTCCGGTGCGAGCGGATCGGTGCCGAGAAGCTCGCAGAGCTCGCGCCGGGCCTCGCGGGCGAGGTCGACGCAGCGCGCACGCGAGTCGTGTTCCCGGAAGAACTCGATCGCGGCCGGGACGGTGAGGTAGGCGGAGGGATCACGTGTTCCTTGCCGCTGCAGCCGCGAGACGAACGTGGCCGGCTCCTCGTAGCCCCAGCTCACGATCGGCGCGTGCGTGCGCTCCTGCCACTCGGGCCGCACGTAGAGGAAGCCCGAGCCTTTCGGCCCGCACAGCCATTTGTGACACGTGGCCGCGTAGAAGTCGGCGCCGAGCTCCGTGAGGTCGAGGTCGACCTGCGCGACCGCGTGTGCTCCGTCCACGATCGTGACCAGCCCCTCGGAGCGCGCGCGGGCGACGACCTCCTCCACGGGCAGCAGCAGGGCGGTCACGGACGTGATGTGCGAGAGGAAGACCGCGCGCGTGCGCTCGGTGCGGTGCTCGAAGAGGCGATCGACCTCGGCGCGGACGTACCGCGCGCCGGCCCGTTCGCACACGTGCTGCCAGGCGAGGTCGCACGCGCCGTACTCGAGATTCGTCGCGAGCACCTCGTCGCCGGGCTGCAGGCCGAGCGCCCGCGCCGCGATGTTCACGCCGGTGGTCGCGTTCTGGACGAAGACGAGGTCGTCCGCCGGCGCGCCGACGAAGGCGCCGAGCTCGGCGCGTGCGGGCTCCAGGAGTTCGGGCAGGCGCCTCATGAAGCGCACCGGCTCGTTCTCGAGCTCCCGCTGCCACTCCTGGTAGCGCTCGAAGACGGGGCGAGGGCACGCGCCGAACGAGCCGTGGTTCAGGTAGACGACGTCCGGGTCGAGGAGGAAGAGCTCCCGCATCAGTCGAGCCAGGGGAGGACGCTGATCGAGACGAGCGCGCGGTCGGCGTCCGGGGTCGGCTGCGGCCGGGCCCGGAGCTCCTGGACGAGCTCGACCAACCGCTCGGCGAGCGCGTCTGCCTCGTCAGGGGTCAGCTCGAGGAACCAGTTCCCGACGAACGCGCCCGCGCGCCAGGCTGCATCCATGTCCCGCGCAACGAGCCGCAGCCGCGCCTGCTCGTCGCGCGCGAAGAACAGGCCCAGCATCCGCGCGCTGATCGCGCGCCCTTCGAGGTCGTCGTCGGTCGGAATGAGGACGAACGGGTCACGGCGCCGCCACCACCGCTCGCGCCGCGTCCCGAGCGCGGGGTCCTCGACTACCGCTCCCGCACGCGCGAGCATGCGTAGGTGGTAGCTCGTGGAGCCGCTGGACTCCCCGAGCCTTCGTGCCAGCATCGACGCTGTGGCGGGGCCCTCGACGAGCAGCCCGAGGATCTCGAGCCGGAGCGGGTGGGCCATGGCCCACATCTGGACGCGGGTCGGGTCGCGCTTCGCCATTTGCAAAAAACCTTTGCAACCGATGATCGCAGGTCCGCGTCGGAAGGAGCATGGGCAGCTGGAAGAGACCCCTCCTGGCCGCCGTCATCGCCGGGGTGGCCGTGGCCGCCTGCGCCACGGCCGCCCCCGGCCTCTCGCTCGTGCGCGGGCCGGGAAAGCCGGAAGCTGGCCGCCCGGTGGCCATCGTCGTCCGGGCGGACCGGCGCGTCAAGGTCGCCGTCTGGATCGCTCGAGGCCGGACGACCCGCTCGTTTGCGGCGCGTGCGGCAGGGTCGGGCCGCTACCGCGCGCGGGTCGTCTTCCCGGCCGCCGGCCGCTGGAAGTTCGGCGCGCGAGCAGGTGGCACGCGCGTCACGCTCGGCAGGGTCAGTGTTCGGCGTCGCGCGGTGCCGCTTAGCTTCGTGTGGCCGACCTCGATCGACGTCGAGTCGAACCGGGCGCTGCTGCTGGTCGAGAACGGCAACGGCCGCGTCGTGCGGATCAACCCGGCTACCGGGAAGAGCGCTGTCGTCACGTCGATCTCTCGCGCCTACGCGGTTGCGCATGCGCCATCGGGCGCCGTCTACCTGTCGGCCGGTCGGTCGCTCCTACGGCTCGGCGACCCGACGCCGGTCGTGGCGGCCGACGAGGACATCGGGCCCATCGCCGTCGCGGCAAACGGCGACGTCTACTACGCGACCACGACGAAGGTCTTCCGGCTCGGTGCCCCAACGCCGATTGCGACGCAGCTCTCCGGCCCGCACGGGCTCGCGGTCACGAGCGACGGTGGGCTCCTGGTGTCCGACACCGGCCACGGGCAGGTCAAGCGCGTCGACCTGAGCACCGGAGCCGTGGAGGCGTGGGGACACGTCGGGGAGCCCCGTGGAATCGACATCGCGGCCGACGGAACCGTCTACATCGTCGATGCGAGCACGAGTCGCGTGATCCACACGCTGGCCGACGGGCGAAGGGTCGGGTCGGTGAAGCGCGTGTTCGCCGATCCGTACGACGTCGAGGCCGCGGACGACGGCTCGCTGTACGTCATCGACACGAGCGCGGCAGGCTCGGTCTATCGGGTTGCGCCCGACGGCACTTCCACGGTTCTGAGCCGCCGCTAGGGGATCGACACCTTCGCCGTGTAGAGGTCGAACTGGTGCAGCGTGCCGTTCGGGTTGTCGCCCGTGCTGTTCGAGTTGTCCGACCACGCCGGCCAGAACGTTCCCGCGACGAACGCCGCATGGGTGTAATCGCCGTTGTCGAAGAAGCTTCCGGCGGCAACCGCGCTCGACGTTCCGCGGCTGACCTGGAAGTTCCGCGCGAATGACGCGCCGTGGTTCGTCGAGTCGGTCGCCCAGATCTGGAAGTCGTCGTTCCGAATGCCGTCTATGTCGCCGCTACCGCCGGTTCCGAGGTCGTTCCGCGTGTCGTACCAGGACACGGCGAGCGCTCCGCTCGCTTGATCCAGCGCGATCGCCGGGTCGTACTGGCTGTTCGCCGTGCGGTCGTCGTTCAGCTTGACCGCGGTCGACCAGGTCGCGCCGCTGTCGTCGGAGTGCTGGAACATGACGTCCGTGTTGTCGCTCTCGTTCGGGTTCTCGTCCACCCAGATGAGGTAGACGCGCCCGCTCGTCCGGTCCCACGCGAGGTTCGCCTCTGCGTCGATGGAGCGGTTCGGCTTGGCCGCGATGTAGTCGAACCCGCCGACGTGGCTGTGGTTGACGAGCGTCGTGTGGCCGAATCCGGCCGGGCCGAGGCCGTCCGGGTCGACGGCCGTGTAGATGTCCGCGCCGCCCTGGCCGTTGGTCGAATTCTGGTAGGTCACCATGACCTGGCCGTTCGGCCCGACGGCGGTATCGCCGTAGTCGCCGTTGCTGCCGGGGCTCGGAACGCTTTCGGGGGCGCTGAAGCTGCCGTACTGGCCGAGCCCGGTCACGCGCGCGCCGGATGCGACGATCTGGTTCCCGGGCGTGCGGGTCCAGCTGACCCAGACGCTGTTTGCCCCGGCTGAGATCGACGGCTGGTCGCCGTTCGTCGGGATGTCGCCGGCCACCCTGAACGACCGGCCGCCGTCGGTCGAGACCGCGACGAAGACGTCGAGGCTCGAGTTCACGAGGTACGTCATCCAGAGATTGCCGAAGTGATCCCAGGCCAGCTGCTGGTCGCAGCAGATATCGCCGAGCGGGTCGCTCGTAGTCGCGCCGATCACGCTTCTCGACCACGTGCGGCCGCTGTTGAAGGAGACGCCGACGGCGAGGCCCGCGACGACGTCCGGCAGCGTCGACATGGCGACGACGTTCGACGGGTTGGTCGGGTTGACCGCGATTGCGTCCTCGGCCTCGTTCCCGGGCATCGCGGTGACGTTGAGGTTCGCTATCGGCGCAGCCGCCGTCGCGAGTGCGGCTGTCGCCAAAGCCGCAGCGAACGCAAGAACGATCGTCGAGGAAATCCGGCCGCGCATCTTGTCTCCCCTTCTCTCGAAGTCCCGCCTGCGGGCGATCGTACACCCGAATTCAGGAAATCGTAAGGACTATCGTGTGCCACCAGAGGTTGCCGTAAGGGATGATCTCGGGCGATGTCCCTTCGCATCCGGCTGGCGCTCGTTGCGGGGCTCCTCTCGCTGGTGCTGCTGCCCTCGGCACAGGCCGACGCTGGTGGGCTGCCGGCCTGGGGCATCGAGCAGGCGCCGAATGTCGGCGGGGTGCTGAACGCGATCTCCGTCCGAGCGCACGACGACATCTGGGCGGTCGGCTACTCGAACGGCGAGGTCAACTCGCGCACGCTGACGATGCACTTCGACGGCTCCGCCTGGACCGTCGTCCCCAGCCCGAACTTGCCGGACGGGAACCGCCTGGCGGACGTCGTCGCGCTCTCGCCCACGAATGCCTGGGCGGTGGGCTGGACGAGCAACCCCTCGTCGCTCGACGACCGGAGCTTCTCCATGCACTGGAACGGGACGTCGTGGTCGATCATCGACACGCCACAACCCGGCGGCTCATCGGTCGACCACCTGCTGGCGGTCGACGCAGCCGCGCCAAACGACGTCTGGGCGGCCGGTCTTTACTGGGACGCGCAGACGCACGCGCACTCCGTGATCCTCCACTGGGACGGAAAGGTGTGGAGGAGGGCTCCGCTCGGGGCGCCGAGCCTCAGCGTCGTCGCGCCTCGCCGGCAGTGTGACTCGCGCACCGGGCTCGCCGGAATCACCGTCGTGAGCGCGTCCGATGTGTGGGCGGTCGGTGACGCGACGACCTGGCACTACAACGGCTCGGTTTGGACCGAGGTGCCGAGCCCGCAGCCACGCGGGGAGTTCAGCGAGTTCAGCTACCCGCTCGAGGGCGTCTCGGCCGCCGCGCCCAACGACGTTTGGGCAGTGGGCGCGCGCGTGGTCGAGACGTACTACGGGGTCGACTGGGGCGCCCTCGCAGAGCACTGGGACGGGACCCGCTGGACCCTGAACCCGACCCAGTTCCCGGCGGGCCAGATCCTGCTCGGAGTCGATGCGGTCTCCGCGAGCGATGTCTGGGCGGTCGGCATGGACGATTACGGAGCGCTCATCGACCACTACGACGGTTCCGCATGGACGCATGTCCCGACTCCGGCCTCTGGCCAGGGCGGAGACCTAGGCGGGATCGACTCCGCGGCGCCGGACGACCTCTGGGCGGCCGGCTACACGTTCTCGGCAGGGAATGTCATCGAGCACGCGCCGTCCTCAACGCAAGGCGCGATCGTCGGTGCGACGAATGTCAGCTTTTCGACCGTCTCGTGGTTCGGACCGGTCAACGGGTCGACCCAAGCGGATGCGTTCGGCGGGTACGAAGCCGGAGGTCTCCCGGCGGGCACCTACACGTTCACGGCGACAGAGCCTGGTTGCGTGCCCGACTCGCGGAGCGTGACGGTGCAGGCGGGGCAGACGCTCACCGAGAACTTCCACATCAACTGCGGGCCAGGGCCTGGTCGAGCGGCCGCGGGACCTCGCTGAGCTCGAGCGCCTCGACGAGATAGCGCGCATACCGGGTCTTGCGGCGGCCGCCGCTGCCCATGAAGCGGCGGAGCTGGTCCTCGACGGGGCGTCCTCGCCACTCGACCTGCTTCTGGAGGGTCCGGAACGGCTGCAGATCTCCGTGCGCCTCGACGACGTGGAGCACCCGCTCGGCGCTGAGGGCTCGGATGAGCTCCGCCTCGAGATCGGGCTCGCAGACGTAGAAGCTCGGCTCCAGGCCGGCGCGCTGGAATGCCCGCCGGAAGTCGGGCTCCTCGCCCGCATCGCAAAGGCCTGTGACACGGAGGCCCTGGAAGCGGTCGAGGAACCGGCCGATCGCCTGTGCGCCGCCCATCGCGACAATCTCGATCCCTTCGGCCACGAGGTCGCGGCCGCGGCGCGCCGCGAGCGTTTCCAGTGCGATCCTGTCGCTGGTGCCTTCGACCAGCACGACCCCTACGGGTCGTTGCACGGCATGTTCACGTAGCCGCTACGGAAGGGCGCGCGCTCGCCCGACTCGGGGTCGAACGTATGGCGCCAGACGCAGCCGGTGTCGTTCGTCAGGAGGTGGATCGAGACCGAGGTCTCGTCCGAGGTCGTGCGGACGCGGTGGATGTCGTCCTGTGGCGGGATCAGCTCGTAGAAGTCGCCCGGGACGAGCGCCCGCGACTCGACCAGCTCGAGCGCGCCGTTGCGCTCGGCGTAGATGTCCTCGTCC